>NZ_CM001165.1:5123610-5436944 GCF_000213055.1 Streptomyces sp. Tu6071 | reverse complement strand
AGCCGTGCACCGCGCCCGCCGGGCCTTGAGCGCTCACACGTGCTCCTCCGGCGGGGCGTCCGTCCAGCGCGACTCCGGCGTGAGGTGGCTCATGTCGTTCTGGACGTGGAGGCACGGGGCGCGGCCCGGGGTGTGGCGGATCGTGGTGAGCGAGGCGTGGGAGTGGTTGATGCCGAGCCAGCGCCAGCGCGGGGCGTGGAGGGCTTCCCGGACGAGCCAGGCGACGAGGAAGTTGTGGGTGACGACGACGTCGTGGCGGACGGTGTCGCCTTCGGCGGGTCCGGTGTACAAGTCGGTCGCCCGGCGCGCGAGTGCGCGTCCGGCTTCGGCCTCCTCGGGGGTCGTGTCCGCGAGGAAGCCGAGGTAGAAGTCGGCGAGGTGCGGCGGGAGTTCGTCGCGCCGCGGCAGGTGCGGTACGTAGTCGCCCGCCGTCTCGGCGGGCTCGGGCCGCACTCCGGCGCGCTCGCCGACGATCCGCGCGGTCTCGGCGGCACGGGGAAGCGGGCCGTGGTGGAGCGAGGTGAGGGGCAGCCGTTTCAGCCGCTCGCCGAGGAGTTCGGCCTGCCCGCGCCCCCGCGCGGTGAGCCCGCTGCCGTCGGGCGCGGGTTCGGCGTGGCGGACGAGATGCACGAAGCGGGTGGCGGGCAAAGGGAACCTCCGGGGCACGTGATCACGACGGGGAGAGGGACGCCCGCACCCGTGGGGCGGTTCCGTGCGACCGGCCAGGGGACGGGGGCGCCGCTCCCGTACCGCCCGAACCGCCCTCCCCGTCACCGCTGTTGATGCCCCCGCTCCCCCCGCGCCCTCACTCCGCCCGCAGGATCTCCACACCCAGGCGCACGAGTTGGGCGAGGACCGGGTCGTCGGGTGCGGCGTCCGTGACGAGTCCGGTGATCTTCTGCCAGGGCAGGACGCGGAAGCGGGACGCGGTGCCGATCTTCTCGGAGGAGGCGAGGATGTAGGTCTCGGCGGCGCGGGAGGCGAGGGCGCGTTTCATGGCGGCCTCGTCGGCGTCGCCCGTCGTGAGCCCGACCTCCGGGTGGACCCCGGTGACGCCGAGGAGGCACAGGTCCGCCGAGACGTTCTGCGCGGCCTCGACGGCGGCGGCCCCGCACGTGACCGCCGAGTGCTTGAAGAGACGGCCGCCGAGGAGGAAGAGTTCGGCACGCGGGTGGTCGAGGAGCGCGGCGGCGATCGTGGGGCTGTGCGTGATGACCGTGCAGGGCAGTTCGTGCGGGAGGGCGCGGGCGAGCGCGAGCGCGGTCGTGCCGCCGTCGAGGATGACCGCGCCGCCCGGACGGATGAGCCTCGCGGCGAGCGCGGCGACCTTCCGCTTGCCGTCCGGGGCGACGGCCTGCCGCGCGGTGTACCCGGCGACGGCGGGCGAGACGGGAAGGGCACCCCCGTACACCCGCTGGCACAGGCCCTCGGCGGCCAGGTCGCGGAGGTCGCGGCGCACGCTGTCCTCCGAGATGCCCAGGTCGGCGGCGACGTCCTTGGCGATGATCTTGCCCTCGTTCGTCAGCAGACCGAGGAGGTGATCGCGGCGTTCAGCAGCAAGCATGCATAGTCCCTCCTGTTCTTGCACGTTCCTGCGGGTAGTCTACCGCTCGTCCCCCCTTCCCCCCTACCCCCAGGAGCCCCCTCGTGGCGGATCGCCCCGGCATCGAGATCCCCGACCACCGGGGCCGCACCGGCCTCGACGAGGCCGGGCGCGGCCTCGACCGCAACCCGGACGTCGTGGTCGAGGACGTCGCGCTGACCTCGCAAGGGTGGCACGTCCTGCGCCGTACGAGATTCGCGTACCGCCGCAAGGACGGCCGCTGGCAGACCCTGGAGCGCGAGACGTACGACAGGGGCGACGGCGCGGTGGTCCTGCCGTACGACGCCGAGCGCCGACGCGTGCTGCTGACACGCCAGTTCCGCTACCCGGCCTACGTGAACGAGCACCCGGACGGCATGCTGGTCGAGGCGGCGGCGGGGCTGCTCGACGCGGACCGCCCGGAGGCGGCGATCCGCCGGGAGGCGGAGGAGGAACTCGGCGTCCGCCTGGGCCCGTTGACCCACGTCTACGACACGTACATGAGCCCCGGCTCGGTCACCGAACGCCTCCACTTCTACGCGGCCCCGTACACTCCCGCCGACCGCGTGAGCCGGGGCGGCGGCCTGGCGGAGGAGGGAGAGGACATCGAGGTCCTCGAACTCCCCTTCCCGGAGGCCCTGTCGATGATCCGCGACGGCCGCATCGCGGACGCGAAGACGGTCATGCTCCTGCAATGGGCGGCGCTGGAGGGCCCGTTCCGGCAGTGAGGGCACGGGGAGGGCGGGCGCTCCTGCCCACCCTTGCCGCCGCCGCGCCCCCCCTCACCTCATCGGTAGTCCTCCGGCACCCCCTTCTTCCCCCCGAACACCACGTCCTTGAAATACGCGAACGAGTCCGGGCGGCTGCCGTCCACGTCCGTCAGGTCGTAGGCGCTCGCGAGCTCCGCGCTCGACGCGGATGTGCCCGACCAGCGGGCGCGCTGGGGGTCGGCGGCGAGGGCGGCGAGGCCGCGGGCGAGGTAGTGGGGGGACTCGGCGATCGCGAAGTGCGGTTCCTGGGCGACGGCTTCGCGCCAGTTCTCCTCCGTGACCCCGAAGAAGGAGAGCATCTGCTCGGAGCGCAGGAAGCCCGGACTCACGCTGAGCGCGGTGCCGTTGAAGGGGGCCAGCTCCTCGGAGAGGGCGAAGGCGATGCGGTGCGGGGTGGTCTTGGCGATGTCGAAGTACAGGTTGTCGCGGAAGCGCTCGTTGAACTCGGCCGTGCCGTCGGTGACTTCGATGTGCACGGGGCCGTCCGAGCGGATCAGGAGCGGGAGCGCGAGACCCGCCGTGATGACGTGCGAGCGGACGCCGAGGTCGAGCATGCGCAGGCCGTCCGCGAGCGGCGTCTCCCAGCTCTTCTTGCCGAACACGTGCTCCGCGACGAGGTGTTCACCGCCCCAGAGGTCGTTGACGAGGATGTCGAGCCGTCCGTGGTCCGCCTCGATCCGCGCGAAGAGCGCACGGGCCCGCTCCTCGTCGAGATGGTCGGTCGGTACGGCGATCCCGGTACCCCCGGCGGCCGTGACGAGTTCACCGGTCTCCTCGATCGTCTCCTGCGGTCGCCCGACCTCGCTCGTGTGCGCACGGGTCGTGCGACCCGTCACATAGACGGTCGCCCCCGCCGCGCCGAGCGCGACGGCGATGGCCCTGCCGAGCCCGCGCGTCGCTCCGGCGACGAGCGCGATCCTGCCGGCGAGGGGACGTTCGTCCGCCGTCCGCCGCTGTTCCCGCGTGGTGTGGTCCATGACGTCCATCGTGGGCGCCCATCCCGTCAGAACCTGTCACCTTTTCCGGGAACCCGTCCCGTGTTCCCCGCGAGTGACCCGGCCGGGCGCCCGTGGGGGCCGAGCGGGCGGTGGCAGGGCGGGCGCCGGGGGTGGCCGGGTGGGCCGGCCCCCGGCGCCGCGGGCTCAGGACAGGGGGCTGTACCAGTCGCGGACGGGCCCGCTCACGCCGAGACCCGTGCTGGTGAACCGCCACAGGCCGTAGGTCTGGCGCCCGTCCGCGCCGATCCCGTTGTCGTACAGGGTGCCGACGTCGTCCTTGCCGTCCCCGTCGAAGTCACCGCCGAAGGCGAGCGACCGGCTCGCCGTCCAGCTCATGGGACTCGTCCACACCTTCTTCGGGGCCGCGAAGCCGGAACCCGTGCTCGCGAAGGTCCACAGGCCCGTCTCCTGGAGGCCGGTGCTCGCGTTCTTGCCGTAGTCGTAGAGGACCCCGGCATCGGTCTTCCCGTCGCCGTCGAAGTCCCCCGCGAGCGGCTGGCTCGCCGCCCAGCTCCAGCTTCCCGTGCTCTGCCAGACCCGCTGCGGGGCGGCGAGGCCGGTGCTCGTGCCCGCGAAGGTCCACCAGGCCGTCTTGAAGGCCCCGTTGGCGTCCTTGCCGTTGTCGTAGAGGACGCCGATGTCGTCCTTGCCGTCCCCGTCGAAATCGCCCGCCGTGGACTTGATGGAACTCCAGGTCCAGCTCGTGGTGCTCGTCCACACCTTCTTCGGGGCCGCGAAGCCGGAACCCGTGCTCCGGAAGTCCCACAGCCCCACTTCCTGAAGGCCGGTGCTCGCGTTCTTGCCGTAGTCGTAGAGCACGCCGACGTCGGTCTTCCCGTCGCCGTCGAAGTCACCCGCGACCGGCCGGCTCGCCGCCCAGCTCCAGCTCCCCGTGCTCTGCCAGACCCGGCGCGGCTCCGCGAAGCCGTCTCCCGTGCTGGTGAAGGTCCACAGCGCGCTCACGTTCGTGCCGTCGGCGGTCTTGCCGTTGTCGTAGAGGACGCCGATGTCGTCCTTGCCGTCGCCGTCGAAGTCGCCGGGGACGAGCTTGACGTTGCTCCAGGTCCAGCTCGTCGCCTCGCTCTGCCAGACGACCCGGGGGGCCGAGAGACGGCCGCCCTCGCTCGTGTGGAGCCACAGCGCGACCCGGCGCCTGCCGCTCGCGCTGTCGAGACCGTAGTCGTACAGCACGGCGGCGTCGTCCTTGCCGTCGCCGTCGAAGTCACCCCCGACCGGCAGGCCCCGCTGGGGCAGGGAGGCGACCTGCTGGACCCAGGCGGTGATGTCGTCCAGGCGCGTCGACACCGCGCCGGTACGGGTCTCCGTGCTCTCCGACCCGTAGCAACCGCCCTGCCAGGAGCGACTGTTGACGGCGACCAGCCGCAAGGTCCCAGCCACCTCGCGCAGCACGGGGCCGCCCGCGTCACCGGCGCAGACCGCGTCCGACGCGCTCGCGCCCTCGGTGGCCAGGTCGGGGCCGTCCACGGACCGCGTGACGCCGGAGGCGGTGTGGAGCGCGAGCGGCGCCCACTCCTCCCGCGTACGGCCGTAGCCCGCCGTGGTCAGCTTCTCCCCCGCCGCGGGCGGGGTGAGCGCCAGCGGCGCCGGGGCGATCCCCGTCGTCGGGGTGTCCAGGCGGGCCATGACGAGATCACGGTCATTCCTCGGGACCAGCTCGACGACCTCGCGGACCTGTCCGGACGCGGTGGAGAGATCGGTGCGCCCGATGCTCGCCGTGGTCTTCCACTTCGGCTTCCCCGCGGTCACGTGCCCCGGGCTCTGCGCCAGGTCGTCCGCGAAGCAGTGGGCCGAGGTCGCGAGCCACTGCGGGGCCACCAGGACGGCGGAGCAGCCGCGCAGGCTGTCGCCGACGACGAGCCGCGCGGTGAAGGCGAGGGAGTCCTTCGCCGCCGGGCCGCCCGTGGTCGCGGCGGCCGGGACCCCCGCGAACGAGCCCGCGAGGAGGGTGGCGGCGAGAGCGGCACCCGTGAGTGCCATGGGTCTGGTGAGGCGCACGTGAGTCATCCCAGGGTCGAGGAACCATCGGCGGACGCCGGGTGGGGCCTCACTGCGCGCGGACGGCGACCGACGTGTCCCCCGACCCAGCCGTCACACCAGCCATGTTTGCGCACACAAAGAGCACACACAAGGTCCACGGAGGACACCGTGCACGCACATTCAGGCGGCAAACCCGCCCTTGCGTACGGGAACTGACATGTTCTCCGCAAGCTCCGGGATTCCCGGCAATGTCACGCTTCCTGCGCCCGGACCCTCTCGGGACGGACCCCTCAGGAGAGACCCCTCAGGACGGTGTCTTCGCCTCCTCCAGCAGCCGCCCGACCTCCTCCGTGTCCAGGAGCAGCGCCGCGCCCACGACGTTCAGCGCCTCGCGCTCGGCGGAGGTGTAGGGGCCGTCCGCGAGGGCGACGCGGGCGCCCTGGAGGAGGATCGAGGCGCGGCCGAGTGCCGCGAGGTGGGGGGCGAGCGGGTCGAGGGACTCGTGGAGCTCTATGGCCAGCGTGAGCGCGGCGGTCTCGGCCTCGGCCGGGTCGTCGGGGCAGACCGGGGAGCCGGGGTCCTCGGCGAGGGCGCGCATGAGGGCGTAGAGCTGGTCGTCCTCGCAGTCGGTCCAGCCGGCCGCGCGGACGGTCGCGACGGCCGCGTCCATCGTGGAGCGCGAGGCGGTGCCGCTCGCGGCGAGCACGGCGACGACGACGGTGTGCACGGCGTCGCGCAGGAGCGCGCCGAAGCGGGCCGTCGTGGGGTGTTCGAGCGCTTCGACGCCGTACTCGGCGGTGCAGGCGCCGCACTCGACGACGGGGCCCGTCGTGCCGCGCGGGAGGAGCGGGACGCCGAGGAGGGCGACGTACTTGCTCCCGGTCTTGCGCACGTAGGCGCGGTCGCCGCCGCAGTCGGGGCAGAAGAACTCGCCGTCGCTCTCGACGTTCCAGCGCGTCCGCAGCCGCAGCGGGCCGTAACGGGCGGGCGGCGTGCGGTGTGGTCCGGTCCCCGACCGCTGGTGACGGTCCTCGCCCCTGCCTCCGGCTCGTGCCACGGCGCACCTCCCTATTCGGCGCGCGTGCGTCCTCGCACCGCGCTCGTCCTGCCCACGGGCGAACCCGCTGTGCGCACGGGGACTGGGATGCCCCGCACGGTGGCGCCGGGTGTCCGACGCCTTGGCGTGATGTTAGCCACATCGCCGTGATGACGTCAGTACCCCGGCGTTACTCGGTCGATACCTGGCCGAGAGTGACCGCAGGCCCCGACAGGGAGTGAACCCTGCGGGGCCTGCGTGGTCATGACAGCGCGAACTCCCGCGCGAGGGGTGAGGCGTGGGGGAAGGCGGTTGACGGCCGAGGGGGTCGCCGGCCGGGTTCCGGGCGTGTCGTACGGGGGCGGTCGGCGGCCCGTGCGGCGCGCCCGGCGCGGGGGTGGCGGGGGTACGGGGAGGTCGTCCCCGTACCGCCCGGTCACGCCCGTACGGGCAAGTGCCTCAGCGGCCCGCGCGGTTGACCGCGGAGACGACCGCCTTGAGCGAGGCGCGCGTCGTGTTGGCGTCGATGCCGATGCCCCACAGGACGCGGTCGCCGACGGCGCACTCGATGTACGAGGCGGCCTGGGCGCTCGCGCCCTCGCTCAGCGTGTGCTCCTGGTAGTCGAGCAGGCGGGCGTCGATGCCGACGCCCTGCAGCGCGTCGAAGAACGCGGAGATCGGGCCGTTGCCGCTGCCGGTCAGCTCGGTGTCGACGCCGTCCACGACGGCCTGCACGGTGAGCTTGTCGAGGCCGTTCTCGGTCTGCGCGGTGGTCTGCCCGGCGCGTACCTGCACGCGGCCCCACGGGTCGGCGGAGTTGGGCAGGTACTCGTCCTGGAAGACGTTCCAGATCTCGGCCGGGGTGACCTCGCCGCCCTCGGCGTCCGTGCGCGCCTGGATGATGCGCGAGAACTCGATCTGCATGCGGCGCGGCAGGTCCAGCTTGTGGTCGTTCTTGAGGACGTAGGCGACACCGCCCTTGCCGGACTGCGAGTTGACGCGGATCACGGCCTCGTAGGAACGGCCCACGTCCTTCGGGTCGATGGGCAGGTACGGGACCGCCCACTCGACATCGCCGACCTGCTTGCCCTCGCGCGCGGCGCGCTGCTCCAGGGCCTCGAAGCCCTTCTTGATGGCGTCCTGGTGGGAACCGGAGAAGGCCGTGTAGACGAGGTCGCCCGCGTAGGGGTGGCGCGGGTGCACCTCCATCTGGTTGCAGTACTCGGCGGTGCGGCGGATCTCGTCGATGTCCGAGAAGTCGATCTGCGGGTCGACGCCCTGCGAGAAGAGGTTCATGCCGAGGGTCACCAGGTCCACGTTCCCGGTGCGCTCACCCTGCCCGAACAGGCAGCCCTCGACGCGGTCCGCGCCCGCCATGACGGCGAGTTCGGCGGCGGCGACGGCGGTGCCGCGGTCGTTGTGGGGGTGCGCGGAGAGCGAGACGTGCTCGCGGTGGGACAGCTTCCGGGACATCCACTCGAAGCGGTCGGCGTAGGTGGAGGGGGCCGAACGCTCCACGGTGGCGGGCAGGTTGAGGATGATCTCGCGGCCGGGGCCGGGCTGCCACACCTCCATGACCGCCTCGCAGACCTCCAGCGCGAAGTCCAGCTCGGTGTCCGTGAAGATCTCCGGCGAGTACTGGTAGCCGAAGACGGTCTCGGGGCCGAGCAGCTTCTCCGCGTACGCGACGACGTGCCGGGTGCCCTCGACGGCGATCTTCTTGATGTCGTCCTTGCTGCCCCGGAAGACGACCTCGCGGAAGACCGGCGCGGTCGCGTTGTACAGGTGGACGTTGGCGCGGCGGGCACCGACGAGGGACTCGACGGTCCGCTCGATCAGCTCCTCACGGGCCTGCGTCAGCACGGAGATCGTGACGTCCTCGGGGATCGCCTCGGGGTCCTCGATGATGGAGCGAACGAAGTCGAAGTCGGTCTGCCCGGACGAGGGGAAGCCGACCTCGATCTCCTTGTAGCCCATGCGTACGAGCAGGTCGAACATCTCGCGCTTGCGGGCGGGCGACATCGGGTCGATCAGGGCCTGGTTGCCGTCGCGCAGGTCGGTGGAGAGCCAGCGGGGCGCCTTGGTGATCCGCTTCTCGGGCCACGTGCGGTCGGGGATCTCCACCTGCTCGTAGCGGCCGTAGCGGTGGAAGGGCATCCCGGAGGGGGCCTGGAGGTGAGCGGTGTTGCTGAGGGGCTTCCGTCCGGAGCCGTCCGCGGTGCTCTGCTGCGCGGGAACGGTGGCGGTGGGCTCGCTGGTGGTCATGTGCGTGGGCTCCTCTGAAGTCCGCTGAGGCTGAGGTGGCCGACGGGGCGGAAAAACCGCAACACCTCACTCCGCGGGGAGGGGGTCGGCCTACGACTACAGACCCTCGCCGCGGCAGCTAAGAAGAAGCAGCCCGAAACGCATGATGCTCCGCACCTTAGCCGAGTCCCGCGAGGCGCGAGATTCCGTATCACCATGCGGGACGAGGCATGACTCCATCGTCCGGCTCCGTCGGTCCCATTATCTGCTGTCGGGCGGGAGACGATCTAAACCTGCGTACGTGATATGTCCCTCGTTCGTACGAAAGTCCCCCACAGCTCGTGACAGTGCGCATGTACGGGGTAACCGTGTGTGCATGAACACACACCCGCACCTCCCGCACCAGACCTTCTGCACGATCGTCCCTCCGCACCTGCTCGACCACCTCGCGCGGGCGGGCCACGCCGCCGCGCGCCGCACGCTCGACGAGGACGCGGGCCGCCGCCACCAGCGCCGGCAGACGGCGCTCGCGCTCACGCTCGCCGCCCCCGCCGGGGCACCGACCGACTCCGAGACCCCGGACCGCACCATCTACGACGCCCGGCACGGCATCCGCCTCCCGGGCCACAAGGTGCGCGCCGAGGGCCAGGAGCCGACGCGCGACGCGAGCGTCAACCGCGCGTACGCGGGGCTCGGCGCGACCTTCGACCTCTACCGCAAGGTCTTCGGCCGCGACTCCATCGACGGGCGCGGGCTGCCCCTCGTCGCGAGCGTCCACTACGACCGCGAGTACAACAACGCGTTCTGGGACGGCGACCAGATGGTCTTCGGCGACGGGGACGGCGAGATCTTCCTCGACTTCACGCTCCCGGTCGACGTCATCGGCCACGAACTGACCCACGGCGTCACGCAGCACACGGCGAACCTGGAGTACCAGGACCAGGCGGGCGCGCTCAACGAGTCGATCTCGGACGTCTTCGGCTCCCTCGTCAAGCAGTACGCGAAGCAGCAGCGCGCCGAGGACGCGGACTGGCTCATCGGCGACGAACTCCTCGCCCCCGACGTCCAGGGCACCGCGCTGCGCTCCATGAAGGCCCCGGGCACCGCGTACGACGACGACGTGCTCGGCAAGGACCCGCAGCCCGCCTCGATGGACGACTACGTGGACACCGAGGAGGACAACGGCGGCGTCCACATCAACTCGGGCATCCCCAACCGCGCCTTCTACCTCCTCGCGACCTCCCTCGGCGGATACGCGTGGGAGCGGGCCGGGCGCATCTGGTTCGACGTGCTCACGGGCGGCGAGCTGTCCTCGACGGCCGACTTCGCGGAGTTCGCGGCGCTCACGAGCACGGCGGCGGACGGCGCCGACGAGAAGGAAGCGGTCACGAAGGCGTGGTCGGAAGTGGGGGTTTCCCTCTCATGAGCGGCGGTTCGACGAGGCCCGGACGGTGCTCGGCACGGCGGACGGGGTAGATCCATGGGTATGCGTATCGAGGTGACACGGACGGGCGGCTTCGCGGGCGGACGGCGTACGGGGGTGATCGACACGGACAGCCCGCAGGGCGCCGCGGACGCGCCTCAGTGGCGCACCCTCGCCGAGCAGGCCCTGCGCGAAGGTGCCGCCGAGCCCCCGAGCGGCGTCCCCGACGGCTTCCGCTACACACTCACCGTCGACGGCCGCACCGTCCACGCGGCCGATCCGCGGCTGGGCGAGGCGCAGCGGGAGCTGTTCCGGAGGGTGCTCAAGGAAGGGGCCTGAGCGGGCGGGTCCGGCGGCGGGGGCTTGAATGTCCTCCATGGCCTCAGGACCCGTACCACCGAGCGGCGCCACCGATCCCGTCGTCGCGCGCGTCGAGTGGTTCCACGAGACGGTCGCGCGCGAGTGCTGCCGCGTCCGAGAGCGGTACGGGCCCTTCGTCCTGCACCTGCAACCCTTCCAGGGCGCCTTCCCCGCCCGCCCGCACCCGGCCGAGCGGGAGCGGGCCTTCATGGCGGCGGAGGTACGGGACCTGCTGCGCACCCAGCGGGAACGGCAGGCGCCGCGCGGCCTGGAGTGGCTCGCGGAGACGGCTCCGGCGCTGCGGGCCGCCTGCGAGGAGGCGGGCCTGGTCGTGCGGGAGCACCCGGTGCTGCTCATCGATCCCTGCGAAGACGGTTCCGGCGAGGCGGCGTGCGCTCCCGCACCCGGCGCCCGGCTCCTCGCGGCGCACGACTGGCGCGTCGAGCACGCGATCGCCGTGGCGCACGTCGGCTTCGCGTACCCCGGCACGGGCCGGGGTCCCGAGGGCCGCGGCTCCGTCGCCGAACTCCTCGCCTCGGGAGATCTGCGCCGCGAGGCCGCCGAGGCGGCCCGCCGCATCCACGCGGGCACCCGCGCCCTCGCGATCGCCGAGACGAAGGAAGGCCCCGTGGCCACGGGCCAGTTCAACACCCTGGACGACCTCGCCGAGATCATCGCCGTCGCCACCCTCCCCGAGGTCCGCCGCAGGGGCCACGCCTCCGCCGTCCTGCGCACCCTGATCGCGGAGGCCCGCTCCCGCCGCCTGCGCACGATGTTCCTCACGGCGGCGGACGAGGAGGTGGCCCGGATCTACGAGAGCGTGGGGTTCAAGCGACTGGCGACGGTGCTGGAGGCGGGGGAAGGGGGGCCGACAGGGGGCGCGTGACGGGGGGCGGGTGGTGTGGTGGCCCAGGGAGCCCGGCGTGACCGAGCGCGCGAGACCGAGGGACGACACGCTCACGGCAGCGGAGAGGCCACGGGACGGCATGCCCGCCGGGGCGGAGAGGCCACGGGACGGCATGCCCGCTGAGTCGGAGAGGCCGTGAGAGGACCCGCCGCTGCGGAGGGGCCCGGGGAGGCCCCGCCGCGCTGCGTCCGTCTCGTCCCGTAGCGGGTCTAGAACCCCAGCCGCCGGAGCTGCTTCGGGTCGCGCTGCCAGTCCTTGGCGATCTTCACGTGCAGGTCCAGGAAGACCGGGGTGCCGAGCAGCGCCTCGATCTGACGGCGCGACTTCGTGCCGACGTCCTTGAGGCGCTGGCCCTTCGGGCCGATGACGATGCCCTTCTGGCTGGAGCGCTCGATGAAGAGGTTCGCGTGGATGTCCAGGAGCGGCTTGTCGGCCGGGCGGCCCTCGCGCGGGTTCATCTCCTCGACGACGACCGCGATCGAGTGCGGAAGCTCGTCCCGTACGCCTTCGAGCGCCGCCTCGCGGATCAGCTCGGCGACCATGACCTGCTCGGGCTCGTCGGTGAGGTCGCCCTCCGGGTAGAGCTGCGGGCTCTCCGGGAGGAGCGGCACGAGGAGGTCGGCGAGGAGCGAGACTTGCTTGCCCTCGACCGCCGAGACCGGCACGATCTCGGCCCACTCGAAGCCCAGCTCGCGGCCGAGCGCGTCGATCGCCATGAGCTGCTCGGCGAGCCGCTTGCTGTCGACGAGGTCCGTCTTCGTGACGATCGCGACCTTCGGGGTCCGCTTGATCCCGGCGAGTTCCTTGGCGATGAAACGGTCACCGGGGCCGATCTTCTGATCGGCGGGAAGGCAGAAACCGATCACGTCGACCTCGGCCCAGGTTGCCCGCACGACGTCGTTGAGCCGCTCGCCGAGCAGCGTGCGGGGCTTGTGGAGCCCGGGGGTGTCGACGAGGATCAGCTGCGCCTCGGGGCGGTGCACGATGCCGCGCACGGTGTGCCGCGTGGTCTGCGGGCGGTTCGAGGTGATGGCGACCTTCTGCCCCACCAGTGCGTTGGTCAGGGTCGACTTCCCCGCGTTGGGACGGCCGACGAAGCACGCGAAACCCGCGCGGTGCGGGGCGGCGGGGGCGGTGGAGGGTTCGCTCATACGGGCCATTCTCCCCGATCCGCCGAGCGCCGCCGACCCGGGCCACCGCGCGGCCCCCGCCGAGGCCGCCCGGCACACCCCGCCGGAGCCGCCCGAAGCACGCGGGCAAAGCCGTCCGATGCCACTCCGGGGATGCCGCCCGGCACACCCCGCCGGAGCCGCCCGCCCGCCACTCTCCGCCGGACCGCCCGCGCCACCCGAGCCGCCCCGCGACCCCCGCGCACCGCCCCCCGCCCGGCCTCGTACCGACGCCCCGTACCGGCGGCCTCTCCCCGCCGCCCCGTACCGCCGCCCTCCTCAGCCCGCCGCGAGCCGCTCCCGCACCACCGCGTCCGGGCCCGCCAGGAAGACCGGTGTGCCCGCGCCGCCGAGGTCGGCGACGGCCGCGAGGTCCTCGGCCGGAAGGGACGCGGCGGCCGTGACCACCGCTGCCGCCTCCAGCGACTCCGCGCCGCTCGCGACCGCCATCGCCACCGCCGTGCGCAGCGCGCTCAGCGCGAGGCTCGGCAGGGCGACGGCCCCGGCCACGTACGTGCGCCCCGTCTCGTCCCGTACCGCCGCGCCCTCCGGCACCTGGTTGCGGGCCCGCGCGGAACGGGCGAGCGTGATGATCTTGGCGTCCTCGGGGTTCAGCGCGCTGCTCTCACTCATGGCGCCGAGCATACGGAGCCGACCGGCGCCCCCGCCCCCGCCCCCGCCCCGTCCCTCGCCCCCGGGAGCGGGCCCCCGACGCGACCGCGCCCGCCGCCCCTCGGACCCGCCTCGGTCCCCCGCCCCGCGAGCACCCGTTCGAGGGCCGCCTCCGTCCCCGTCCCCGGCACCGGCATGTGCAGGACGATGACCAGGTCCGGGCGGGCCGGGATCTGGAGCGTCGTCGCCTCCATGTGGAGCCGCCCGCCGCGCGGGTGGTGCAGTTCCTTGCGCATCTGGCCGCTCGGGCACACGTCCCCGCGGCTCCACAGCTCGTCGAACTCCGCGCTCGCCCGCCGCGCCTCCTCGATGACGTACGCGAAGCCCGGGTCCCCCGGCCGCTCCGCGCACAGCGCGCGGAACTGCGCGACGACGACCGGCGCGACCTGCGCCCAGGTGACGGCGCGGGAGCGGTAGGCCGGGTCGGTGAAGAAGGCGATGAGGCAGTTGTACGGGAGCCCGGGGTGCATCCCGAGGACCTCGGTGGCGGCCTCGTTGGCCATCACGAGGTTCCAGTACGTGTCCATGATGTGCGCCGGGTACGGGAGCCAGTGGTCGATGAGCCGCTCCAGCCCCTCGCTCATGTGGAGGTCGGCGGGGGCGACCTCCAGCGCGGGCGGGTTGAGCCCGGCGAGGCGGTAGAGGTGGCGGCGCTCGGCGCTCGACAGGCGCAGCACCCCGGCGACCGCGTCGAGCACCTGCGGCGAGACGGAGATGTCACGGCCTTGTTCGAGCCACTGGTACCAGGAGGGCCCGACCCCGGCGAGCACCGCGACCTCCTCGCGGCGCAGACCGGGCGTGCGGCGGCGACCGCCCGCGGGCAGGCCCACGTCCTCGGGGCGTACGCGGGCGCGGCGGGCGGTGAGAAAGGCACGCAGTTCGCGCAGCCGGGCGTCCTTGGTGCCGTCCTGGGCCTGCGCGGCCGTCCCCGGCGGTGTGAACGTGTCCGTCATTCCGGTCCCCCTCCGGTGCCTGACTGGTGGTGCGGGAACCAGCATAAGTACGGGCTGCCCACGGTTGTTCCCGTCATCGGAAGCTCTTTGCCATGACCACGGAACTCCCCCTCGCTCCCCCGCCCGCCCGGCCCGCGCTTCCCGAAAACGCCACGGACAGCGGGAAGTTCGCGCCCGGCGCGGCGTCCTCGTCCGCTCGTCTGGAGCCCGCCGCTCCCCGTTTCACGCCGCGCGACGCCCTCGTCCTCTTCGTCCTGTGCGCGGCGCAGTTCATGGTGGCGCTCGACTTCTCGGTCCTGAACGTCGCGCTGCCGGTGCTCGGCCGCGACCTCGGCATGGGCGACAGCGCGCTCCAGTGGGCCGTCACCGCCTTCGCCCTCCCCTCCGGCGGCTTCCTGCTCCTGTCGGGGCGGCTCGGGGACCTGTACGGCAGGCGGCGGCTCTTCCTCGGCGGCCTCGCGCTCTTCGGCGCGGCCTCGCTCCTCGCGACGCTCGCGTGGAACCCGGTGGCCTTCCTCGCGGGCCGTGCCCTCCAGGGCCTCGGCGCCGCCGCGATCGTGCCGACCGGGATGGCGCTGCTGACCACGACGTTCCCCGAGGGCCCGCGCCGCGACCGCGCGCTCGGCATCAGCGGCACGCTCCTCTCGCTCGGCTTCACGCTCGGCATGGTCGGCGGCGGCACACTCACCGATCTGCTCGGCTGGCGCTCCACGATGGGCCTGCTCACGCTCTTCGCCGTCGTCGTCCTGCCGCTCGCCCCGCGCCTGCTCGCCGAGTCCCGCGTGCCCGCCCGCACCCGCCTCGACATCCCGGGCGCCCTCTCCGTCACCGGGGGCCTGCTCGCGCTCATCTACGCGCTGTCCACCGCCGCCGCACAGGGCTTCGGCCGCCCCGACGTCCTCGTGGCGCTCCCGCTCGGCCTCGTACTCCTCGCCCTCTTCGTCCGCGTCGAGTCCCGTGCCGCGCACCCGCTCGTCTCGCTGGGGATGCTGCGCAGGCCCACGGTGGCCTTCGGCAATCTCGGCGGGCTCGTGACCTTCTCGATGATGAGCACGATCGTCTTCGTCCTCACGCTGTGGTTCCAGGAGGTCCAGCACCTCTCGGCCTTCCGCACCGGGCTCGCCTTCGGCGTGCAGGGCGTGCTCTCGGTGCTGGCGGGTCTCGTCGCGGGCCGGACGGTGAGCCGCTTCGGCGCGCGGCGCGTCCTCGTCGGCTCGCTGCTCCTCCAGGGCCTCACGACGCTCGCCCTGCTCGCTCTCGGCGCGGGAACGGCCTCGGTGTGGCTCGCGACGGGCGCGGTCGCGGTGGCGAGCGCCGGGCACCTCGGGGCGATCGTCTCCTACGGGGTGACGGCGACCTCGGGCGTCCCGGACGCGGAGCAGGGGCTCGCGACGGGTCTCGTGACGAGCACGCAGCAGGTCGGTATCACCATCGGCATCCCGCTCCTCGGCGTCCTCGCCACGACGACGGCGGGCGGCCTCGCCTCCGGCGTCCGCCTCGTGGTCCTCGTCGACACCTGCGTCGTCCTGGCGGCGGCGGTGCTCATCGCGGTGGGGCTGCGGTCCCGGCGCTCTTGAGCGGGTACGGGGACGGGGCGGTGCCCACATGGGCACCGCCCCGTCCCCGTACCGGAACCCGGGTCACGGCCGGTCCAGTCGCAGCCTCTCCGCCCTCGGCAGCTTCGCCACCACGAGGTCGTAGGAGTCCTCCACCATCTCCCGCACCCGCGCGGCGGGCAGCTCCCCGACCGTCACCGTGTTCCAGTGCCGCTTGTTGAGGTGCCAGCCGGGCACGACGACGTCGGGGTGGGCCTCGCGCAGCCGTACCGCCTCCTCGGGCTCGCACTTGAGCGAGACCGTGAGCGGCTCGGCTCCGAGGTCCGTGAGGGCGAAGACCTTCCCGTTGACCTTGAAGACCGAGGTCTCCGGGTTGAACGGGAACTCCTCGACCGCCGCGTTGAACGACAGGCACAGGGCGCGCAGCGCCGCCGGTCTCATCCCGCGTTCTCCTTGCTCAGCGCCTCGTCCGCACGGGACCCGGCGTCCTCGCCGACGGGCTCGACGAGCACCGTGACGATCTTGTTGCGGCGGCCCGCCGAGGACTCCGCCGTCAGGCGCAGCTCCCGCCCGTCGGGGAGCGCGACGACGGCCGAGGACTCCGCGATGGGGACGCGGCCGAGCGCCTTGGCGAGGAGCCCGCCGACGGTCTCGACGTCCTCGTCGTCGTACTCCTCGATGCCGTACAGCTCGCCGAGGTCGTCCGTGCCGAGCCGGGCGGTGACGCGGTGGCGGCCCCCGCCGAGGTCCTCCACGGGCGGCAGTTCGCGGTCGTACTCGTCGGTGATCTCGCCGACGATCTCCTCCAGGATGTCCTCGATCGTGACGATCCCCGCCGTGCCGCCGTACTCGTCGATGACGACGGCGACGTGGCTGCGCTCCTGCTGCATCTCGCGGAGCAGGTCGCCCGCGTTCTTCGTGTCGGGCACGAAGGTCGCCGGGCGCATCGCCGTCGAGACCAGCTCGGACTCGGCGTCGCGGCTGATGTGCGTCTTGCGGGCGAGGTCCTTGAGGTAGACGATCCCGACGATGTCGTCCTCGCTCTCGCCCGTGACGGGGATGCGCGAGAAGCCGGAGCGCAGCGCGAGCGTGAGCGCCTGCCGGATCGTCTTGAACCGCTCGATGGACACGAGGTCGGTGCGGGGCACCATGACCTCGCGCACGAGGGTGTCGCCCAGTTCGAAGACCGAGTGCACCATGCGGCGCTCCTCGTCCTCGATGAGCGATTCCTTCTCGGCGAGGTCCACGAGCGCCCGCAGTTCGGCCTCGGAGGCGAAGGGCCCGCGCCGGAAGCCCTTGCCGGGCGTGAGCGCGTTACCGATGAGGATGAGCAGCGGGGGCACGGGGCCCATGACCTTGGCGAGCGGTACGAGGACGTAGCTCGCGGCGGTCGCCGTGTTGAGCGGGTGCTGACGGCCGATCGTACGCGGCGAGACGCCGACCGCGACGTAGCTGACGAGGACCATCACGGCGATGGCGACGAGCAGCGCGGACCACGTCTCCTCGAACGCCTTCAGGCAGGCGTAGGTGACGAGGGCCGCCGCCGCCATCTCGCAGGCGACCCGGACGAGCAGGGCCACGTTGAGGTAGCGGGTGGGGTCGGCGGCGACCTGGGCGAGGCGCGCGCTGCCGCGCCGCCCGGACCGTACGGCCTCCTCGGCGCGGAAGCTGGACACGCGCGCGAGCCCGGCCTCGGCGCAGGCGGCGAGCCAGGCCACGACGACGAGCGCGACGGCGCCGCTGATCAGCTGGTAGCTCACGCGAAGCCCCCCGTGCGGGCCGGTTTTCGGCGGTTCATGACACCGTCGGGGCCGGCGAGGGCCCGGTGAGCCCGCGCTCGCCGCGCCAGCCGTCCACGATGGCCTGCTGGAGGCCGAACATCTCGGCCTTCTCGTCGGGCTCCTCGTGGTCGTAGCCGAGCAGGTGGAGCACTCCGTGGACGGTGAGGAGCTGCAGCTCCTCGTCCGTGGAGTGCTCCGTGGGGGCCTCGCGGCCTTGGCGCTCGGCGACCTCGGGACACAGCACGATGTCGCCGAGCAGTCCCTGCGGGGGCTCCTCGTCGTCCTTCGCCGGGGGACGCAACTCGTCCATCGGGAAGGACATGACATCGGTGGGCCCCGGGAGGTCCATCCACTGCACGTGGAGCTGTTCCATCGCGGGGCCGTCCACGAGGATCACGGACAGCTCGGAGAGCGGGTGGATGCGCATACGGCCGAGGGCGTAGCGGGCGATGTCGAGGATGGCTTCCTCGTCGGCCTCGGTGCCGGACTCGTTGTTGACGTCGATCGACATGGTGCTGGTCCGGTCTACTTCCCGTTTCCGTCATGGCCGCCCCGCGCGCGACCGCCGTGACGGCGGCCCTGGTCCTGCTCGCGCTCGTGGGCATGGTCGTACTTCTCGTACGCGTCAACGATCCGGCCCACGAGTTTGTGCCGGACGACGTCCTGCGAGCTGAGCCGCGAGAACGACACGTCGTCCACGCCCTCCAGGATCTCCTGCACCTGCCGCAGCCCGCTCTTCGTGCCGCCGGGCAGGTCGACCTGCGTGACGTCGCCGGTGATGACGATCTTGGATTCGAAGCCGAGGCGGGTGAGGAACATCTTCATCTGCTCGGGGTTCGTGTTCTGCGCCTCGTCGAGAATGATGAAGGCGTCGTTGAGCGTACGGCCGCGCATGTACGCCAGCGGCGCGACCTCGATCGTCCCGGCTGCCATGAGGCGCGGGATGGAGTCGGGGTCGAGCATGTCGTGCAGGGCGTCGTACAGCGGACGCAGGTAGGGGTCGATCTTCTCGTAGAGCGTGCCGGGCAGGAAGCCGAGGCGTTCGCCGGCCTCCACGGCCGGGCGGGTCAGGATGATGCGGCTGACCTGCTTCGACTGGAGGGCCTGCACGGCCTTGGCCATCGCCAGGTACGTCTTGCCGGTACCGGCGGGGCCGATGCCGAAGACGATCGTGTGCTTGTCGATGGCGTCGACGTAGCGCTTCTGGTTGAGCGTCTTGGGGCGGATGGTGCGCCCGCGCGAGGAGAGGATGTTCTGGGTCAGGACCTCGGCGGGGTGCTCCTCGCCACCGGGCTCGCCCGCGCCGCTCGCGCGGAGCATCGCGATGGAGCGCTCGACGGCGTCCTCGGTCATCGGCTGCCCGGTGCGCAGCACGAGCAGCATCTCGTCGAAGAGGCGCTGGAGGAGGGCGATGTCGGCGGCGGGTCCCTGAGCGCTGATCTCGTTGCCCCGGACGTGGATGTCCGTGCCGGGGAAGGCGCTTTCGATGACGCGGAGCAGCGAATCGCCCGAGCCGAGGACCGTCACCATGGGGTGCTTCGCCGGGACGGTGATGCGAGCGGTGGAACGCTCGGGGCTGTGGGCTGTGGGTGTCTGAGTCATGGGCCGGCACTGTGGCCTGCGCATACCTCCTGTGTCAGGTCCTCGCCGGTCGAAAACCTCTTGGGCCAAGCCTACGACCCCCCGCCGACAACACCGCAGGGCTTTTCCCGCGCGGGGCGCACCGTTTTCCGGAAGGGGGAGGGGGTACCCGCGCGGACCGGACGGGGGGGTGGGCGTGGGCGACGGGCGGCGGGAGCGGACGAGGGGGCGTCGCTGGGCGGCGTTCGGGCTGAACCTGGGCATCGCGGCCCTGCTCTGGCTGCTCGCGGGGGTGTGGCTGGGCTGGGGGCGAGCGGCCTGGTGGGCGGTGTACGCACCGTTCTGGGCCGTCTTCCAGACCTTCTTCGCCGACCGGCTCGCCGCACGTGCCGCCGGGGTCCCCCGCGAGGAACACGCGCGACTGGAACGGGCCCTCCGGCGGGGCGAGTCGACCGCGTGCCCGGAGCGGCTCGCGCGGGTCGCGGCCCGGCGCCGCGTGCTGCTGCGCAACCAGGCGTGGTGCGCCCGGGGTTGCGCGGCCCTTGCGGTGGGCGCCGGGTGCTGGGGACTGGTGAGCGGGGCGGTGTCCGGGTGGTGGGCGCTCGGCGCGCTGCTCGTGGGGGTGGCGCTGCCCGTGCTGACGGCGGCGCGGGCGCGGTACTGGGAGCCCCGGCTCGTACGGGCCGAGACGGGGGCGCGGGAGGGGGCCGGGACGGGGACGCGGGAGGGGGCCGGGACGCGGGCTGAGACCGGGGCGCGGGAGGGGGCCGGGACGAAGGAGGCGGGAGGCGGCGCGGGGCGCGGACCGTGCGCGTAGGCCGCCCCGGCCCCGTACCGTCGCGTCTCCGCCCCGTACCGCCCGCCGCTCAGCCCGCTCCCCCGCCTCCCGCCCGGAACCCGATCGTCGGCACCGCGCGGCGCCGGGGCCACGGCGCGCTCGTGCCCGCGCCCGGCAGGAGGGCGTCCAGGAAGGCGTAGCGGCGCAGCGCCGCCGGGTCCTGGTCGTCGTACGCCTGGACGTGGCGCCACCACGTGGCGACCTCCGCCCAGCCGGGGGCCGAGAGCGAACCGCCGAACTCCTGCACGGAGAGCGCGGCGGTCAGGCCCGCGAAGGCGAGGCGGTCGGCGAGCGGCCAGCCCGCGAGGCTGCCGGTGAGGAAACCGGCGACGAAGACGTCCCCGGCCCCCGTCGGGTCGAGCGCCGGGACGCGGATCGCGGGGACCTCGGCGCTCTCGCCGGTGCGCCCGTCGACGGCGTACGCGCCCTCCGTACCGAGCGTGACGACGGCGAGGGGGACGTACTCGGCGAGCGCGTGCGCGGCGGCGCGCGGGCACGAGGTGCGCGTGTAGCGCATCGCCTCCTCGGCGTTCGGCAGGAACGCCTCGCAGTGGCCGAGGTCGCCGAGCGCCGCGAGCTCCCAGCGCCCCGACTCGTCCCAGCCGACGTCGGCGAAGACCCGGGTGCCGCGCGCGGCGGCGTGCGCGATCCACGGCGCGGGCCGCCCGGGGGCGAGCGAGGCGACGGCGGCGCGCGCGGGCGGCACGTTCTCGGGGGCGGGCGCGGGAATCGGCGCGTCGTGCCCGTGCGAGACCATCGTCCGCTCGCCCTCGTACGCCATCGAGACCGTCACGGGCGAGTGCCAGCCCGCGACGCGCCGCGAGGGCGTCAGGTCGATGCCCTCGCCCTGCGCGAGCGCGTCCCAGCAGTACTCCCCGTAGTGGTCGTCGCCGAACGCCGCCGCGAGCGAGGTGCGCAGCCCGAGCCGGGCGAGCGCGGTCGCCATGTTCGCGACGCCGCCGGGGCTGGAGCCCATGCCGCGCGCCCACGACTCGGTGCCCCGCACGGGAGCGGAGTCGAGCCCGGTGAAAATGATGTCGAGGAAGACGGTCCCGGTGAGGTAGACGTCGCAGACGGGCCCGGCGGGGTCGCGGATCGCGGCGAGCGGGTCGATGCGCGGGGCCGCGGACGGGTCCACGCGGGCGCCGGGCGGGTCCTCGGTACGCGGAGCGACGGGCGGGGCCGCGGACGGCTCGCTGCGGGGGGCGGCGGGGCCGGTTCCGTACGGATCGGTGCTCACGGTGCGTGCCTCCCCTGGTCGGTGCGATTGCGGCCAGTGTGCCCGATGGGCGCGAGGTGCGAGCAGCGCGCCGTGGGGTACGTTCCGGATCATGAGGCTGACGATTCTGGGCGGTGGCGGCTTCCGGGTGCCGCTCGTGTACGGGGCACTGGCGGGCGGCGAGGTCGACGAGCTGACGCTCCACGACAGCGACCCGGTGCGCCTCGGCGTGATCCGCGCGGTCCTGGAGCGACTTCCCGGCGGCGGCCCCCGCGTCCGTACCGCCGAGGACCTGGACGACGCCCTGCGCGGTGCCGACTTCGTCTTCTCCGCGATCCGCGTGGGCGGCACCGCCGGGCGTGTCGCCGACGAGCGGGTGCCGCTCGCCGAGGGCGTGCTCGGCCAGGAGACGGTCGGCGCGGGCGGCGTGCTGTACGGGCTGCGCACGGTGCCGGTCGCGGTGGAGATCGCGGAGCGGGTACGGGCCGTGGCCCCCGACGCCTGGGTCATCAACTTCACCAATCCGGCGGGGACGGTGACGGAGGCGATGGCGGGGGTGCTCGGTGAGCGCGTCATCGGGATCTGCGACTCGCCCGTGGGCCTCGTCCGGCGCGCGGCACGGGCGGCCGGGGCGGCGCCCGGCTCGGTCTCGTACGCGTACGTCGGGCTCAACCACCTCGGCTGGCTGCGCGAACTGCGCGCGGCGGACGGCACGGACCTGCTCGAAGCGCTGCTCGCGGACCGTACGGCCCTGGAGTCCTTCGAGGAGGGGCGGCTCTTCGGCGCGGACTGGCTGCGCGCGCTCGGCTCGCTGCCCAACGAGTACCTGCACTACTACTACTTCCGCCGCGAGGCCCTGGCCGCGGTGCGCGCGGCGGGCGCGACGCGCGGGGAGTTCCTGCGCGAGCAGCAGGAGGCGTTCTTCACGGCCGCGGCGCGCGAGCCCGCCCGCGCGTACGAGCTGTGGGAGGCGACGCGCCGGGAGCGCGAGGAGACGTACATGGCGGAGAGCCGCGAGGCGAGTGGCGGCTGGGAGCGCGACGAGGAGGATCTGGCGGGCGGCGGCTACGACCAGGTGGCGCTCGCGCTGATGCGGGCGATCGCGGGCGACGCGCGCGGCACGCGGCTCATCCTGAACGTGCGGAACGGGACGACGGTGCCTCAGCTCCCGCCGGACGCGATCATCGAGACGGTGTGCGAGGTGGACGCGCGGGGCGCGCACCCCCTGCCGTGCGCCCCGCTCGGCGAGGCCGAACTCGGGCTGATGCTCCAGCTCAAGGCGGTCGAGCGGGCGACGATCGAGGCGGCACTCTTCAAGGACCGCACGGCGGCCCTGCGCGCGCTGGCCCTCCACCCGCTCGTGGACTCCCCGGCGGTGGCGGCCCGGATTCTGGAGCGCACGGCGAAGGGCTGACGCGGGGGCGGGCGGAGGAAGGCGCCGGGAACGGGGCGGGCCGATGGGGGCCGGGTCCGGGGCGCGCGGCGCGGGACGGGGGCCGGAGTTCGCGGCGAGGGACCGGTGGCCGGGTTCGGGGCGCGCGGCGAGGGGCCGGTGCCGGAGTCGCGGCGCAGGGCCGGGCCCGGTGGTACGTGAAAGGCCGGCGGCGGTGGTGCGTGTCGCGGGTCATCGAGGCACGTGGGAGCGGAGCAGCGCACAAGGGCTCTCACACCCGGCGCACTTCGGGCGCATCCGGCAACTCCGGCCTGCGCGAGGAGAGTTGACGGCCCCTCTCGCGCGCTGCCCACAACAGACGAATCGGCATGGTTACCCGCCCTGCTGCATACCAAACATTAAGTGACCCAGCTCACACCCGCTCGGCTTTTCGGGTGACGAAGCGGCTTGATACAAATTGCCTCGCGCACCCGTCGCACAGCCCCGGCACCGGCCCTTCCACCGGCTCGGAGGCCCCGGCGTTCGGTGGCGAACCCCCTTTTCCCGTACCGCCCTTCCGGGCTGCCTCGCGCTGCCCCGAACCGGCGGGAAGGGCCCTCCCCCCATCGCTTCGCACCCGCTCTGGAACCGCCCGTGCCTCCGCGCCCCGCCCGGCCCCTCGTCGCCCTCTTCACGGCCGGCTATCTCGCCTCCTACCTCCTGCCCACCGTCGTCTCGCGCATCGGTTCCGGGCTCGGGCTCACCCCCGCGCACGCCGGGCTCGTCGGCAGCGGGCTGCTGCTCGGCTCGGCGAGCGCCGGATTCACCCTCGCCTCGCGCGTCGAACGCTTCGGGGCGCGCCGCGTCGCGCGCGCCGGGCTGCTCCTCGCCGCCCTCGGCTACGGGCTCGCCGCGCTCAGCGGCGTGCTGCCGCTCGTCGTGCTCGGGGTCGTCCTCGGCGGCTTCGGCTCGGGCACGGCGACGACCGTCGCCGCCTCGGGCATCGCGGCGCTGCGCGACCCGCACCGCGCCTCCTCGGCCGGGCTGCTCTCGGTCTCGGGCGTCGCGGGGGCGCTCTACCTGACGCTCCCCCACTTCGGCCCGGGCCACCGGCTCCCGCTCCTCGCGCTCGCGGTGGTGCCGCTGCTCGTGTGGCCGGCGACGCGGGGCCTCGCGGACTCCCGACCCGGCGCCGTCCCCGGGGAAAGCCCCGTCCCCGTGGCCACCGGGCGGCTCCCCTACCGCCGCTCGGGACTCGTGCTCGCGCTCTCCGTCGCGGGCTGGTCGCTCGCGCAGAACGCGCTGTGGGGCGTGAGCGGACGGATCGGCATGGAGCAGGCCGGGCTCGGCGAGGTCGCGGTCGGCGTGGTCTTCGCCGTCGCGCTCGGCGGCGGGCTCCTCGGGGTGCTCGGCGCCGGAGCCCTCGGCTCGCGGGCCGGACGCGCGGCGCCCATCGGGCTCGGCACGGTGGTCATCGCCGCGTGCATCGCGGTGAGCGCCTCCGCGCACGGGCTCGGGAGCTTCGCGGGTGGGGAGGTGCTGTGGAACACCGGCTACCCGGTCGTCCTCTCCTACCTCATCGGCCTCGCCGCCTCGCTCGACCCGCGCGGGCGCTGGGCAGTGCTCGTCGGCTCGGCGTCCTCGCTCGGCGTGGCGTGCGGCCCGGTCACCGGAAGCCTCCTCGTCGAGTCGGCGGGCTTCACGGGCATGGGCCTCGTCCTCGCGACGGCACTGCTCGTCCTCGCCGTACCGCTCACGGCCGTCGCGCTGCACACGGGCGGGCGCCCGCTCGTGCCGGGCGCGGTACGGCGCCGGGGCGGCGCGAGCGCGGCCCTCGTCGCGGCCCGCGCCGGCGCTCCCTCGGGCACGATCCCGCGGATCGGCGCCCCCGAACAGACGGTCACGGAGATCGCGGTCCCGACGGCCGACCCGGACCGCACGCACTTCGGCGCGGCGGGACCGGAACGGGTGGGGGGCTGAGGGGCGGGGCGGCGGGACGGGGGCGGGTGCCGCGGTACGGGGCGGCGGGACGGGGGGTGCTCAGGTGCGGGGCGGCGGCACGGGGGCGGGCTCGTGCGCGACGGTGCGGGGACGGGCACGGCGGGACGGGGACGAGTCGGCCGGGGACGGGCACGGCGGGACGGGGACGAGTCGGCCGGGGGCGGGGCGGCCCGTACCCGTGGAGGCCGCCCGCCCCGCACCGCCGCCGTCTCCTCAGCCCTGGAAGCGGTGTGCCTCGACGGCCTTGAGGTACCGCGTGCGCAGTTCCTCGTCGTCCTCCAGGAAGGCCGCCTCGAAGGAGTTGCGCGCGAGGGTGCGCTCCTGGTCCTCGGTGAGGCCGAGCGCGGTGCGGACGGCGTCGAAGTTGTCCTGCGCGTAGCCGCCGAAGTAGGACGGGTCGTCGGAGTTCACGGTGCACTTCAGGCCCGCGTCGAGCATGTCCCGCAGCGGGTGCTGCTCCATCGTGTCGATCCCGCGCAGCCGCAC
The DNA here is from genome assembly GCF_000213055.1 of Streptomyces sp. Tu6071. Taxonomy (NCBI): domain Bacteria; kingdom Bacillati; phylum Actinomycetota; class Actinomycetes; order Kitasatosporales; family Streptomycetaceae; genus Streptomyces; species Streptomyces sp. Tu6071. Next base: position 5,411,998 of record NZ_CM001165.1, on the reverse strand, counting down.
GTTCGAGAGCGGGCACAGCGTCAGCGGGATCTGCTCGCGCACGAGCCGCGCGACGAGCGCGGGGTCCTCCAGCACCCGGCGGCCGTGGTCGACGCGCTCCACACCGAGCGCGTCGAGCGCCTCGGTGACGTACTCGGGACCGCCCTCCTCGCCCGCGTGCGCGACCCGGTGCAGCCCGAGCGCGGCGGCCCGCTCGTAGACCTCGCGGAAGGGCCCCGGCGGGTTGCCCAGCTCGGCCGAGTCGAGGCCGACGCCGGTGATGCGGCCGAGATACGGCTCGGCCTCGGCGAGCGTCGCGAGCGCGGAGGCGACGGGCTGGTCGCGCAGGAAACACATGATGAGGCGGGTGCTGATCCCGTACCGCTCCACCGACCGGTCGAGCGCCCGCCCGAGCCCCTCGACGACGGTCCCGAACGGCACGCCGCGCGAGGTGTGCGCCTGCGGGTCGAAGAAGATCTCCGCATGCCGCACCCCCTGCGCGGCGGCCCGCGCCAGATACGCGTCGGCAAGCTCCTCGAAGTCACGCTCGGTGCGCAGGACCGCCATCAGCTCGTAGTAGAGGTCCAGGAAGGACTGAAGATCCTGAAAGGCGAAGGCGCTGCGCAGCGCGAGCGTGTCGTCGTGGCTGAGCGTGACCCCGTTGCGAGCGGCGAGCGCGAAGGCAAGCTCCGGTTCGAGGGTGCCTTCGATGTGAAGGTGCAGCTCTGCCTTGGGGATGGGTACAGAAGTGGGCATCCGAGAATCCTACGTGAATCACAGGCCCCCGAGACGTGGCGTGAGCCACGCGGGAAGGGAGCGGCCGGCAGGGGTGAGGCAGGTCGCGTGACGAAATGAGAGGCGAGGCACAGGACTACGGCCACGTCGGCAGCCGGGCGGCAGGGGGCGGGCCCGGCGGCCGGAGACGGAGCGGATTCCAGGGCCCAGCGCGGGAGGCGGCCCCTCGATGACCGGCGCGGCAACGGACCACGGGACCACGATCCGGTCTCGGCAGCGGCCGGGGGCGGACAACCCAACGACCGGGGCGGAGCCGGTCCCGCGGCCCGGGGCGGGATGCGACCCCTCGGCAACCGGAGCGGCGGCGACGAACGACCAAGCCGCAGGTTGGATTCGGCGACGCCCGGGGGCTGCCCCTATGTCTTTGGTCAAGGGAAACGGGGGTGCGTTGGGGTCAGCGGTCCAGGCAGCATGGCTGGGTGAGCGACCTGCTGTGGGATGACGTGCAGTGCTTCTTCGACCTGGACTTGATGGGGTCGTTGCCGGACGTGCGTGTCCCGAATGCCTCGGTCGAGGACTGGCAGATGGTCCTCGATCTTGTCGCGGAGAAGGGCTGGAAGTGCCAGTACTCCGAGGGAGAGACGGTGCTTCCGGTGCCTCGGGCGGAGGCCGTGCTGTCCCGTCCGGTGGAGACCGAGTGCCCGGGCCTGCGGGTCTGGCCGGCTGCCGATGTGTTGGTGATCTTCAGCTTCCATGCCGTCGACGAAGTCGACTTCGACATCGACCTGCGGGAGCTGCAGAGCCAGGACCGACTTGATGTGCTCTGCGGCTTGTTTCGGGAGATCGGGCGTCGGCTGGGCAAGCCGGTACTGATGGACCCGGAGGGCGAGTACGGCCATCCGGTGATCGGCTTCGACGTCGAAGCCGATCGAGTCGTTCTCCTCGCAGGCCCGCAGCTCAGGTGACGGGGATCCACGGCCGCAGTGCATAGAAGGTGCCGTCGCGAAGCATCGCGAAGAGGACGTCGGCCCGGCGCCTGGCGAGACAGAGCAGGGCCTGGGTGTGGCGCTTGCCCTGGGCAAGCTTCCTGTCGTAATAGGCCGGCGAGGTCGGGTCGCCCAGAGCGGCGAACGCGGAAGGAAGAAAGCTCGCTTGAGCTGCTTGTTTCCGCTTGTGGAAGGCTGTTCGCCACGGATCGATGAGCCCGAGCTCCGGGTCGCCGGGGGCGAGACTCGCATAGGCGGCGAGATGGCTGGCCGTCGGGAAGGTGCTGCCGTCGCCGACCTCGATCAAAATCCTGGCTCCGGTTCTGACACCGACTCCCGGCATCGAGGCCAGGACCTTCGAAAGAAGGTGGGCATCCAGCAGTTCCTCGATCCGCCCGGCCAAGAGTTTGCGCTGGTCGAGCACGGCCGTGAGTGAGGCGGCCAGGCTCGGGACGACAGCGTGGCCGCGTCGGTCCCGGGGGCAGTCACGGTCTGCTCGTCCAGGGCAGCGAAGATCCACTCGACCAGTCGCTCTGGACGTCGATGTCACCGGTGTCGATCACGTGCAGGCCCCTCCATCACGCTTTTCGTCCGGCCCTGGCACGGCACCGAGCTGCCGCATCCACGTCACGGAGGGCTCTTCCGACTTGGGTGAAGCCGGTGCTCAAGCCCCTCATCAGCGGTCCGTCGGACCCGGTGACACGACCCCAGGATCATGAACAACAAGGGGGGAAGTCATGCCGGACCCGAAGGGCGGAGGCCCCGTTGCGCAGCCACGAAGAAGGTGACCGGGGGGGCAGCCCGGCGACCAAGGCAGAGCTGGCTCCGGAGCCCGGCGCGGGATGAGCCCCTCGGCGACCGGAGTGACGGCGACGAACGACCAGTCTGCGGTTCGGACTCAGCAACGGCAGGGGCGGACAGCCCGGCGACCGAGGCGGAGCTGGTTGCGTGGCCCTGCGCGGGATGCGGCCCCTCGGCGACCGGGGTGGTGGCTGCGGGCGTCGTGCGCGCGTTCGCGATCGTTGGCACGAGCGCGACCAGCGCGAGGCCGACCTCGGTGGTCCCGCCGGGCGATCCGTACTCGCCGCCCGTTGTCCTCCTCGGGGAGAGTCAGAGGCGTGGGGGTACGGGCACGCGGTCGAAGTCCTCGGCGATGGTGAGGCCCCCTTCGTAACCGGCCGCGCGGGCCTGGCACGCGAACACGGCGGGGTCCTCGTAGCGCTGCGAGAAGTGCGTCAGCACCAGATGCCGCACCCCGGCGTCGCGGGCGAGCGCGGCGGCCTGTCCGGCGGTGAGGTGGCCGTGTTCCTCGGCGAGGGCCGCGTCCTCGTCGGCGAAGGTCGACTCGATGACGAGCAGGTCGCAGCCCTCGGCCAGCTCCTCGGCGCCCCGGCACATGCGGGTGTCCATGACGAAGGCGAAACGCTGCCCGCGCCGCACCTCGCTGACCTCTTCGAGCAGTACCCCGCGCAGCTCGCCCGCGCGCCGCAGCCGCCCCACGTCCGGCCCCTCGATACCGTGCGCCGCCAGCGCCTCGGGCAGCATCCGCACCCCGTCCGGCTCGGTGAGCCGGTAACCGAAGGACTCGACGGGATGGCTGAGCCGCCGCGTCTCCAGGGTGTAGCCGGGGGTCGTGACGAGCACGCCCTCCTCGTGCACGGGCACGGGAGTGATCCCGACGCTCTCGTAGTACGACGTCGCGTACCGCAGCCGCCGGAAGTACTCCTCGCCGCTCGCCGGGTAGTGCGCGTACACCGGGTGCGGGACCCGGTCGAGGTTGATGCGCTGGATCACCCCGGCGAGGCCGAGCGAGTGGTCCCCGTGGAAGTGCGTGACGCAGACACGGTGCAGCGCCGTCGCGGAGATCCCCGCATGGGTCATCTGCCGCTGCGTGCCCTCGCCGGGATCGAAGAGGAACGCCTCCCCGTCCCAGCGCAGGACATACCCGTTGTGCCCACGCCGCCGCGTGGGCAGCTGACTCGCGGTCCCGAGAACGACAAGCTCACGCCCTGCCATGGGCCCACCCTAGCCGGGGGGCCACTGCAGCCCGCGGCCCCCGAGGACGTGCGCGTGCACGTGGAAGACGGTCTGCCCCGCCCCCGCACCGGTGTTGAACACGATCCGGTACCCGGACTCGTCGATCTTCTCCTGCGTGGCGACCTCACCGGCCGCCGCGAGGAGGGCGGCGCTGAGCCCCGGATCGGCGGCGAGCGCGGCGGCGTTGGGGTAGTGCGCCTTGGGCACGACGAGCACGTGCGTGGGCGCCTGCGGATTGATGTCCCGGAACGCGACGGTGTGCTCGTCCTCCCGCACGACGGTCGCCGGCACCTCCCCCGCCACGATCTTGCAGAACAGACAATCCGCCTGCGGCTCACCAGCCATGAGGGGGACTCCTCTCGGAGGGACGACGATGCTGCAGGAATGGTATCGGGCAGCCAAATCGACGCTCCGGCCCAGAACTTCCGGCACCGGGAATCCAGCCGCCGCAGATCCAGCGCCGCACGCACATCCAACCCCTCCGGCGCTTGAGGAGCGGGGCCCGGGGCGGAGCCCCGTGAGGCTCGCCCCCGGCCCGGTTCGCCTACTCCGCCTCACCCCCGGGCAGGGCGGGAGCCCTCTTCGCCGGGGTCTCCTCCAGGTTGGCCAGTGCCAGGCGGATGGCCTCGTCGAGCTGCGGGTCCTCCCCGGCCGCGTACTGGTGCGGCGCGACGACGACCTCCACGTCCGGGTCCACCCCGTGGTTCTCGACGCCCCAGCCGACCGTCTCGAACCAGAAGGCGTACTTGGGCTGCGTCACCGACGTCCCGTCCACGAGCCCGTACCGGTTGTCGATGCCGACGACGCCGCCCCAGGTCCTCGTCCCGACGACGGGGCCGATCTTCAGCGCCTGGATGGCCGCGTTGACGATGTCGCCGTCCGAGCCGGAGAACTCGTTGGCGACCGCGACGACGGGGCCGCGCGGGGCCGCCTCCGGGTAGGTGCCCGGCCGCATGCCGCGTGGCACGTCCCAGCCGATGACGCGCCGGGCGAGCTTCTCCACGACGAGCTGCGAGGTGTGCCCGCCCCGGTTCTCACGGACGTCGACGACGAGCCCGTCCTTGGCGATCTCCACCCGCAGGTCGCGGTGGAGCTGCGCCCAGCCCGAGCCCACCATGTCCGGCACGTGCAGGTAGCCGAGCCGTCCGCCGGACTTCTCGTGCACGTAGGCGCGGCGGTCGGCGACCCAGTCGTGGTAGCGCAAAGCCTCCTCGTCGCGCAGCGGCTCCACGACGACGTGTCGCGGCTCGCCGCCGTCCGCCGGGCCGATGGTCAGCTCGGTGACGTGACCGGCCGTCCCGGCGAGGAGCGGCCCGGGGCCGAGCAGCGGGTCCACCGGACGGCCGCCGACCGCGAGGAGCGTGTCCCCGGCCCGTACCGCGATGCCGGGGCCCGCGAGCGGGGAGCGGGCGTGCGGGTCGGAGGTCTCGGAGGGCAGGACGCGGTCGACGTGCCACTGCCCGTCCTCGTGCCGGGATATGTCCGCGCCGAGCAGCCCGGCGCGCAGGTGACCGTGCCCGTGGCCGGGCGGGGTGACGTACGCGTGCGAGGTGCCGAGTTCGCCCTGCACCTCCCAGAGCAGGTCCACGAGGTCGTCGTGGGTCGCGACGCGCTCCAAGACGGGCCGGTAGCGGTCGAGGACGCCGTCCCAGTCGATGCCGCCCATGTCGGGGCGCCAGAAGTTGTCCCGCATGAGACGGCCCGCCTCGTCGAACATCTGCCGCCACTCGGCGGCGGGGTCGATGAGCTGCCGGACGCGGCCGAGGTCGACGGCGACGTTGTTCTCGTGGTCGTCGTCGCCCGGGGCGCGGCGGTCGCTCGGCACGACGCGGAGCTTGTCACCGGCGCGGAGCAGGACGCGCTTGCCGTCGCCCGTGACCGCGTACGACTGGGCGTCGCCGGAAAGTTCCTCGATGCGCTGCTGCGGGAAGTCCCAGCGCAGCAGGCTCGACTTGGCGCCCTCGTCGTCGGGTCCCGCGCCGGAGGTGCCGAGGACGCCGGAGACGGGGTGGCTGAGCCAGAGCACGCCGTCCTTGGCGGCCCGGAGCGAGGAGTACTCGCCGGCCTCGACGGGGAAGGGCACGATCCGGTCGGCGAGGCCCTCCACGTCGATACGGGTCTGCGGACCGCCGCCCTCGCCGCTCTCCGGGGTGCCCTCCTTGTCGGGCGTCTCGAAGGGCTTGCCGTGCCGCTGCGGGCCGAAGGGCGAGGGGGTCGTCGCGGCGAGCGTGATGAGGTGCGGGCGGGTCGTGCCGATGAAGGCGAGATCGAAGTTGTGCGCGTCGTACAGCGGGTCGAAGGCGCGGTCCGAGAGGAACGCGAGGTGCTTGCCGTCCGGCGTGAAGGCGGGGCTGTAGTCCTTGAAGCGCAGCGGGGTCGCCTCGACCGGGGCGAGGTCCGAGACGTGTGCGAGCTTGAGCTGGCGCAGCGGGTCGGGACCCGGGTGGGACCAGGCGAGCCACGTGGAGTCGGGCGAGAAGACGAGTCCGCTCGCGTCCCCGTTCTCACTGCGGTCCACCTCGCGCACCTCGCCGGAGGAGCGCTCGACGAGCAGTACCCGCCCGTCGTGGCTCGCGACGCCGAGCCGCTCGCCGTCCGGGGCGACCGCGAAGGAGAGGACGCGGCCGAGCTTGCCGCGCGCGATGCGGCGCGGGGCGGTGCCGGGGGCCGTGCCGGTCGCGGGCGCGAACTCGATGGCGTCCTCGCCCTCGGCGTCGGTCACCCAGGCGACCCACTCCTCCCCATCGAGCCGGAACGTACGCGGCAGCCTGGCCCGCACCCCCTGCTCGCCCGCGAGGACGCGCGCGGGTCCGTCGCGGTGCGTCACCCAGTGCACGGCGCCGCGCACCAGGACCGCGCTGCCGCGCCCCGTGTGGTCGGGCCGGGCGGCGGAGAGCCAGCGGGACGCGGGGATCGCGAAGGGCTGGAGATCGGCGCGCTGGCCGCCGAGACCGATGTCGAGCGGGCGCGGCTCGGCGCCCTCCAGGTCGTCGATGATCCAGAGCCGGCCCGCGCTCGCCCAGACGACGCGGGTGCCGTCGGTGGCGGCCTGGCGGGCGTAGAAGCCGTCCGGCTCGACCGGCGAGTGGCGGCGCAGGTCGCTGCCGTCGGGGAGCGAGGAGTAGAGCGCGCCGACACCTTCGTGGTCGGAGAGGAAAGCGATGCGACCGCCTACCCAGAGCGGGTCCTCGATATTGCCGTCGAGGTCCGCGTGCACACGCTGCCAGGCGCCCTCCGCGTCGGGCCCGAGCCACAACTTCCCCGCCGTACCGCCCCGGTAGCGCTTCCACCACGCGGCCTCGCGGCCCATGGAGACCGAGCCGAGCAGGACGCGTTCGCCCTCCGGTTCGTGGGCGAGCGCGCCGATCGGGCCGTACGGGAGGCGGCGGGACGCGGAACCGTCGAGGGGCAGCGCGTGCGCCCAGGTCCGGCGCAGCGAGGGCTGGCCGTGCGAGGTGATCGCCACGACGTCGCCCTCGGCGGTCCAGCCGCGCACGGACGTCTTGTTGCTGCCCCAGTAGGTGAGGCGGCGGGCCGGGCCGCCCTCCAGGGGGGCGACGAAGACCTCGGGGGCGCCCTCACGCTTGGAGGTCCAGGCGACCGTGGCGCCGTCGGGAGATATCCGCGGGTGCTGGACGGGAACGTTGTCGGCGCTGACGCGCCAGGCACGCCCTCCGTCGAGCGGGGCGATCCAGACGTCGTCCTCGGCGGTGAAGGCGATGAACTCGCCATGGATGTGCGGAAACCGTAGGTAGGCAGGCTGTGTCACAAGAGCCACCCTAAGCACGGCGAAGGACAGGGGACAGGGCCTGCCGGGCAAGCTGTGGATAACTCCGGCGAAGTCGCGACGGCCGTTACTCGTTCGAGTGAGGGAATTTATTGATTACCCGGAGTTGTCCACAGATCCGCGCCGAAGGCTTCCGCGCGGGCCTCACAGGGGTTGGGATTGATGTCGTGACGACGACGGAGAACAACCCCGCTCAGGAACGGCTGCGCACGGCGCGGACCGTGTGGCTGTGCGCCGCGCGGGCGGAAGGACCGCCCCTCGTGCGCGCCACATGGTTCGTCTTCCTCGAAGGCGTGTGGTGGATCGGCGCGGCAGCGGGCGGCACCTTGGTGCGCCTGCTCGAACGCCGGCCGCGTGCCACGCTCGCCCTCGACGGGCCCGAGCCACTGGTCGCGGAGGGCGACGCCCGCCTGCGCCGCACCGGCTTCCCCGCGCGGGTGCGCGAGTCCTTCCTCGCCAAGTACGGCTGGGACCCGGCGATACCGGCCCGCCCGGGAGAGCGCCGGGTGCTCTTGGAGATAGCGGTACGGGACTGGGTCCCGGCCTCGCTCGCGAAGTAAGGCCCCGGGGGTCAGCGCACGGCGACGGCGAGGCTGACCACGTACTGCTCCCGGACCGTCCCGCCGGGGAAGACCCCGGCAAGGATCTCCCGCTCCTCGGCGAGGAAGCGGTCCGTCCCTTCCCTGCCGAGGAGGAGGAAGTCGGAGTACGTGGCGAGATTGGCGAGGTGCGCGTCGAGCGAGACGTCCCGGCTCCACCGCACCTGCCGCCGTACGAAGGGCAGTTCACCCGGGAGCCGCCGGAAGCGGGCCTCGGGGTCGTACGAGGCGTCGCCGCCCGCGAAGAGCCGCCGTAGCCGGGCGTCCTGCTCGGCGACCCACGGCACCCCACCGTCAGAGTCGTTCCACCAGAGTGCGAGCGCGCCCCCGGGCCGCAGCACCCGCAGCGCCTCCGGAACGGACCTGCGGGGATCGGTCCAGTGCCAGGACTGGGCGTAGGTGACCACGTCGAGAGAGGAGGAGTGCAGAGGCAGAGCGTTCCCGTCCCCGAGCACGAGCGGAACCCCGGGCAACCCGACCCGGAACTGGGCGGCCATCCCGGCACCCGGCTCCACGCCCACCACCCGGGCCCCGCGCTCGACCAGCACGCGCGTCCCGAGCCCGGTCCCGGCCCCGACATCGGCCACGCGGGCCCCGACGAGCGAGAACCCGCCCAGCTCCTCGACGGCCTCAAGGAGAGCGGACGGATAGGAGGGACGGTGCGCGGCATAACCGGCGGCAGCCGAATCGAACGAAAGCCCCTGCGAGGAAGCGCGAATCATCCCCTCATGCTCGACCCCCGCCCCCCGATCCGCCATGCCCGCCCGGAAGTTCCTCCACCAGCGAAGTCAACCGCCCCGAGCGCGGCACACCCGGGTCTACCCCCACCGCCCCGTACGCCCCGACAGCAGCGCGACGGCCGCCGTGCCCGCTGTGGAGGTGCGCAGGACCGAGGGGCCCAGGCGGCAGACGTGGGCGCCGGCCGCGGTGAAACTCGCGATCTCCTCGGGGGCGACACCGCCCTCGGGGCCGACGACGAGGACGATGTCGCCCTCGTCGGGGAGGGGGAGCGTCGCGAGCGGGGTGCTCGCGGTCCCGGTGTCCTCGTGGAGGACGACGGCGAGCGCCGCGCGCGAGAGGAGGGCCGCCGCCTCCTTCGTGGAGACGGCCTCGGCGATCTCGGGGAAGCGGGGGCGGCGGGACTGCTTGCCCGCCTCGCGCGCCGTCGCCCGCCACTTGGCGAGGGACTTCGCACCCCGGTCGCCGCGCCACTGCGTCACGCAGCGGGCCGCCTGCCACGGCACGATCGCGTCGACACCCGTCTCCGTCATCGTCTCGACGGCGAGTTCCCCCCGGTCCCCCTTGGGCAGCGCCTGGACCACGACGAGCCGCGGGCTCGGTACCGGCTCCTCGCGCAGCTCACCGACCTCGACGCTCAGCCGGTCCTTGCCCTCGGCGGCCTTCACGACGCACGGTGCCCACCGCCCCTCCCCGTCGCTGAGCACGATCTCCTCACCGGGACGCAACCGCTTCACGGAGACCGCGTGCCGCCCCTCGGGCCCGTCGAGGACGAAGGCCCCGCCGGGTACGGCCTCTTCGGCGAGCCGGGGGGCGAGGAAAACGGCGGCGGTCATGCCGGTCCTTTCAGCGGTACGCGTTCAGCGGCGCGGGTTCTGGAGAGCAAGGGTCAGGGGCACGGGTGTCAGGGGCACGGGGTGCAGAGGCACGCGGTTCACGGGGAGGGGGTTCAGCGCGTCAACGGTGTGAGCGCCGCGCGCGTCTCGGCGGCGAGCGTCTCGACGAGGCGCCCGGCGGCGAGCGTACGGGCCAGCCGGTGACCCTGCCCGGCCCAGAGTGCCATGCCGTCCGCGTCCCCCGCGCCCGCCGCGGCCCGCCGCAGCCCCGCCGTGAGGTGGTGCACCCGCGGGTACGCGGCCGGAGCCTCGGCCGAGTGCGCCCGTACGAAACGGTTGACGAGCCCGCGCGCGGGACGGCCCGAGAAGGCCCGCGTCAGCGTCGTACGGGTGAAGTGCGGGCTCGTCAGCGCCGTCTTGTGCACGGGGTGCGCCCCGGATTCGGGGCAGGGCAGGAAGGCGGTGCCGAGCTGAGCGGCCTCAGCCCCCGCCGCGAGCACGGCCGCGATCTGCGTACCGCGCATGAGGCCGCCCGCCGCGAGGAACGGCAACGGCACGGTGTGGCGGACCTGTTCGAGGAGGCTGAGGAGCCCGAGCCCGCAGCCGTCGGTGGCGGGGTCGTCGAGGTGCGTGCCCTGGTGGCCCCCCGCCTCGACGCCCTGCACGCACAGCGCGTCCGCCCCCACCCACTGCGCGGCGCGCGCCTCCTCGGGGGTGGTCACGGTGACGACGGTGAGGGTGCCGACGCGCTGGAAGGCGTCGAGCACGTCGCGGCTGGGGCAGCCGAAGGTGAAGGAGACGACGGCGACGGGCTCGGCGAGCAGCACCGCGACCTTCGCGTCGAAGAAGTCGTCCAGCGCACCGTCCGGAAGGCCCCCGAGCGGGGCCCCGTACCGCGCGCTCTCCCCCGCAAGCCCGTCCGCGTACGCGTCGACGGCATCCGCGTCCGCTTCCGGCTGGGGCAGGAAGAGGTTGACCCCGAAGGGCCGCCCGGTCAGCTCCCGGGTCCGGCGCGCCTCGTCCCGTACCGCCTCGGCACTCTTGTACCCGCCGGCGAGGAACCCGAGCCCCCCGGCCTCCGACACGGCGGCGGCCAGCTCGGGACAGGAGGCACCACCGGCCATCGGAGCCTGCACAACGGGATGGCGCAACAACTCGCCGAACACAGAGGACATCCCGAAATCGTCCCACGAGCCGCACCAGCGGCACGCACGGGACCCGCTCCTACGGCGCTGGAGGAGCGCGGTCCGGGGCGGAGCCCCGAGAGGCCCGCCCCGGACCGCGACGACTACCGCTCAGCCGCCCGTGGAACGCGTCAGCTCCGCCCGTTGAACGCGTCCTTGAGCCGCGAGAACAGCCCCTGCTGGCCCGGCTGGAACTGCCCCGTGGGCCGTTCCTCGTTCCTGAGCTTCGCCAGCTCCCGCAGCAACCGCTCCTGCTCCGCGTCGAGCTTCCCCGGCGTCTGCACCTCCACGTGCACGATGAGGTCACCGCGCCCGCCGCCCCGCAGGTGCGTGACCCCGCGCCCGTGCAGCGGCACGGACTGGCCGGACTGCGTACCCGGCCTGATGTCGACGTCCTCGGTCCCGTCGAGCGTGTCGAGCGGCACCTTCGTACCGAGCGCGGCGGCCGTCATCGGGATCGTCACCGTGCAGTGCAGGTCGTCGCCGCGCCGCTGGAAGACGGAGTGGGCCGTCTCGTGGATCTCGACGTAGAGGTCACCGGCGGGACCGCCGCCCGGCCCGACCTCGCCCTCGCCCGCGAGCTGGATGCGCGTGCCGTTGTCGACCCCGGCCGGGATCTTCACGGTGAGCGTGCGCCGCGAGCGGATGCGGCCGTCCCCGGCGCACTCGGGGCACGGGTTCGGCACGATCGTGCCGAAGCCCTGGCACTGCGGGCAGGGCCGCGAGGTCATGACCTGTCCGAGGAAGGACCGCGTGACCTGCGAGACCTCGCCGCGCCCGCGACACATGTCGCAGGTCTGCGCCGAGGTGCCCGGGGCCGCGCCCTCGCCGTTGCAGGTCGAGCAGATGATCGCGGTGTCGACCTGGATCTCCTTGGTGGTGCCGAAGGCCGCCTCGTTGAGGTCGATCTCCAGGCGGATCATGGCGTCCTGGCCCCGGCGGGTCCGCGAGCGCGGGCCGCGCTGCTGGGACGTGCCGAAGAAGGCGTCCATGATGTCCGAGAAGTTGCCGAAGCCCGCGCCGCCGAAGCCGCCACCGGCCCCGCCACCGCCGCCCGCCTGCGAGAGCGGGTCGCCGCCGAGATCGTAGACCTGCTTCTTCTGCGGGTCCGAGAGCACCTCGTAGGCGGCGTTGATCTCCTTGAACCGCTCCTGGGTCTTCGGGTCGGGGTTGACGTCAGGGTGGAGTTCCCTGGCCAGCCGGCGGAAGGCCTTCTTGATCTCGTCCGGGGAGGCGTCGCGGCGCACGCCGAGTACGGCGTAGTAGTCCGTGGCCACTTACGACTCCGCCAGGATCTGTCCGACGTAACGAGCCACTGCGCGTACCGCTCCCATCGTTCCGGGGTAGTCCATGCGGGTCGGTCCGACCACGCCGAGCTTGGCGACTGCCTCGCCGCCCGAACCGTAACCGACCGACACCACCGAGGTGGAGTTGAGCCCCTCGTAGGCGTTCTCATGACCGATCCGGACCGCCATCCGCGGGTCGTTGACCTCGCCGAGCAGCCGCAGGAGCACCACCTGCTCCTCCAGCGCTTCCAGCACCGGACGGATCATGAGGGGGAAGTCCTGCCCGTACCGCGCGAGATTCGCCGTACCGCCGATCATGAGCCGTTCCTCGGTCTCCTCGACGACCGTTTCGAGCAGCGTGGACAGGACGACGGCGACCGTGCCGCGGTCCTCCTGCTCGAAGGAGTCGGGGAGATCCTGGACGAGCTGCGGGACGTCGGCGAAGCGACGCCCCGAGATCCGGCTGTTGAGCCGGGCCCGCAGATCGGCCACGGAGGTCTCGCCGAACGGCGCCGGGCAGTCGATCATCCGCTGCTCGACGCGGCCCGTGTCGGTGATCAGCACGAGCATGACGCGCGCGGGGCTCATCGAGAGCAACTCGACGTGCCGCACGGTGGAGCGCGTCAGCGAGGGGTACTGCACGACGGCGACCTGCCGCGTGAGCTGCGCGAGCAGCCGTACGGTGCGGCCGACGACGTCGTCCAGGTCGACCGCGCTGTCCAGGAAACTCTGGATGGCGCGGCGTTCGGGCGCGGTCATCGGCTTGATGTCGGCGAGCTTGTCGACGAAGAGGCGGTAGCCCTTGTCCGTCGGGATACGGCCCGCGCTGGTGTGCGGCTGGGCGATGTACCCCTCGTCCTCCAGCGCCGCCATGTCGTTGCGCACGGTGGCAGGGGAGACCCCGAGCCTGTGCCGCTCGGTGAGCGCCTTGGAGCCGACGGGCTCCTCGGTGCCGACGTAGTCCTGGACGATGGCGCGCAGGACTTCGAGTCTGCGTTCGCTGAGCACGCCGCCACCTCCCTGGCCTCCGGCCGGAGCCTCCGGTCCGGGCCTGGCACTCGCCCTGTCTGAGTGCCAGAACTTCCCCGGCCAGTGTACGGCCGTACGGTGGCCCCCGGGCAAGGCCGGGCAGCGCTTTGTGGCACTTCACCGGCGGCCCGCCGCACGCGCGCGGGGCCGTACCGGGGTGAGCGGGACGGAACGGGGCAGGGTGTCGGCAGGGACAGCGGGGTTGTGGCGGAGACGGCGGGTGCGGAGCGGTGGCGGTCCGCCGCGCGCCCCGGACCGCCACCGACGAGCGGGGAGCGCGATGGAGTTGACCGAACTGCCGGAGTGGGAGCACCCGGCGCCGGGCGTGGCACGGCTGCGGCTGCCCGGCTGGGACTGCACGGCGGGGCTCGTACGGGGCGAGGATGCGGCCCTCCTCGTGGATCCGGGCGCGGGCCTCGCGCAGGGCGAGGCGGTGCGGCGCGCGGCGGAACGGCTCCTCGGCGACGGCTCGCGCGTGACGCATCTCGCACTCACGCACCCGCACTTCGACCACGCGCTCGGCGCCCCGGCCGTGGAGGCCCCGGTGTACGCGGCGGTGGGTGCCGAGTCGCTCCTCGGTACGGAGGCGGGCCGCGCCGAGCTGCGCGAGGACGCGGTACGGCACGGGCTCGACCCCGCGGAGGCACGGCGGGCCGCCGCGTTGCTGCGGGGGCCCGACCAGCCGGTGAGCGGCGAGTTCGCGCTCGACCTCGGCGGCGGGCGGCGCGTACTGCTCGCCAATGTCGGGCCCGGACACTCGGGCCACGACCTCGTGCTCGTGGTGCCGGGCGAGCGGACGGTGGTCTTCTGCGGAGATCTCGTGGAGGAATCGGGTGAGCCGCAGGCGGGCCCCGACGCGGTCCCCGCGCGCTGGCCCGGGGCCCTGGACCGGCTGCTCGGACTGGGCGGCGACGAGGCGGTGTACGTGCCGGGGCACGGCGCACTGGTGGACGCGGCGTTCGTACGGCGTCAGCGGGACACCCTCGCGCGGCGGTTCGGCGTGTCGTGAGCCGAGGGGGGTGGGCGGCGCGGGGTTGAGGGGGCGCGGGGTGAGCGGCATGGCGTGAGCGACGCGGCGGGGCCGTCGAAGTGAGCGGCGCGGCAGGGCCGTACGGCGTGTCGTGGTCGCCCGGACGGCCGTATGTTCCTATCGTCCTGGGAATGCGCGCGTACTCCCCCGACCTCACCCCGCCCTGGAAGAAGCGGCGGACCGTCCCCCAGGTGCCGCTGGAGCGGGATCTCGTCGTGGAAGAGGTGACGAGCGGCTTCTGCGGGGCGGTGACCGGCTGGGAGAAGTCGGCGCAGGGGCTTGTCGTGTCACTGGAGGACCGTTTCGGCAAGACGCGGGTCTTCCCGCTCACGGAGGGCGGTTTCCTCCTGGAAGGCCACGCGGTCACCCTCGTACGGCCCGCCGCCGCGACCCCGGCGGCCCCCTCCCGCACGGCCTCCGGCTCTGTCGCGGTCCCCGGCGCGCGGGCGCGCGTGGCACGGGCGGGGCGGATCTACGTGGAGGGGCGGCACGACGCGGAGCTGGTGGAGCGGGTGTGGGGCGACGACCTGCGGATCGAGGGGGTCGTGGTCGAGTACCTGGAGGGGGTCGACGATCTCCCCGCGATCGTCGAGGAGTTCGCACCCGGTCCCGACGCGCGGCTCGGCGTGCTGGTCGACCACCTGGTGCCGGGCTCGAAGGAGGCGAGGATCGCGGCGGAGGTCGCGAGCCCGCACGCGCTGGTCGTGGGGCACCCGTACATCGACATCTGGGAAGCGGTGAAGCCGTCCTCGGTCGGCATCGCGGCCTGGCCCCGCGTCCCGCGCGGGCAGGACTGGAAGACGGGCATCTGCCGCGCCCTCGGCTGGCCGGAGAACACGGGCGCGGCCTGGCAGCACATCCTGTCCCGCGTCCACTCCTACAAGGACCTGGAACCGGAACTACTCGGCCGCGTGGAAGAACTGATCGACTTCGTGACGGCTCCCGACCAGACCTGACCGCCCCTCAGGGGCCGCCGACCGGCTACCGCCGGTTTCTTCCCTGCGCGTGATCGCTCCCGCGCGCTCGGCTCCGTCGTTGACCTTCCCCCTGGGGCAGACCCCAGCCTGCCCCCACGAAGGGGCGACCGTCGCCCCGTCCAGAGGGAGGAACCCCCGTATGAAAGCGCTCGTGCTCGACATCGGCGGCGTCCTTGAGTACACGCCCGCGACAGGGTGGGCGGCGCGGTGGGAGGAGCGGCTCGGGCTGGCGTCCGGGGCGGTGGAGGCACGGATGGCGGACGTGTGGGAGGCGGGGGCGCTCGGGCGGATCGGCGAGGGGGCGGTACGGGAGCGGGTGGCCTTGCGGCTCGGGCTCGACGCCGCCGGCCTCGACGCCTTCATGGACGACCTGTGGGCGGAGTACCTCGGGACCCCGAACACCGAGCTGATCGCCTTCGTCCGGGGTCTGCGCGGTCGCTGCCGCCTCGGCATCCTGAGCAACAGCTTCGTCGGGGCGCGCGAGCGCGAGGCGGCGCTGTACGGCTTCGACACGCTGGTCGAGCACCTCTCGTACTCGCACGAGACGGGCCTCGCCAAGCCCGACCCGCGCGCCTACGCGGCCGTGTGCGAGGCGCTGGGGGTACGGCCCCGGGACTGCCTCTTCGTCGACGACGCCCCGCCGAACATCGTGGCGGCCGAGGCGGCCGGGATGAGTGCACATCTGTTCACTGACAACGCCGGGACGCTCGCCCGCATACGCGCACACTTGTACACCGAAGCCTGACGCCCGGTCGGTACAGCCGTGCACCGAGCAGGGCGGATCGCTCAGTCCACGAGGTCGCGCACCACCGCGTCGGCGAGCAGCCGCCCCCGCAGCGTGAGAACGGCCGCGCCCTTCGCGTACGCCCCGGGATCGAGGAGTCCGTCGCCCAGATGACGCGCCGCCGCCTCGCGACCCGCCGGGAGGAGGAGATCGAGGGGGCAGCCCTCGCTCAGCCGCAGCTCCAGGAGGATGCGCTCGACGCGGCGGTCCTCCTCGCCGAGGAGTTCGCGCCCCGCGCCCGGGGAGCGGCCCTCGGCGAGCGCGGCGGCGTAGGCGCCGGGGTGCTTCACGTTCCACCAGCGGACGCCGCCGACGTGGCTGTGCGCCCCCGGCCCCGCGCCCCACCAGTCGGCGCCGCGCCAGTACAGCTCGTTGTGCAGGCAGCGGGCCGGCTCGCTGGTCGCCCAGTTGGAGACCTCGTACCAGCTGAAACCGGCCTTCGCGAGGAGTTCGTCGGCGATGAGGTAGCGGTCGGCGTGCTCGTCGTCGTCGGTCATCGGGATCTCGCCGCGCCGGATGCGGCGGGCGAGGCCCGTGCCCTCCTCGACGATGAGGGCGTAGGCGGAGACGTGGTCGGGCCCCGCGCCGACCGCCGCTTCGAGCGAGGCGCGCCAGTCCGCGTCGCTCTCGCCGGGGGTGCCGTAGATGAGGTCGAGATTGACATGCGCGAACCCGGCCGCGCGCGCCTCGGCGACGCAGGCTTCGGGACGGCCCGGGGTGTGGTTGCGGTCGAGAACGCGCAGAACATGCGGCTTGGCGCTCTGCATCCCGAAGGAGATCCGGTTGAAGCCGCCCTCACGGAGGGTTTCGAGGTACGCGGGGTCGACGGACTCCGGGTTCGCCTCGGTCGTCACCTCGGCGTCGGGCGCGAGGCCGAACTCGTCGCGTACGGCGGCGAGCATCCGGACGAGGTCGGCGGCGGGCAGCAGCGTGGGCGTACCGCCGCCGAAGAAGACCGTACGGGCCGGCCGCGGGTCCTCGCCGAGGACCCGGCGCGCGAGGCGGATCTCCTGGGCGAGGGTGTCGGCGTAGTTGTCGCGCGAGGCGAGCACACCGCCGGTGCCGCGCAGCTCGCTCGCCGTGTACGTGTTGAAGTCGCAGTACCCGCAGCGGCTCGCGCAGTAGGGGACGTGCAGGTAGAAGCCGAGCGGGCGCCCGGCGGCCCCGTCCAGGGCCTGCGCCGGAAGCGCCCCGTTCTCGGGCACGGGCTCACCGTCGGGAAGTGCGGAAGGCATGGGGTCCATTGTCCCAGGCCCGGGCCGGTCACCGAGCGTGAGCCCCTAGGCGATCCACTCCCCGGGCCCCTCGCCCCGCCACTCGATGAATCCCTCATCGGCGGCGACGGCCCCCTCGGCGTCCTCCAGCCCCGCCCGCCGCAGGAACTCCACGAGGTCCGCGACCCCGTACGCCACCCCCAGCACCTGCCCGTCCACCTGCACGCGCCGCCCCCCGTCGCTCCCGGGAGGATGGACGACGACGGGCGCGGAGGAGGAGTTCATACGACGATCATGCAGCGAATCGTTTCCTCGCGCACGCGCGCCGACCCCCGAAGCAGCCAACCTCAGCCACGAAACCAGCGTCTTCGGCGTTCCGAGGCGCGGGGGCGGGAGCGGGGCGCGGCACGCGGGGCGCGGAGCGCGGCACGCCACAAGGACCGGCCCGGCAAGGGGGCATCCTCCGCGGGGAGGGCGCCCCCTCCCGTCACGCCTCCCGCGCTCCCGCGTACATCTCGTCCAGCAGGTACTCGTACTCCCGCTCCACCACCGGCCGCTTGATCTTGAGGCTCGGCGTCAGCTCCCCGTGCTCGATGTCGAGGTCCCTCGGCAGCAGCCGGAACTTCTTCACGGTCTCCCAGCGCTGCAGCCCCTCGTTCAGCTCCCGCACGTACCCGTCGACCATCTCGACGGTCTTCGCGTCGGCCACGATCTCCTCGTAGGGCTTGCCGTCGAGCCCGTTCTCCTTCGCCCAGGCGAGCAGCGCGTCCTCGTCGAGCGAGATGAGCGCGGAGCAGAAGTTCCGGTCGCCGCCGTGCACGAGGATGTTCGACACGTACGGACAGATCGCCTTGAACTGGCCCTCGACCTCGGCCGGGGCGATGTACTTGCCGCCGGAGGTCTTGATGATGTCCTTCTTGCGGTCGGTGATCCGCAGGTAGCCGTCCACGGACAGCTCGCCGATGTCGCCCGTGTGGAACCAGCCGTCCGGCTCCAGGACCTCGGCGGTCTTCTCGGGCAGCCCGTGGTAGCCGGCCATGATGCCGGGGCCGCGCAGCAGGATCTCGCCGTCCTCGGCGATCCGCACCTCGGTGCCGGGCAGCGGCTTGCCGACCGTGCCGGTGCGGTACGCCTCGCCCGGGTTCACGAAGGAGGCCGCGCTCGACTCCGTGAGCCCGTACCCCTCCAGGATGTGCACCCCGGCCCCGGCGAAGAAGAAACCGATCTCGGGGGCGAGCGCGGCCGATCCGGAGATCGCGGCGCGCAGCCTGCCGCCCATCGCCTCGCGGATCTTGCCGTAGACGAGGCGGTCGGCGACGGCGTGCTTCGTGCGCAGGCCGAAGGGGACGGTCGCGGTGCCGGTGCGGCGGAAGTTGTCCTGCGAGGTCTTCGCGTACTCGCGGGCGATCCCGGCGGCCCACTGGAAGATCTTGTACTTGGCGTCGCCGCCCTCGCGCGCCTTCGCGGCGACGCCGTTGTAGACCTTCTCGAAGATGCGGGGCACGGCGGCCATGTACGTGGGCCGGACCACGGGCAGGTTCACGATGATCTGGTCCACGCGGCCGTCGACGGCGGTGACGTGCCCGACCTCGATGTGCCCGGAGGTGAGCACCTTGCCGAAGACGTGCGCGAGCGGCAGCCACAGGTACTGGACGTCCTCCTCCAGGATCATCCCCGTCGCCTTGATCGCTTTGGCCATGTAGGACCAGCACTCGTGCGGCAGGCGTACGCCCTTGGGGCGGCCCGTCGTACCCGAGGTGTAGATCAGCGTCGCGAGCTGGTCCTTCGTGATCGCCTCGACGCGCTCCTTGATCGCCTCGGGGTGCGTCGCGAGGTGCTCCTCGCCGCGCTTCTCCAGGTCGGCGAGGGTGAGCAGCCAGCCGTCCGGGTCCGCGGCGTCCGCGGTGACGCCCTCCTCGTCGAGGACGACGACGTGGTGCAGCCCGGGAAGCTCGGCGCGGTTCTCCCGGACCTTCGCGAGCTGCGTCGCGTCCTCCACGAAGACCACGCGGCTGTCGGAGTCGGCAAGGATGAACGCCGACTCCGAGGTGTTCGTCGAGGGGTAGACGGTCGTGGTCGCGGCGCCCGCGCACATGATGCCGAGGTCGACGAGAATCCACTCGACACGGGTCGCGGAGGCGAGCGCGACGCGCTGCTCGGGCTCGATGCCGAGGCCGATGAGTCCGGCCGCGATCCGCTCGACGCGCTCGGCGGCCTGCGCCCAGGTCAGCGAGGCCCAGTCGGACGGCCCCTCGCCGGAGGCGGGCGGCACCGGGTAGCGATACGCCTCCGCGTCCGGGGTCGCGGCGACGCGCTCCAGGAAGAGGTGCGCCACGGAGGGCGGACGGTTCTCGATCATGGTCTGTGTGTCGCTCACGACATCCTCCGGGCCCGCGACTCTGCGTGCGACTGGTAGTGAATGGTTCGAGACGTGTGCTGAGCGTTCCTGCGCGTTGTTTAACTGGTGAGTAACTAAGGGACGGTGATCAGAGTAGAACGAGCCTGGCCTGCGCGTAAGGGCCTGACACCCGCTCTGTTCACGACATCCGCCCCTCACGCCCCTTCCGCCCCGGCTCCGCTTCGGGTACGGGGGCTCCCCGTACGGGGCCTCCGGCACGCGGCCGGCAAGCGCGCCCGCAGGGGCCGGGGACCCGTGCAGGTCGGGGGCCTCTGCAGGCCGGAGACTCCCGCAGGCCGGGGACCCCTGCAGGCCGCGGCGGTCCGCGTACGCGTCGGGGACGCCGCGTACGACAACGGGCCCCGCGCCGCAAGGCGTACGGGGCCCGTCGGGCCGGAACCGGTTCGGCGACCGCCCCGATGGGGGCGGTCGCGCGCGGTTACTTCTTCTTGCCGCTCGGCTCGTCGCTGGAGAGGACGGCGATGAAGGCTTCCTGCGGAACCTCCACGGACCCCACCATCTTCATGCGCTTCTTCCCCTCCTTCTGCTTCTCCAGGAGCTTCCGCTTGCGGGAGATGTCGCCGCCGTAGCACTTGGCGAGGACGTCCTTGCGGATCGCGCGGATCGTCTCGCGCGCGATGACGCGGGAGCCGATCGCGGCCTGCACCGGGACCTCGAACGCCTGGCGCGGGATGAGCTCGCGGAGCTTGGCGACGAGCCGCACCCCGTAGGCGTACGCGGCGTCGCGGTGGGTGATCGCCGAGAAGGCGTCCACCTTGTCGCCGTGCAGGAGGATGTCGACCTTGACGAGCTGCGCGGTCTGCTCGCCCGTGGGCTCGTAGTCGAGCGAGGCGTAGCCGCGCGTCTTGGACTTGAGCTGGTCGAAGAAGTCGAAGACGATCTCGGCGAGCGGCAGCGTGTAGCGAATCTCGACGCGGTCCTCGGAGAGGTAGTCCATCCCGAGGAGGACACCGCGCCGGCTCTGGCACAGCTCCATGATCGAGCCGATGAACTCGCTCGGCGCGAGGATCGTGGCGCGCACGACCGGCTCGTAGACCTCGTCGATCTTCCCCTCGGGGAACTCGCTCGGGTTCGTGACGGTGTGCTCGGTGCGGTCCTCCATGATCACGCGGTAGACCACGTTGGGCGCGGTCGCGATCAGGTCGAGACCGAATTCGCGCTCAAGCCGCTCACGGATGACGTCGAGGTGGAGGAGCCCGAGGAAGCCGACGCGGAAGCCGAAGCCGAGGGCGGCGGAGGTCTCGGGCTCGTAGACGAGCGCGGCGTCGTTGAGTTGGAGCTTGTCGAGCGCGTCGCGCAGCTCGGGGTAGTCCGAGCCGTCGAGCGGATAGAGGCCCGAGAACACCATGGGCTTCGGGTCCTTGTAGCCCCCGAGCGCCTCCTCGGCACCCTTGGACTGGCTGGTGATCGTGTCACCGACCTTGGACTGACGGACATCCTTCACGCCCGTGATCAGGTACCCGACCTCGCCGACGCCGAGCCCGTCCGCCGCGAGCATCTCGGGCGAGTTCGTACCGATTTCGAGCAGCTCATGGGTCGCGCCGGTCGACATCATGCGGATGCGCTCGCGCTTGTTCAGCTGACCGTCCACGACACGTACGTACGTGACGACGCCGCGGTACGAGTCGTACACCGAGTCGAAGATCATCGCGCGGGCCGGGGCGTCCTTGACGCCGACCGGGGCCGGGATCTGCGCGACGACCTGGTCGAGCAGCGCCTCCACGCCCACGCCGGTCTTCGCGGAGACCTTGAGCACGTCCTCGGGCTGGCAGCCGATGAGATTCGCCAGCTCCTCCGAGAACTTCTCGGGCTGCGCGGCCGGGAGGTCGATCTTGTTGAGGACCGGGATGATCGTGAGGTCGTTCTCCATCGCCAGGTAGAGGTTGGCGAGGGTCTGCGCCTCGATGCCCTGGGCCGCGTCGACGAGGAGGACCGTGCCCTCGCAGGCGGCGAGCGAGCGCGAGACCTCGTAGGTGAAGTCGACGTGACCGGGGGTGTCGATCATGTTGAGGATGTGGGTGCTGCCCTGCCCCTCGCCCTCGGTGGGGGCCCAGGGCAGCCGCACGGCCTGCGACTTGATCGTGATGCCGCGCTCCCGCTCGATGTCCATGCGGTCGAGGTACTGGGCGCGCATCTGCCGCTGCTCCACCACCCCGGTCAGCTGGAGCATCCGGTCGGCGAGCGTGGACTTGCCGTGGTCGATGTGCGCGATGATGCAGAAATTCCTGATCAGCGCCGGGTCGGTACGGCTCGGCTCGGGCACATGGAGAGGGGTCGCGGGCACGCGGGGTCCTGATTCTTGAGGCGTCCGGCACGGAGCGGCCGGCCGCCTCTGGCTCGGGCTTCGGGCAGTCGGTCGGATATGTAAGGACCCATCGTCCCATGCGCGACGGGCGACAGGCGGTTTGGGCCGCTCAGGGAGCGGCTGCTAGCCTGGTGCACTGTGTGTCTCCCAGCCCTCTCAGGTTCGGGGACACGCGCACTCAACCGAAACATTCGCGCGGTTCCGGCCGCGCGCTTGCAGCTGAAAAGGCTCTTTCGTGGCGAACATCAAGTCCCAGATCAAGCGGAACAAGACGAACGAGAAGGCGCGCCTGCGCAACAAGGCCGTCAAGTCCTCGCTCAAGACCGCGGTCCGCAAGGCCCGCGAGGCCGCTGCCGCCGGTGACGTCGAGAAGGCCCAGGAGCTGACGCGTGTCGCCACGCGCAAGCTCGACAAGGCCGTCTCCTCCGGCGTCATCCACAAGAACCAGGCCGCCAACAAGAAGTCGGCGCTTGCTTCGAAGGCCGCCTCCCTCCAGGGCTGAGCCTCCTCCGCCTTCCGGCACCGACCGTCGTCCCCGGGACGGCGGGGACCCAGCGGGCCCTCTCTACCGCTCCCCGTCCCGTCCCGACAGATCCCGTATGCGGCCTAGCGTTCGCCACGCGGGTGCGGGATCGCGCCGGCCCACCGCCGCCGAAGGCACACAGGACTCGACCGAGAACCCCGCCACCGTCCTTGCGACGGGGCGGGGTTCTCGGCGTCAGCGGCAGCCTCACCACGGGGGTACGGGCATGGCGAACCGCTGGGTCGGGGTGACCGTCGACTGCCTCGACGTCGAGCGCGTCGCGGCCTTTTGGAGCGCGCTCCTCGACCGGCCCCGGGGCCCTCGATGCCCGGCTGGATCTACCTGGGCCACGTCGGCGACGCACAGCCCCGCCTCGTCTTCCAGCCCGTGCCGGAAACACGGCGGGACAAGGTTTGCCCGCACCTCGATGTCGCGGTGGACGACATCACCACGGGCATCACCCAGGTCTCGCCCTCGGCGGCGGGGAGACGGGCGAGCGCCACGAGTAGGCGGAAGGGGTCGTCGTGATCATGACGGACCCCGAGCGACACGAGTTCTGCTTGTCGCAGTTCTACTGGGGGCCCGCTGCTTGGGTACCGGGACGGCGTTCCGAAGGGCGAGGGCTGTACGGGGCGGGGGGCTGTATGGGGCGCGGTGGGGCGGGGCGGCGCTCCGAACGGCGGGGGCTGTACGGGGCGAGGGCGGGGCGGAGCCACGGCGGGCCGGGCGGCAGCGCGGCGGGGTGGGCGGCAGCACGGCGGGGTGGGCTGCGCGGAGCCGGGGACGGGTCAGCGGGGCCGGGACGGGGCGAGCGGGGCCAAGGCGGGAGCACGGTGGACCGGCACGCGAGCCCGGCGGGCCCGCCCCGCAGCCCGGCGGGCCGGAGCCCGCTCTCAGCGGGAGCGGGCCGCGCGGGCGACGGTCACGATGGCCTTCTCCAGGGCGTACTCCGGGTCGTCGCCGCCACCCTTGACTCCCGCGTCGGCCTCGGCGACGGCACGGAGGGCGATCGAGACGCCGTCCGGGGTCCAGCCACGCATCTGCTGCCGCACCCGGTCGATCTTCCACGGTGGCATGCCCAGCTCGCGGGCCAGGTCGGCGGGCCGCCCGCCCCGCGCCGAGGAGAGCTTGCCGATGGCCCGTACGCCCTGCGCGAGCGCGCTCGTGATCATGACGGGCGCGACGCCCGTGGAGAGCGACCAGCGCAGCGCCTCCAGCGCCTCGGCGGCCCGGCCCTCCACGGCCCGGTCGGCGACCGTGAAGCTCGACGTCTCCGCGCGGCCGGTGTAGTAGCGCCCGACGATCGCCTCGTCGATCGTGCCCTCGACGTCCGCGGTGAGCTGCGAGACCGCCGCGGCCAGCTCGCGCAGATCGCTGCCGATCGCATCCACGAGCGTCTGGCACGCCTCGGGCGTCGCCGAACGCCCCGTCGTACGGAACTCGTTCCGCACGAAGGCCAGCCGGTCGGCCGGCTTCGTCATCTTCGGGCAGGGGACCTCGCGCGCCCCGGCCTTGCGGGCCGCGTCGAGCAGCCCCTTCCCCTTGGCCCCGCCCGCGTGGCACAGGACGAGCGCGACCTCGTCCACGGGCGCGGGCAGATAGCCCTTGACCTCCTTGACCGCGTCGGCGGAGAGGTCCTGCGCGTTCCGCACGACGAGGACCTTGCGCTCCGCGAAGAGCGAGGGGCTCGTCAGCTCGGCGAGCCCGCCGGGCTGGAGCTGCTCGGGCGTGAGTTCGCGCACATCGGTGTCAGCGTCGGCCGCCCGCGCGGCGAGCACCACCTGCCGCACCGCGCGGTCGATCAGCAGCTCCTCCTGCCCCACGGCGAGCGTGAGCGGAGCGAGCGGGTCGTCGTCAGCGTTTTTCCTGGCCATCACCGGCAAGCATCCCACGCGCCACCGACAACGGTCCCGGCCCGCCGCCCCCCGCCCGCCGGGGTCTCTCGCACCGGCCGCCGCGACGTCCCGTGCCCGCTGTCAGGGCGTCTCGTGCCAGCCGTCCCACTCGCTCGCGAACTCGTCCAGTTCCCCGGCGCTGAACTCCCCGGCCTCTTCGGAGAGCACGATCAGCCACTGCGCGTCCTCGGCGTCGTCCTCGCCGGCCAGGGCCTCGCGGACGATCTCCGGCTCGGCCCCCAGCTCGTAGCGGCGGGCCAGTTCCTCGGCCGCCTCCTCGGCGGCGTCGCGGTCGGGCAGCACCAGCACGTGCGCCACGTTCAGGTCGTTCTCGTCGTTCACGCGGAGATCCTGCCGTATGCGCCAAACCGTCCCGACCACGGGGTCCGCCGCCGGGCCCGGAGGCTCAGCCCTGTTTGGGGACGACCTGGACGTCCAGTTCGATGGTGATGCTCGGGCCGACCACGGCGATCCCGCGCGCGAGCATGGTCTGCCAGCTCACGGTGTAGTCGTCGCGGTGCAGCTCGGTCGTCGCCCGGCACGCCGCCCGCTGCTCGCCCTCCATGCCGTTGCCCTGGCCGAGGTAGTCGACGTCGAGCGTGACCGTACGCGTCACCCCGTGGAGTGACAGCGCCCCGGTGACACCCCAGCGGTTCCCGCCCCGGTGCGTGAACCGTTCGCTGTAGAACTCCAGCGTCGGGTACGCCCCCACGTCGAGGAAGTCAGAGGAGCGCAGGTGGTCGTCCCGCATCTGCACGTTCGTGTCGATCGAGGCCGCGTCGATCAGCACGTGCATCGCGAAGTCCTCGATCCGCTCGCCGATCCGCACGACCCCGGCGAAGGTGTTGAACCTCCCGTGCACCCGGGCGAGCCCGATGTGCCGAGCGGTGAACGCGATCGACGAGTGCGTCGGGTCGATCTCCCAGTCCCCCGGCCCCGGCAGCGCGGGCGGCGCCGCCACCTGGAGGGTGAGCGCCCCGAGGTCGGTGTGCTCCCCGTCCCGGACGAGGACGTCGCCCCGGTGCGGCGTGTACCCCTCGCTCCCGATCGCGAGCCGGTACTCGCCCTCCCGGACCGAGACCACGAAGGAACCGAAGGGATCGGCCTCAGCGGTGGCGACTTTCCGTCCCCGCTCGTCGGTGAGCGAGCACTCCGCCCCGGCGAGCGGCTCACCCACCGGATCAAGCACCCGGCAGCTGAACAGCCCGGCTCCGTCCGGGAGAACCGCCTCCGCGAGCGCCGTTCTCCCCCGCCCGCCACTCACACGGTTCTTCGTCCCCAGGCCGAACATCTACCGGACACCCCTGCTTTTCGTGATCGATTTTGAGCCTTCAGGCTTAAACATTCGACCACTGCTGAGGCTTTCGAGGCAACACGGGACCACATCGCAGGAATGCCGGAGACCCCCCAAGCTCCCCCGTTTGACCTGAATTTGACATTCCGGTTGTCGTTCCCCCAGCTCACTTCCGTTACGCGAGGTAAGCACGGCCTCCCTCTCAAGCGAATCCCCCGTTACTCATGAGCACCTGCCCGCTGACCCACTGCCCGCGCGGCGCACACAGGAAGTCCGCGAGGTGCGCCGTGTCGTCCGGAGTACCGAGCCGCCCGAGCGGCGTCGCCGCCCGCACGTGCTCCCATGTCTCCCCCGGCATCCACCCGTGTCGACCGGCCCCGGATTGACCACGTTCGCCGTGACGCCGAGCCCGGCCAGCTCCCGCGCCGCCGCGAGCGTGATCCTGTCCAGCGCCCCTTTGCTCGCTCCGTACGGCAGATTGCCCGCCGTGTCGTCGCTCGTGAGCGCCACGATCCGCCCGCTTCCGTGCGGGCCCCTGAAGCGCTGCCCGAACTCCCTCACCATCAGCCGGCTTCCCCGCGCGTTCACCGCGAAATGCCGGTCGAACCTTTCCACCGTCGTGTCGAGCAGCCCCGAGTCGACCGATTCGCAGTGGCACAGCACCAACGCCGTCACCACGCCGAGCCGGCTCTCCGCCTCCGCGAAGACCCGCTCCGGCGTCCGCGAGGTCCGCGAGGTCCGCGAGGTCCGCCTCGATCCCCGCGCACGCCGCCCCGCTCTCCACGAGTTCCGTCCGGATCGCCTCGCTCGCCCCTTCCTCCTCACCCCACTCCATCCGCGCGTCGCACGCGTTCCAGCGGGTGAACGCGTGTCCCACCCCGAGACCGCCAGCCGCCGCACCACCCCGGCCCCGATCCCGGCCGTGCGCCCCACCCCGGTCACCAGCGCGACAGGCCGCCCACCGGAAGCGTCCCGTACCTCTCCCTTCGCAGTCATCCCCCCATGCTTGGCTCCCCCCGCTCCCGCCTTTCACCCCTTTTCCGTTCCACGGTGCTCCCCGCACCGCGCCGACCCGCAGACGCTCCCCGCACCGCGCCGACCCGCGGACTCTCCGCGCGCGGCCCTCACCGCTCGCTGACGACCCCCAGCCGTACCGCCCCCTCCCCTTCGCCGTCCCGCCCTGCCGAGGGGCCTCCCGTTACCGCCAAGTCCCCACGCTGATCGGTCCGTTCGACAAGCGCACCCGTAGCGCGCAGGGCGTCGAGGGTACGAGGGGCCGGGTGCCCGTAGCCGTTGTCGGCTCCGACCGAGACCAGCGCGACCCGGGGCGCCACCCGCCGTACCCACTCCCCCTCCTGGTACGCCGAACCGTGGTGCGGCACCTTGAGCACGTCGACGTGCGGGGCCCCACCCGGTCGCCGCAGCAACTCCCGCTGCACAGCGGGCTCCACGTCCCCGGCGAGCAACAGCCTCACCCCGCCCGTCCGCACCGACAGCACGAGACTCGCGTCATTGGGCCCGTCGTCGCCGACCGGCCCGCCGCCCGCGGGCGGCCACACCACCTCCCAGCTCACCCCGCCGACCTTTCGCCGCTCGCCCGCCGCCGCGGTGAGCACCGGCACCTCGTGCTCCGCCGCGGTACGCCGCACCGCGGCTGCCTGACCCGCCGGTTCCGCGAGGGCCGTCGTCTGCACGGCCCCGACCGCCCGGCCCCGCAGAACCCCTTCCAGCCCCGCCACGTGGTCCGCGTGGAAATGGCTCAGCAGCACGAGCGGCACGCGTCGCACCGCGAGCCGGTCGAGGCACCCGGCCACCCGGTCCGGATCGGGCCCCGCGTCGACCACCACCGCTGTCCCCGCCCCGGCGGCGAGGACGGTCGCGTCCCCCTGCCCCACGTCGCACATGACGAACCGCCAACCGGTCGGCGGCCAGGCCCCCAGCACGCGCGTCACCGGCACCGGCCGCACCACGGCAAGCACCAGGAGGAGCACGCACCCGCACACCAGCCACCGCGAGCGCAGCACCATCCTGCCGAGCGGTACGAGCACCAGCACCGCCCCCGCGAGCAACCCGGCCCCCGCCCAGCCGCCCGGCCACGCGATCCCCGACCCCGGCAGAGCGGCACCCGCGCGCGCCACCCCCGCCACCCACCGCACCGGCCACCCCGCGCACCAGGCCAGCGCCTGGGCCGGAGCCTGTCCCAGCGGCGCGAGCACGAGCGCGCCGAAGCCGAGCACCGTCGCCGGGGCCACGAGAGGCCCCGCCAACAGGTTGCACGGCACGGCGACCAGGCTCACCCGCTCCGAGAGCAGCACCACCACCGGAGCGCACACCGCCTGCGCCGCGGCCGCGGCCGCGAGCCCCTCCGCGAGCCGCGGCGACAGCCCGCGCCGCCGCAGTGCCGCGCTCCATGACGGCGCCACCATCAGCAGGGCACCCGTCGCGAGAACCGAGAGGACGAAGCCGTAACTCCTCGCCAGCCACGGCTCCCACAGCACCAGCACGAGGACCACCGCCGCGAGCGCCGGCACCATCGACCTGCGCCGCCCGGTCGCGAGCGCCACCAGCGCCACGGTTCCGCACCCCGCCGCCCGCACCACGCTCGGCTCGGCCCCGCACACGACCACGAACCCGGCGCACAGCACGCCCCCTGCCACCGCCGTCCCCCGCAGCGACAGACCGAGCCTGGGCGCGAGCCCGCCCCGTTCCGCCAGCGCCGCCCGTCCCGGTGGTCCGAGGAGCAGCGCGAGCAGGACCGCGAAGTTCCCCCCGCTGACCGCCAGGAGGTGGGTCAAGTCCGTCGCCTGGAAGACCCGTTCGAGTTCGGGTGTCAACCCGGAGGTGTCGCCCACGACGAGGCCGGGCAACAGAGCCCGCGCGTCCGGGTGCAGCGGCGCCACCGCCCCGCGCAAGCCGTCGCGCAACTCCCCGGCGAGCCGCTGCGCCCGAGACGGCCGTCCCGCCACGACGGGCCCCGCCTCGCCGTGCACCCGCGCCACCGCGGCCGCCCGTTGCCCGCGCGCCCACGGGGAGCTCCACCGGAAACGGGCCCGCACCCGCGTCGTCGGGAGCAACCGCAGCCACTCCCGTGCCCTCTTCTCCCGCCCCGGCTCCATGACGCCGTCCACCACCACGAGCACCGGCGTCCGCACCCGGACCACCCGCCCGCCCCTCACCTCGATCTCCCGCACCTCCCCTTCCCACAGCAGTTGCCCCGGCAGTTCCCTGCCTCCCCGCACCGCCGAAGGCCGCGCCCGGGGCTGCGCCGTCACCTCGACGACCGCCTCCGTCACCGCGCCTTCCCGCACCAGCCCCGGCACGGGCCCCCGCTCGATGTCGGCCCTTCCCACAGCCGCCGACGCCGCCCCCGCACCCGCACACACCAGCAGGGCCGCCACCACCCAGCGCCGCCCAGCGCCACCGTGTCCCGTCCGCCGCCTCCTTCCCACCCTCCCGCCGAGCAGCAGCGCCCCGCCGAACACCCCGCACACACCCGCGATCCAGACCCCGGCGCGAGCCGACAGCCCCAGCACGAGGGCAGCCGCGCCCCAAGCCCCCAGCGCGGGCAGCACGAGCCGCAGATCCACACCCTCCGGCCGGTCCGCGTCCTTGTCCGGGGGATTGGACGACGCCTGACGGGAAGGCTCCTCCCCGGACGCAGACGCGCATGCCCGCCTGTTCCGCCCGGCCCTCGCCGCTCCTCCCGCGACGGCCTCCTCCCGCCGCCGCTGCTCCACCCCGTTCACAGCCGCACGTACTCCCGTAGTTCGGCGAATCGTCGTTCCCCGATACCGGTCACCTCGCGCAACTCGTCCAGCGAGCCGAACCCGCCGTGCGCGACGCGGTGATCGAGGATGCGCTGGGCCAGGACCGGACCGACTCCGGGGAGTCCGTCGAGCTGATCCAGCGAGGCCGCGTTGAGCGACACGGGCGTCACCGGAGCCGCGCCCGCTCCGGACGGAGTCGCGCCCGTATGCGCAGCGCCCGAGGCCGACGCCTGGCCCGGCGTCGTCCCCGTACCGGCTGCGGCGGCGAAGCCCCCGGGCGGCGGGGAGCCGACCCAGACCAGCTCACCGTCGACCAACGGGCGGGCACGGTTGAGCCCTTGGAGATCCGCACCCTTCCGAATCCCTCCGGCCGCCCGCAGCGCGTCCTCGACGCGCGAGCCCGGGGCCAGCCTCCGCACCCCTGGCTCCCGCACCTCCCCGCCGACATCCACGACCAGCGCGCCGTGCGCCGCACCGGGAGCGAGGCCGGCACCCCCGCCACCTTCCGCGCCGCCGCCCTCGCCCGTACCAGCGCTCCCTTCCGCTCGGGAACCGGAAGGCACGGCCTTCGCCTGTGCCGCCTCCACCGATGTCTTCTCGACCGACGCCGCGCGCTCGGCCGCGGGCACGGCGACCGGCTGCGGACGCGAGGACCACCAGTGCTGTCCCGCGAAACCGAGGAGGCCGAGCAGCACGACGGCCAGCGCCAGCACTCCTCGCCGTTCGAGCGCGAAGCGCGACCTCAGCCACAACGGAAGGTGATCGGCGACCGCGCTCAACCCCCGCCTGAACGGCGTGGCGACGTTGGGAGTTTCGGTGCCCGGCGCCCCGCGCGGGGGCGCCTTTCCCGCGTGCCGGGCCCACGGCGCTCTCCCGTCGCCCGCGTACGTCGGTCCGGAAGCCATGAGCGCGAGCGCCGCATTGATGTCTGTGCGTCGTTCCATGTCACCGAACGTAATCGACGCCTACGTCACCACTCGCCTCACGAGTGGAATCTGTGGATAACTTCGCGAAACCCGATATTCCTCTCACTCAAGAGAGTGATGAGAGTGCCAGCGAAGAGGGCCCGGAGACCAACTGCCCTGTGGATAACTACCGCTGACCCCGCCGCGCGGGAAGACAGCCCAGCGGCAGAACCGCCCACCGTCAGAACCACTCGGCGGGAAGAGCCGTTCAGCGGGGAGAGACCACGACCCCCAGGAGCCCCGGCCCGGTGTGCGCGCCGATCACCGCGCCCACCTCGCTGACGTACAGCGACGCCACCCCCGGCAGGCGGGCACGCAGCCGCTCGACGAGGGCCTCCGCACGGTCGGCGGCGTCGAGGTGGTGGACGGCGAGATCCACCTGCCCCGCACCCGCCCGCTCCGCCACGAGTTCTTCCAGTCGGGCGACGGCCTTGGTCGTGGTGCGGACCTTTTCCAGCGGCTCGATGCGGCCCCCGGTCAGCTGGAGCAGCGGCTTCACCGCGAGAGCGGAGCCGAGGAGCGCCTGCGCGGTCCCGATCCGGCCGCCGCGCCGCAGGTGGTCGAGGGTGTCGAGGCAGAAGTACGCCGAGGTCCCGGCGGCACGTTTCTCCGCCGCCGCCACGATCTCCTCGGCCGTACCGCCCGCCTCCGCCTGCTCGACGGCACTGAGCGCGCAGAAGCCGAGCGCCATGGCCACCGCGCCGGTGTCGACGACGTGCACGGGCACCGCGGCGTCCCGGCCCGCGAGGGCGGCGGCGTCGTACGTCCCGGACAGCTCCGCGGACAGGTGCAGCGAGACGATCGTGGACGCGCCCTCCTCCGCGAGCCGGCGATAGGTGCGCGCGAATGCCTCGGGGCTGGGTCGTGACGTCGTCACGGGGCGGTGTTTGCGCAGGGCCTGGGCGAGCGCCCCGGGCGAGATCTCCGTGCCCTCCTCGTACGCGCTGCCGTCGAGCACGACGGTCAGGGGTACGGAGGTGATGCCGTGTCGCGCGCTTGTCCCGGGCGGCAGGTAGGCCGTGGAATCAGTGACGATCGCGACATGGCGTGACATGGCTCGGAGGTTACCTGGCCCGCACAGCGCCCGGCAGCCCGCCCCCGCCGGAGCAGGAGGAGCGAGGGGAGCGACAGGGTCCGTGAGGGGGATGACAGGCGCGGGAGGCGGGGCGGGGCCGGCTGCCTGTCACTCCGGGCGGGGCTGCTCCTGCGGCTTCTTGAGCAGGCGTTCCCAGGGATGTGGTGCGGGCCGCGCCTGGTCGAGCGGGGGTGGGGACTGCCCGGGGGCCGGCGCGGGACCGTCGTCCCAGCGCTGCGCCACCGTGTCGGCGTCCGGCCCTGTCGGCGCGGCCGGCCAGGGCTGCGGGGCGGGTTCGGGGCCCTCGGCGGGCGCCCAGTGGCGCAAAGCCCCGGTCTCCATGTCGATCTGCCGGCTCAGCTCGTCCAGCTCGTCGTCCGCGTCGTGGTGCGCGCGATCCCTGAGGGCGTGGCGCAGGCCGTCCGCCGCTCCCACGATCTTCCGGGTACGGTCGCGGAGCGCGGGCAGTTCGGCGGCGAGCCCCGCGCGGTCCGGGTCGCTCTCCAGGCGTCGCAGCTCGTCGTCCAGCGCGTGGCCGTGCACGCTCAGGCGGCGGAAGAGGTCGCGGGACTCGGTGAGGCCGCCGTCGTCGCCCGCTCGCGCGGCGAGGGATTCCTGCGTCGCCCGCATCGAGGAGCGCAGGGAGAGCCGAAGCCCGGCGATCTCCCCGTGCGGACCCGGGCGCGTGTAGGAGCGCGCCTTGAGCGTGGAGTCCTCGACCGCCCTGCGGGCCTGGTTCACCGTACGGTCCACGCCGCGCTTGGCCGCGCCCACCACCTTGACCGTCACGTAGGCACCAGTGGCGACGAACAGCACGAAGATCAACGCAAGGACGATGAGCACGGCCGACATCGGGTCCCCTTCCACCGGTGGTCGCGGTACTTCTCCAAGGTAAACGGCGAAGGGTGGATCAGGGGTTCCCTCGCGAACCCTGATCCACCCCCTAGGGGAAAACCCCTATAGACACGGTGCGTGAGCTTCGCGCACGCTGTGTGCATGAACGTGTTCACGCACCGTGTCGCCGGTGTCCTTCGCGCCTTGCGGGCGCCTGCCGCTTCGGACGGTCCCGGTTCAGGCCGTCACGATGTTGACCAGCTTCGGGGCCCGCACGATGACCTTGCGGACATCGGCGCCCCCCAGGGCCGCCACGACGCGCTCGTCGGAGAGCGCGACTTTCTCCAGGTCGCCGTCGGTGATCTCCGGGGAGACCTCCAGGCGCGCCTTGACCTTGCCCTTGATCTGCACGACGCACGTCACGGTCTCGTCCACGACGTAGGCCGGGTCGGCGACGGGGAAGGGCTGGTGGACGACGCTGTCGTCGTGCCCGAGGCGCCGCCACAGCTCCTCGGCGATGTGCGGCGCGAGCGGCGCGACCATCAGTACGAGCGCCTCGGCGACCGGGCGGGCGAGCGGGCCGCCCGCCTTCGTCAGGTGGTTGTTCAGCTCGGTGATCTTCGCGATCGCCGTGTTGAACCGCATCGCCTCCAGGTCGTGGCGCGTGCCGTCGATCGCCTTGTGCAGCGCGCGCAGCGTGGCCTCGTCCGGGGCGTCCTCGGAGACCGTCAGGGCTCCGCTCGCCTCGTCCACGACGTTGCGCCACAGCCGCTGGAGCAGCCGGAACTGGCCGACGACCGCGCGGGTGTCCCAGGGGCGCGAGACGTCCAGCGGGCCCATCGCCATCTCGTACAGGCGCAGCGTGTCGGCCCCGTACTCGGCGCAGATCTCGTCGGGCGTCACCGCGTTCTTCAGCGACTTGCCCATCTTGCCGAGCAGGCGCGAGACCTTCTCGCCCTCGTAGTAGTACGCGCCGTCGCGCTCCTCCACCTCGGCGGCGGGCACGGCGATGCCGCGGCTGTCGCGGTAGACGAAAGCCTGGATCATGCCCTGGTTGTAGAGCTTGTGGAACGGCTCGGCGGAGGAGACGTAGCCCAGGTCGAAGAGCACCTTGGACCAGAAACGCGCGTACAGCAGGTGCAGCACGGCGTGCTCGGCGCCGCCGACGTAGAGGTCGACACCACCGGTGGGCATGCCCTCGCGCGGCCCCATCCAGTACTGCTCGATCTCGGGGTCGACGAACTGCCGCTCGTTGCGCGGGTCGAGGTAGCGCAGCTCGTACCAGCAGGAACCGGCCCAGTTGGGCATGGTGTTGGTCTCGCGGCGGTACGTGCGGGGCCCGTCGCCCAGGTCGAGGGTGACGTTGACCCAGTCCTCGTTGCGCGAGAGCGGGGTCTCGGGCTCGGCGGTCGCGTCGTCGGGGTCGAAGGTGCGCGGCGAGTAGTCCTCGATCTCGGGCAGTTCGAGAGGCAGCATCGACTCGGGCAGCGAGTGGGCGATGCCGTCCTCGTCGTAGACGATCGGGAAGGGCTCGCCCCAGTACCGCTGACGGCTGAACAGCCAGTCGCGCAGCCGGTAGTTGATGGTGCTCTCGCCGATGCCCCGCGCGGTCAGCCACGGGGTGATCCGCGCCTTGGCATCGGTGACGCCGAGGCCGTCCAGGCTGATGTGCTTGTTCGTGGAGTTGACGAGCTTCGCCTCGTACGAGGAGAAGGCGTCGTCCCACGTGGCGGGGTCCTCGCCGCGGCCGTCCGTGGGCGCGACGACGCAGCGCAGAGGCAGCTCGAAGGCGCGGGCGAAGGCGAAGTCACGGCTGTCGTGCGCGGGCACGGCCATGATCGCGCCGGTGCCGTACCCCATCAGCACGTAGTCGGCGATGAAGACGGGGACGCGTTCGCCCGAGACGGGGTTGGTCGCGAAGGTGCCGGTGAAGACGCCGGTCTTGTCCTTGGCCTCGGCCTGACGCTCGACGTCCGACTTGGCCGCGGCCTGGGCCCGGTAGGCGGCGACGGCGTCGGCGGGGGTCGCGTGCCCGCCGGTCCACGCCTCGCGGGTGCCCTCGGGCCAGCTCGCCGGGGTGATCGCCTCAACCAGCTCGTGCTCGGGGGCGAGGACCATGTAGGTGGCGCCGAACAGGGTGTCCTGCCGGGTGGTGAAGACGGTGATGTCCCGCGCCTCGCCCGCGGCGGTGGTGACGGGGAAGTCGACGCGGGCGCCCTCGGAGCGGCCGATCCAGTTGCGCTGCTGGAGCTTGATCGCCTCGGGCCAGTCCAGCCCGTCCAGGTCGTCGATCAGGCGGTCCGCGTAAGCGGTGATGCGCATGTTCCACTGCCGCAGCTTCGCCTTGAAGACGGGGAAGTTGCCGCGCTCGGAGCGGCCGTCGGCGGTGACCTCCTCGTTGGCCAGGACCGTGCCCAGGCCGGGCGCCCAGTTGACCGGCGCCTCGGAGGCGTAGGCGAGGCGGTACTCGCTCAGCAGGTCGGCGCGCTCGCTGCCGCTCAGCTCCGCCCAGGGCCGGCCGTCGGGGGTGGGGCGGGTGCCGGCGGCGAACTGCTCGATCAGCTCCTCGATCGGGCGTGCCTTGCCGGCCTCGGTGTCGTACCACGAGTTGAAGATCTTGACGAAGATCCACTGCGTCCAGCGGTAGAACTCCGGGTCGATCGTGGCGACGGAGCGGCGCTTGTCGTGGCCGAGGCCCAGCCTGCGCAGCTGCTGGCGCATGTTGGCCATGTTGGCCTCGGTGGAGATACGGGGGTGGGTGCCGGTCTGCACCGCGTACTGCTCGGCGGGCAGCCCGAAGGCGTCGAAGCCGAGGGTGTGCAGGACGTTGTGCCCGGTCATCCGCTGGTAGCGGGCGAAGACGTCGGTGGCGATGTAGCCCAGCGGGTGGCCGACGTGCAGTCCGGAGCCCGAGGGGTACGGGAACATGTCCATGACGTACTTCTTGGGGCGGCCGACCAGTTCGGGGGAACCGGCCAGGTCACCCGTGGGGTTGGGCGCCTCGTACGTGCCGTGGGCGTCCCAGAAGTCCTGCCAGCGTGCCTCGATGTCGGCGGCGAGGGCCGCCGTGTAGCGGTGCGGCGCGGCCGTCTCGGCGGCGCCGGCGGGCCCGGCTGCGGAGGGGTTCGTCTGACTCATCGGTTCTCAAGACTCCATCGATCGCATCTGCTCCCGGAAACGAAAAAACCCCTCGCACAGGAGGGGACGCCGCGCCGATTCCGGCCACAAAGCCCGGTGGGTTCTCACCGGGAGCCAGGGTGGCGGGGACTGATCAGCGCGGCTCGCTAAGCAGAAGGCGTACGGCACGCATGGCGTCAGGGTACCGCAGTGCCCGCGAGGCCCGCACGGTATGCCCGGCCCGTGGACGGAGCGCGGGGACGGCACGAGGCCGGGCGCATCGGGGCGCCGACCCCCGCCACAAACAGCGAGCGGGCCACCCGTACCGGATGGCCCGCTCGATCAATCGCTGTGGAGCTAAGGAGAATCGAACTCCTGACCTCTTGCATGCCATGCAAGCGCTCTACCAACTGAGCTATAGCCCCGCACTCTTCAACACCTCCGAGGAGGTGTCTCACAGTCGGTGTCACCGGTCCGGACGGGCCGTTTCCCTGGCGACATCGAGAACTTTAGCGGGTCCCCCGGCCGTCCACCAAATCCGTTGCCGACCGCGACGCATTGCCCGGTTCGCCCCGCTTGGGGCAGCCGATTCGGGACGGAAACGCCGGGGTCAGGCGGAGGCGAAGGAGTAGAAGCGCTTGAGCGTGCAGTGCTCGTCGAGAAGGCGGCCATAGATCGGCTCGCCCTCCAGTTCGCGGTACGTCTCGATCGGGTCGCCGGTGATGATCAGCGCACGGGCGCACTCCTCGCACCAGTACTGGTAACGGCTGCTCACCGGCTCCATGTCGCGGACGATCGGCGTCCCGCTTCCGCACCAGTCGCACGTCCTCCTGTGCGCGCCCAAGCGGTCACCTCCGCCCTTCGCCGCGAGGAGCGGCACAGGCCGGGGTGTCTCCGGGAGAGCGAGAGGGCTCCCCGCAGACGTGCACAGGCATTCCGCGCTCCCTCCTGTGAGGCCCGTCTCCTCTGCCGGGCGTCCGATTCTGCCACGGGCCGGGCCGCCGGGTCAGTGCCGCGGAAATACCGGTACGGACACGGTCCTGCGGCCGGCGAGGGAAGAGGCCCGGAACGGGGTGGCGATGGGTGCCCCGGCAACGCGAAAGGTCCCACCCGGAGGTGAGACCTTTTCCTGTGGAGCTAAGGAGAATCGAACTCCTGACCTCTTGCATGCCATGCAAGCGCTCTACCAACTGAGCTATAGCCCCGCGCGTTCTTCCCGCCCTGCGGGCCGAACAAGAGGAACTTTAGCCTGTGACCAGCCGGAAAGTGAAATCCGGTCCTGGCGCCGTTCCCGAGGCCCACAGCATCGACGGCTGACCGTGACCGGCCGGGTCCTCGGGAGGCTCGCTGTCACCGGCAGGGAGCGGTGCGCAGCGGGGGCGAGTGGCCCGTGAAGGGGCCGGGTGCGGGCAAGAGGCGAGGGCTCGGTGCACGAGCAGTGCGCATCCACAGGCCCCGGCGCGAGCCGTCCCTCGTAAGGGTTCCGGATTCTCCCTGTAGCGGACATGCGCTGACACTCATCACCCCTGCGGGTGAGTCGCGTGGCAAGTTCGCCGGAGTTATCCACGGATTTCGGCGGATGGGTCGGCGGGGGTTGCGGAACGCGAAAGGATGGAATCGGGGCCGCCCCCCAGGGAGGGTGGGGGCTGCCCTGGCGCACCCAGGCGCGAAGTTCCGGCACCCGACCCCCGCCCGCCCCGGGCCTCAGACGAAACCCTCAGCCTTAAGCCGCCAGAGCCCAGCCCCAGCACTCAGCCCCTGAGCAGCGACCTCAGACCTCCACAAGCCCTCAGCCCCTAGGCCGCAGCCCTCAGCCTTCCAGCCGCAAGCCCTCAGCTCCTGAGTCACAAGCCTCAGGCCCAGCCGCGGCCCTTGAGCCCCAGCCCGCGCACCTCAACCCAACCGTCACCACTCACCGCTCACCGCTCATCACGAACCACTCGCCGCTCGCCACTCACGGCTCACGGCTCACGGCTCACGGCTCACGGCTCACGGCTCACGGCTCACGGCTCACGGCTCACCATCCACAGCCCGGCCGGGCCCCGCGCCCCCACACCCCTCAGACCTCATCCCCCAGCACCGGTTCCGCGAGCGTCCCCGCGTTGTGCTCCAGCAGCCGCCACCCCCGGGCTCCCTCGCCCAGGATCGACCAGCAGCAGTTGGAGAGGCCGCCGAGGCCCTCCCACTGGTAGGGGTCGAGCCCGATGAGGCGGCCGATCGTGGTGCGGATGGTGCCGCCGTGGCTCGTGACGACGAGGGTGCCGTCCTCGGGGAGCTTCTCGGCGTGGGCCAGGACGACGGGGGCCGCGCGCTCGGCGACCTCCGTCTCCAGCTCGCCGCCGCCCCTGCGTACCGGCTCGCCGCGCTTCCACGCCGTGTACTCGTCCCCGTGGCGTTCGAGGATCTCCTCGTGCGTGAGGCCCTGCCAGTTGCCGGCGTAGGTCTCACGCAGGCCACGGTCGAAGGTGATCTCCAGGCCGGTGAGCGCCGCCAGCTCGCCCGCCGTGTCGGCGGCGCGGCCCAGGTCGGAGGCGATGAGGGCGTCCGGCCGGAGCGAGGCGAGCAGCCGGGCCGCGCGCTTGGCCTGAGCGCGGCCCGTCTCGGTGAGCGGGACGTCGGTGTCGCCCTGGAAGCGGCGCTCCAGGTTCCAGGCGGTCTGGCCGTGGCGCCACAGGATGATGCGGCGCCCGCGCGGCGCGGCCGGAATGGTCACCGCTACTCCCCTTCGATGCCGATGCGGTCGAAGTCCGCGAACTCCGGTTCCTCGGGGGCAGCGGCGAGCTGCGCCGCGTACTCGGCGCCCTTGCCCTTGGTCGCCTTGGCGTCCTCGGGCAGGTCGATCTCGGGGCAGTCCTTCCAGAGCCGTTCGAGCGCGTAGTAGACGCGCTCCTCGGAGTGCTGCACGTGGACGACGATGTCGACGTAGTCGAGCAGGATCCAGCGGGCGTCGCGGTCCCCCTCGCGGCGGACGGGCTTGGCCCCGAGGTCCTTGGCGAGCCGCTCCTCGATCGCGTCGACGATCGACTTGACCTGGCGGTCGTTGGGGGCGGAGGCCAGCAGGAAGGCGTCCGTGATCGACAGCACATCGCTGACGTCGTACGCGATGATGTCGTGGGCGAGCTTGTCGGCGGCGGCCTGGGAGGCGGCCTTGATCAGCTCGATGGAGCGGTCCGTGGCGGTCACTGCACAGCTTTCGGGTAGGCGGGCATACAACCTCAAGGGTCTCACGCCGCCCGCCCCCACCTCTCGGCGGTTTTCCCGGCACTCGCGCGGTACGGGCCGAAAGGGGGAACGACCGGCCCGGAATCGGGTACGGGCCGCCGGCGGACGAGCCCCTCGCACCCACCGCACCCATCGCACCCGTCGCACCCCCACGGGCCTCGCCCCTCCCTCGCCGGTACGGGTCGGACGCACCACCCGCGCCGCGCACCACCCGCGCCGCGCCCACCCGCACCGCGCACCCTCCGCGCCCACCGCCACCACGAGCCGGGACGGCCCGTAGACCTCCCGGACCGCCCCAAGCCGCCCGCTCACTGAGCCCGCAACCGCAGCGCTCACAACGAGAGCACCCGCGCCCAGGCCCCGAGCCTCAGGCCCTCACGCCCCGGGCCCCCGCGCCCAGTCCCTCCCCCGCAGCCAGAGCCTCGCGCCAAGCCCCCAGCCCCGCCCCAGCCCCCGCCCGTCACTCAACACCCGACACCCGACACCCGACACCTGGCACCCAGCACCCAGCCCCCGGCACCCAGCCTCCTCACTTCCCCGTGTAGTCCTCCCCCAGCACCACCGACACCGGCGCGTTCCCCCCGACCTTGCCCTTCTTGACCGCCGCGTCCTTGAGGCCCAGCGTGCGGGCGATCTCCACGGCCTTGCCCTTGTTCTTCTCGTCGGCGTACGTGACGGCCGAGGTCGCGACCGCGTCCGTGCTGCTGCCGTCGACGAAGGTGTAGCCGCCGTTGACGAGGGTGACGCGGGCCTTCTGCGCGAGGTCCTTCTTGCCCGTGGCGTTGCGCACGGCCACGCGGGTGTCGTCCTCGGAGGCGCCGCCGGCGGTCTTGCCCGTGCCGCCGAGCACGTCCTTGACGATCTTCTCGTTCGTCGCCTCGGAGAGCGTGCCGTTCTTCTCGACCGGGAGGACCGTGCTCGTGTAGTCGCCGCCCTTGGCGAGGTCCGAGAGCTTGGCGAGGAAGGCGCCGAGGTCCTTGTCGGTGAGCGGCGGGTCGAGGATCTGCGCGAGCGACTGGATCGTGAGCGTCGCCGACTGCTGATCGCTGGAGATCTTCCGCAGGATGCCGCGCATGACGTCCGCGAACCGCTTGAGCTGCGCGGTCTCCGGCTCGCCCTTCGCCTGGTACGTGGCATAGGCGACGGCCATCTCGCCGCTGAGGCTCTGCGCCTCGCCCTTGTGGACGAGCGGGTCCGCGCCCTTCTTCTTCGGGTCGGGCACGGCCGTGTCCGTGTCGACCTCGATCGTGCCCACGAGGTCGACGAGGTTGCTGAGGTACGGGGTGTCGAGCCGCCAGGAGCCCTGGATCTCGGTGCCGAGCAGGCCGTCGAGCGCGTCGCTCGTGCCGCTGGAGCCGTCGTCCGAGACCGACTTGCCGAGCGTCGTGTCGTTGCCGTCCTCGTCGGTGAGCGCGAGGTCCTTGGGCAGCAGGACCGCGTAGCCGTGCTTCGCCGTCGTGTTGTCCACGAGCAGCATCGTCGACGAGGCGCCGTCCTTCTTCGTGTTGCGCAGGTGGACCACGAGCACGTCGCGGTTCTGCGGGCCGCTCGTGTCGGCCGCGCCGGAGCCGGAGTCCGAGGAACCGGGGAGCTTCCCCGCGTACCAGAGATAGCCGAGGCCGCCCACGACGACGAGGGCGAGGACCACGACGAGCGCGATGACGCGGCTGCGTCCCCTGCGGCGGGCCTCCTCGCGGCGCTCGCTGCGGCTCTCGCTGAACTTCAGCCAGTCGATGACGTCTTCGGACTGCTCGGTGGGCTCCTCGATGAAGGAGAACATCTCGGTGCGGTAGTCGCGCGGGTCCTCGCCGGGGGCGGGACCGCCGGGGGTCGCGGGGCGCGGCGGCGCGTCGGTGCGCGGGAGTTCACCGCTGGGCGGGCCCTCGGGCGTCGCGGGCTGCTGCTGCGGAATCCACGCCTTCGGCTCCTCGACCCGCGTGTCGGGCGCCTGCTGCCGCTCGTACGCGCCCGGGGCCTGCTGCCCTTCGTACGCGCCGGGCGCCTGCTGCCGCTCGTAGCCGCCGGGCGCCTGCGGGGCCGCCGGGTTGTCGTAACCGGGGTTGCCGTAACCGGAGTTGTCGTAGCCCTGGCTGTCGTAGCCCGTGTTTCCGTAGTCCTGGTAACCGGCCTGCGGCTGCCCCTGCTGCTGGCCGCCGTACGTGCCGTAGGGGTCGTAGCCGTAGCCGCCGCCCTGCGGGGGCGGGGACGGTACGGCGGGCTGCTGCCCGGTCTGCTGCTGGGCCTGTTGGTAGACGGGGCGGCCGTACGCGTCGTAGCCGACGAGTTCGTACGGACCGGAGCCCTGGCCGCTCTGCCCGTTGCCGTAGGGGTCTCCCTCGTACGGCGGGTACGGGTTGTCTCGGTCGTTCACCGGTGCCCCTCTCGGCTACGCGCCGCGGTACAGCTGTCGCTTGTCGATGTAACGCACCACGCCGTCCGGAACCAAGTACCAGACCGGCGCTCCCCGCGCCACTCTCGCCCGGCAGTCCGTCGACGAGATCGCGAGCGCCGGGACCTCCACGAGGGAGACCCCGCCCTCCGGCAGCCCCGCGTCCGTGAGCTGGTGGCCCGGTCGGGTGACGCCGATGAAGTGGGCGAGCGAGAAGAGTTCCTCGGCATCGCGCCACGTGAGGATCTGGCCGAGCGCGTCGGCCCCGGTGATGAAGAAGAGTTCGGTGCCGGGGTTGAGCGTGCGCAGATCCCGCAGTGTGTCATTCGTGTACGTGGGCCCGCCGCGGTCGATGTCGATCCGGCTGACCGAGAACTGCGGGTTCTCGGCCGTGGCGATGACCGTCATGAGGTAGCGGTCCTCGGCGGGGCTGACCCGCTTCTCGCTCTTCTGCCAGGGCTGTCCCGTGGGCACGAAGACGACCTCGTCGAGATCGAACTGCATCGCGACCTCGCTCGCCGCCACGAGGTGCCCGTGGTGGATCGGGTCGAACGTGCCGCCCATGACGCCGAGCCGGCGTCGTCGGGTACTGATGGAGCCGCTCGCCGGGCTGCTGACCGGGCCAGTGGGCATGTCCTGCTCTCCCATGCGTGCAGAGCCTACTGTCCCGGCCGGGCGGCCCCCTCCGCGGCCGTTCAGCGGTCGCGGTTGAAGCGCGTGGTGATCCACAGCAGGAGGAGGAGCGCGAAGAGCGCGCCGCCGCCGGTCAGGTAGGGGCTGAGGCTTTCGTGGTTGCCGCCGTGCTCGCCCTCGGCGAGGGGGAGCAGCTGGATCGCGGTGCTGGAGAGGCTCATCGTCGGCAGGACCAATCGCGAGGTGAGAGGGGGATAAGTTCGCGCCCATCGTATGCGGGCCGCTCCCGGGCGCTCACGCCGACTCAGTTCCGCGGGGTACGAGGCGTCCGCCGAATGCCGAGCCCTCGTCAGGCCCGGCGCTCCGCGCACCGCGCCGGGATCAGTCCTCGGACGAGGACCGCTCGCCCGCGTCGGCGGAGCGCGGCGCCTCGGCGGCGGGGGCCGCGCCGGGGGCGGGCGACGTGCCGGGGGTACGGGGCGTGTCGGCGCCGGTGGTCGCCTCGCCCGTACGGTCCGTACCGCCCGCGGTCCCCGTCTCCGCCGCGCGGCTCGCCGGGACCCGCTCCGCCCGGGGCGCCTCCCGCGTCTCGTTCCCCTGCCGGTAGCCGCGCAGCAGGAACCACGCGAGGAGGATCGCCCCGAGCACCATGACGATCAGGACGGTGCGCAGGAAGTTCCCCGGGCCTGGCTGGTTCGAGATCACCGCGAGCAGGTGCTCGTGGTGGAGTCCGGTCGTGCTGTGCGTCATGGGGGTGGCTCCTTCGTGTACCGCGGCGGCCCCACGCTAGACGCCGGCCCCCCGCGACCCGTGCGCGCCCCACCCCGTTTTCCTCTCCCATGACCTCCTTGACCGGGCGGAGACCGTACGGGGACGGGGGCACCCGGATCCGCGGGCGGTGCGGGGCCGCGCGAGACGGGCAGGGGGCGCCCGGGGGCGCGGGCGCTACCGGACCGGCGCCGCCCGCGCGCCCGCCTCCTCCGCCCGCGCCCCACTCCCCGTCTCTATCCCCCCACCTCTCCCTCCCCACCTCTCCCCGCTCATCTCCCCCGCAGCGTCCTCGCCAGCTCCGCCGCGAAGGGGCGCACGTCACCCTTCCTCATCGCGCCGACCCGTTGCTGGATCTCCCGCGTCACCGCCGCGTAGTACGGCGTGACGGGGCGTGTGCGCGCGTCCTCCAGGGCGGCGCGCAGGGCCGTGTCGTACGCGCGCCGGAAATCGGCGGGCAGCTCGGTGCCGCGCGGCGTGGCGCCCCCGACGTCCTCCCCGGCCTCGCACTCCCCCGCGAGCGCGGAGCGTCGCGCGGGCACGAAGCCGCCGTCGCGCAGGCAGCGCTCGGCCCCGGCGCCGGTGAGGTACGTGAGGAGGTCGCGCGCGAGGGAGTCGTGCCCGCTGCCCGCCACGACGGCGAGGTTCTGGCCGCCGAGCGCCGCCGCCGAGGCACCCGTCCTGGCGCGTGGGAGCTGGGTGACGCCGTAGCGGGGGCGGTCCTCGCCCGTGCCGCGTTTCTCGGCCTGGGCGAGCTGCACGGCGGCGAAGGGCCAGTCGCGGAGCATGAGCGCGTCGCCGGAGAGGAAGCGCTCCAGGCTGCTCTGCTCGTCCAGGTGCCGCGAGGAGTCTCCGATGACGGGCAGCCCGGGGCTGTCCTCGTCGCCGACGGCCTTGACGAGGTCGAGCAGCCCGGCGGTCGCCGCGGGCTCGTCCACGGTCACCCTCGCCTTCTCGCCCTCGCCCGAGACGATCTCGCCGCCCGCGCGCCACACCGCCTCGGCCGCGTTGACGGTGAGTCCCTCGTACGGCCTGAGCTGCGTCAGCAGTCCCGCGCGCACGCGTGGGTCGCGTTCGCGCCGGAAGGTCCTGACGGTCTCGGCGAGCGCGTCCCACGTGCCGAGTCCGCCGGGGCCGATCAGGTCCGCGCGGTAGAAGAGCAGGCCCACGTCGGTGTTCCACGGCACGGCCCAGCTCTCGCCGCCGTAGCGCACGCCCTTGCTCGCGGCCGGCCAGAAGTCGTCGCCGCCGGGGTCGACGGGGGTGATGAGGCGCTGCGCCGCGAACTCGGCGGTCCAGGTGACGTCGAGGTTGACGAGGTCGTAGCAGTACGGGTTGCCCGCCTGGAGCGAGGCCACGAGCTGACTGCGCTGGCCGTCCGCCGTGTCGGGGAGCTGGACGATCCGTACCGGGACCTTCCGCTCC
The DNA here is from genome assembly GCF_000213055.1 of Streptomyces sp. Tu6071. Taxonomy (NCBI): domain Bacteria; kingdom Bacillati; phylum Actinomycetota; class Actinomycetes; order Kitasatosporales; family Streptomycetaceae; genus Streptomyces; species Streptomyces sp. Tu6071. Next base: position 5,368,166 of record NZ_CM001165.1, on the reverse strand, counting down.
TCGGCCCAGTGCTGGATGAGCAGCGCGCGGATGTCGGTGCCGGTGAGGTCGCCGCCCGTCGCGATGCGCAGGGTGTCGTCCCCGGGGCGGCAGGCGGCGGAGCGGGGCGCCGGAGGGTCCTCGTGCCGCCAGGAGCAGGCGGCGGCGAGCAGGCACAGGACGAGGGCGAGCACGAGTCGTGCGCGGGGCCTCGCCGCGGCCCGGCCCCGGAGCGCCGCTCCCGTACCCGGCCGCGCCCCGTCTCCCGCCCCCCGTTTCCGCATCGCGCTCAGTCCTCCCCTTCGTCGAGGGCCGTGACGGTGCGGCTGAGCGCGGCGGCGAGTCCCGGGCCGAGGCGGGTGCAGCCGCCGCCCGAGTTCTGCGCGACGGTGTCGGCCTCGTGGCCGGCCGCGCAGCCTTCCGGGCGGGTCGCCACGACGTGGACGGGCGCGCCCTCGACGCGGCCGAGCCGCGCCGCCACGTCGGCGAGCGCGCCGAGCTGGGGCCGCTTCCCCTCGCGGTAGTCGCCGTCCGTCACCAGCAGCACGGCGTACTGGTGGGGCGGCTCGTCGCCGGGCGTGCTCCTGTCGGCCGCCTTGGCCGCCGTGATGTCGCCGCGCACCGTGCCGAGGACGCTCACGAGGTCCGCCTGCCGGTCCTTGTTGACGTCCCCGGGCCCCAGCCCCAGTTTCTTCGTGCCCGTGGCCCGCCAGGGGCCGTCGCGCAGGGCGCTGCCCTCGCCGTCCTCGCCGGTCGGGAAGACGCGCAGCTGGTAGCGGGCCTTGCCGCCGAGGTGGCCGAGTGCCTCGTCGAGGGCGGCGCGCGCGCCGGTGAGCTTGCTGTCCTCGGCCATCGAGCGCGAGACGTCGAAGACGACTTCGACGCGGAGTTCGGGGTGTGCGGCGCGGTAGGCGTTGAGCTGGTCCGCGACGTGCCCGGGGTCGAGCCGTACGTTCTCCTCGCGCGCGGCGGGATCGAGGTGCACGGCGGTGAGGGCCTTCCTCCCCGCCCCGGACGTCGTCCAGGCGAGGAAGTGCGCGATCTCGTCGGCGCGCGGCGAGCCGTCGTCCGTGCCGACGCGTACGAGCGGGTGGTCGAGGGCGGGTGCCCCCGCCACGCGGTAGGCGCGCAAGGGGGTACCGGGGTCCTCGGCGGTGTGCCGTTCGCAGTCGGCGGCCTGGAAGGAGCGGGTCGCGCGCAGCGTGGTGAGCGCCCCGGCGTAGCGCGCGGCGGGTTTCCCGGCGAGGAGGGCGCACAGCGCGTCGTCGCCGTCGAGCACGGACCCGCCGCCCGCGATCAGGGTGCGTTCCAGGTCGTCCCGCTCGGCCGGGGGGATGGTCGGGGTGCCGGTCCGGTACGTGAACGACTCGCCGCGCTCGCCGCCCGGGTCCGCGCGCCCCGCCGGGGGGACGTCGTGGCCCATGCCGAGGTAGTGGACGAGCCCGGTCCCCGAGAGGGCCGGGCTGGGGCGCAGGAGGCGCGCGTGGTCCTTGAGTCCCGCGAGGGCGCGGCGCAGGGTCGCCCAGTCGACGGTGCCGAGGCGGCCGGGCCCCGGGTCGGGCAGTCCGAGCCGCTCGCCGCCGCGCGCGGTGACGGTCAGGACGGGCAGGTCGCGGGCGACGTGGACCGGCGCGGAGAAGCGTGTGTCCGGGCCCCGCACCCGGTCGAGGTCGGCGCTCGACGGGAGGAGCAGCAGGTCGGGCTGGGGGCCGGCGGTGCTGAGCAGGTTGTTCGCGCCCTCGCTCCAGCCCTGCGGGTCGCGGAAGCCCTCGGCGAGGGCGTCGAGCCCGGCCCCGGTGACGCTGACCCGGCCGCGGTGGCAGGAGGTGCCGAAGGCGGACTCCTCGTAGGCGGTGGCGACGGCGGTCATCGCCGCGGCCTCCTCGGGCGCGGTGGCGAGCCGGAGTTCGACGGGCGGCGCGCACGGGGACTCCGCTCCGGCACGTACGAGGGCGGGGACGCCGGCGCCCGCGGCGAGGAGCGTGAGCACCGCGGCGAGCGTGAGCAGGCGCCGCCCGCGCGTTCCGGTGAGCAGGACCCACAGGCGCGCGAGCGGTCCGGGGCCGGGGTCGTCGTCGTGGTGCGGGGGCGCGGGCGGGGGCGGGGGTGTGCCGGTGGGGCGGGTCAGGTGGGTACCGGCGCCGTCGCCGCTGGAGAACTCCTCCGGTTTCCAGGGGAAGACCGTCTCGGGCGGCTGCCTCTTCGCGAGGTTCTTGAGCGCCTTGCCGAGCTGGTGGACCGTGAGGGGGCGGCCGGGCGGCCCGGGGGTGCGCAGGACATCGGCGAGGGCCGCGGTGAAGGGGGTGACGCCGCCGTCCTCGCCCGCCGTGACGCGCTGGCGCTGGCGGGCGGAGGTGAGGAAGGAGAGGTTGCGGTCCTCGCGGAGCAGGTGGTGCGTCAGGTTCCCCGAGTAGCACGTGTCGAGGACGAGGACGACGCGTTCGCTGCCGCTCGCGAGCGCCCAGGCGACGAGGTCCTCCAGGGCGACGGCGGTCGAGGTGACGTGCCGCGGGTCGGTCTGGCTCACCGTGAGGTAGAGGCGGTCCTGGAGCGGTTCCGCGCCGGGCAGGAGGCGGCCGTGGCCGACGTAGTAGAGGAGGAAGAGCGCGGGCGCGGAGCGTGTCGCGGCGTTGACGGCGCTCTCGACGTCGCCGGTCAGCGCGGGGGAACGCAGCCTTTCGATCCCGGCGCCCCTCGTCCCCCTGAAGAGCGCGTGCGGCGGCTCGGTGAGGGCCCGGTACACGGCGTCGATGCTCGCGTCCGCCTGGCCGGGCCGCAGCAGCAGGTCCTCGTCGTGGTAGGTGTCGACGCCGATGAGGAGGGCGCGCATCCGGGGCGCCTTCGCCATGGCTCACTCCCCCGCGGCGGTCCCGCCCCGCGGCACCTCGGGCGCGCCGCCGGCCGGTCCCCCGCTCGCGGCGGGGCCACCGTCACCCGGACGGGGCGCGTCGCGGCCGGTACGCGCGTCGCCGCGACCCGCATCCCCGTCGCCGCCCGCACCCCCGTCGCCGCTCGTATGCCCGTCGCCGGGACCCGCGCCTCCGTCGTCCCCTGAGCCCTCGTCGCCCTCCGCGTCCTCCCCGCTCTCCGCCCCCGTCGCCGCCCGCCGGTGGGCCTCCACGGCGGTGCGGACCAGCGCCGCCATCTCCTCGTTGCTCGCGGGGTGGCGGCGCAGGGTGTGGCGGCTGCCGTCCTCGAAGTGGATCGTGACGGTCTCCTCCTGCTCGCTGCGGGGCTGGCGGCTGCGCAGGAGGCGGTAGAGGACCACGGTGGCGGCGGTGATCAGGTCGGGGGTGATGTTGACGAGGACGTCGTACCAGAAGTCGCCGAAGCCGAGCGAGGGCGTCGTCTCCTCGGCGGTGCGCGGGAGCCGGACCTCCTCGACCGTCGCGAGCTCCGTCAGCTCGGTGGTCCCCGCGAGCCAGGTGCGCAGCTCGGCGGCGGCGTGTTGCTCCCCGGCCGCCGGTCCGTCGCCCACGCGCAGCCGCAGGCGCACCACCTCGTCCCCCGTGGTCCCAGGCGTCGACGGCATGACCGGTTCCTCCCCCGACTCCGGTGCGCGCGGAGTGCAATGGTAAACCCGGGCTTGCGCAACTACCCCCGTTTCGCGAGGAGTTGCTTGAAGGGCGGAGGCTCGGCCGGACCCGTGAAACACCCGGGCGGGGCCCGCGCCCTCCCCGGCTCAGGTCCTCGTCGGCAGCGCGTGCTCGGCGAGCGTGCCGCACAGGCTCGTCGAGGCGTCGGGCGCGTACGGGTCGGTGCCCTGTGCGGGCCCGCCGCCGCTCGCGCGGGCGCCGGCGAGGAGCGGGTGGAGGCGGTCGGCGGACTCGGTGGCGCAGTCGAGCGGGCCCGCCTGGACGGTGGAGGTGAGCACCTCGGCGCGGTGGCCGCGCAGGTCGGCGGGGTCGATGCGGAAGTGGAGTTCGCGGCGGACGCTGAGGAGGGAGACGAGCGAGCCGGGCTTCGGGGCGCGGAGCGCGTAGGCGAAGACGTGGTCGGAGGTGACCTCCAGGGTGCCGCCGCGTTCCTCGACGCTCAGGGTGCCGTTGACGCGGGCGGGGTGGCGCGGGTCGGCGAGGCTCACCTCGTGCGGGTCGAAGCGGACGACCCAGCCGGTCGCGGCGTGACGGCCGTCCGGGCGCGGGCGGTTCATGCTCGCGTCGAACTGGCGCCACTGCCCCTCGTCGACGAGGGCGCGGACGGCGTTGGTCGGGCCGCCGGAGAGGACGCGCGGGTCGAGCGAGGAGCTGACGAGGTAGTCGGAGGCGATCCGCAGCGCTTCGATGACCTGGCCCTGCGTGTAGTGCCGGGTCGCCGCGGCGCCCTTGGGCACCGAGATGCCCGCCGCGCCGGTGCGGAAGGCGGCGGCGGGGCTCGCCGCGTAGACGTCGGCGGCGGTGCGGGCGCCGTGGACGGTGTCGGGCGGGGCGAGCGGGATGACCGTCGTGCGCAGCGCCTCGGTGCGGCGGGCCGCCGCCGAGGAGGCGGTGACCTCGCCGGTGCGCACGCCCATGACGACGGCGGTGGCGAAGGCGAGCACGATGACGACGACCATGACGAGCAGTTGCCGGTTGAGGCCGCGCCGGGGACGGCTGCGGACGGCGGGGGTGTGCTCGCCCTGGAGGCGTTCGTCGGCGGAGAGTTCCTGGAGGCGGGCAGCGTTGACGAACGATTCGTCGAACACGACGGACCGGTACTCCTCGTCCCTGTCCGGGCCGCCTCCCTCGGGAGGTATGCCCTCAGGGGGTTCCGTTGCCCCTGCCATACCTTCAGCCTAGGTCGTGCGGCGGCGCGGCAAACGTGGTGGTACGTCTGCGGGGCGTCGTGGCGCGGGTCACGGGGTGCGTGGCGTGGCCTGGACGACGGGGCGGGAGTAGTCGGGGGACGCGGTGGGCGGTTCGGCCGCGTTCGCGCCCTGCTCGCGTTCGCTGCCCGCCGAGGCGGGCGGCGGGGCGAGGGGGTCGTCCCCCGTGCCGGAGCCGCCGCGGTAGACGGCGGAGAAGGCGAGGGCGACCATGCCGACGCCGAGGACGAGGGCGAGCATCCAGGCGATGGGGCGGTGCCAGCGAATCCGGCCGCGGTGCTCCCGGGCGCGGGTGTCGCGGTACTCGTCGTACTCCTCGCCGCCGCCCCAGTCGGCGAAGGGGTCGTGGACGTCGGAGGGGTCCCCGCGCTCCTCGCCGAGCCGCCGTCCGCCGCGCCCGCTGGCCTCGGCCTCCGCGCGCGCCTCGGCGGCGGCGAGCAGTCGTTCGACGGCGGAGGGCTCGTGGATACGGGCGCCCCGTACGAAGTCCTCGTCGAAGACCACGGCGGCGAACTCCTCGTCCGCGCGTCCGTGGTCGTGGTCGTCGTCGGGCTCCCAGCCGTCCGCGAACGGCGCGCCCCCCACGTCCTCCGGCACAGGATCAGAGTAGACCGGTGCGGGCGATTTGGGCAGACCGTAGGAAAATTAGCCGGGCGGTACGGAAATCGGGTGAGCCGACGGTGTGCCGGGCCCCTGGCCGGGGTGGGCGGCGGGGCCCGGCCACGCGGTCAGCGGACGTGGCCGTCGCCCGTGACGATGTACTTCGTGGAGGTCAGCTCGGGCAGGCCCATGGGGCCGCGCGCGTGGAGCTTCTGGGTGGAGATGCCGATCTCGGCGCCGAAGCCGAACTGGCTGCCGTCCGTGAAGCGGGTCGAGGCGTTGACGGCGACCGTCGTGGAGTCGACCAGCTGGGTGAAGCGGCGCGCGGCGGCCTGCGAGGTCGTCACGATCGCCTCGGTGTGGCCCGAGGACCACAGCCGGATGTGCGCGACGGCGCGGTCGAGGTCGTCCACGACGCAGGCGGCGATGTCGTACGAGAGGTACTCGGTCTCCCAGTCCTCGGGCGTCGCCGGGACGACGGTGGCCCCGCTGCCGTCCGCGTGGGCGAGGACCCGCTCGTCGCCGTGGACCGTGACCCCGGCCTCGGCGAGCGCGGCGAGCGCCTTCGGGAGGAACGCCGGGGCGATGTCCTGGTGCACGAGCAGCGTCTCGGCCGCGTTGCACACACTCGGGCGGCTCGCCTTGGAGTTGACGAGGATCTCGACGGCCATGTCCACGTCCGCCTGCGCGTCCACGTAGACGTGGCAGTTGCCCGTGCCCGTCTCGATGACGGGGACGGTGCTGTTCTCGACGACGGTACGGATCAGCCCCGCGCCGCCGCGCGGGATGAGCACGTCGACCTGGCCGCGCGCCCGCATCAGCTCGCGGACCGGTTCGTGGCCCTCGCCCGGCACGAGCTGCACCGCGTCGGCGGGCAGGCCCGCGCCGCCGATCGCGTCGCGGACGACCCGGACGAGCGCCGTGTTCGACTCGACGGCCGAGGAGGAGCCGCGCAGCAGGACCGCGTTGCCCGACTTCAGGCACAGCGCGGCGGCGTCCACGGTGACGTTGGGGCGGGCCTCGTAGATGATGCCGACGACGCCGAGCGGGACGCGGATCTGCCGCAGGTCGAGGCCGTTGGGGAGGGTCGAGCCGCGGACGACCTCGCCGACCGGGTCGGGCAGCGCGACGACGCCGCGGACGTCCGAGGCGATGGCGCGGACGCGTTCGGGGGTGAGGCGGAGCCGGTCGACCGTGGCCTCGGGCGTGCCGGCCTCCTCGGCGCGGGCGATGTCGCGGGCGTTGGCCTCGATGATCTCGGCGGAACGGACCTCGATCGCGTCGGCGATGGCGAGGAGGACGTCGTCCTTGACCGCGCGGGTCAGGGGGGCCAGCTCTGTTGCCGCTGCGCGGGCCCGGTAGGTCGTCTGGGCTACGGGGGTCATCGTGTCGTACGGGGAGAGCTGGGTCATGGCCCGAGCGTAGACCGGGGGTGGGGGCGGGGGCCTCGCGTTTCGACGTGTGGACCTCGCGGGGCTCCGCCCCGGGCCCCGGTATCGGTGCTCGTGAGTTGTAGTGCGGGTGGGGCTCGGTACGAAGCGAAGGCGCGAGGCAGGCCGAGGCGGCGCACTGGCCCACCTTGGCCGAAAACCGCCCCTACTCGCTCCTTCCCCGGAACGGGTGCACCCCGACCGGGGCCGCCGGGAGCGGGCCCGCGTTCTCCGCCACGCGGTGGTGGTAGGTCTCGCGGTCGATGACCTCCAGTCCGACGATCTCCCACGGCGGGAGGTGGGCCGTGTGACGGTGTTCGCCCCACAGGCGCAGGGCGAGGGCCGCCGCGTCGTGGAGGTCGCGGGCCTCCTCCCAGTAGCGGATCTCCGCGTGATCGGCGGCGTAGCGGCTGGTGAGGAGGAAAGGGTGGTCGTGGGCGAGCTGTTCGAGTGCGCGGCGGACGTCGGGGAGCGGGGTGCGCTCGCCCGAGACCGAGAGGGTCACGTGCCACAGCCGCGCGTGTTTCGGCGCGGGGGCGACCGCCTCCGGCTCGCGGCGGCGTTCCTCCTGCTCCCGCTGCTCCCTGCGCCGCACCTCCACGTTGCGCACGCTGCTGAGCGTCCGGGGCCGTGCCCCTGGCTGTGCTCGTACCACCACGGCCTCCGTCCCGCCGGACCGCGGGCCCCCGCCTGCCGCGAGGGCCGCCCCCTCAAAGTGGAGCAGTCCCGGCGTCCGCGCGAAGGCGTTTTGCCCAAGCGCAACCCGGGGGGTGAGCGCTTTCGGCCGTGGGCGCGGACTCGGGAACCCGTTCGGGGGGTGGCGTACGAGGAGCGCGTGCGGTCTCAGGGGCGGCGCAGCAGGACGAGGTCGTCGCGGTGGACGACCTCGCGCTCGTACTCGGGGCCCAGTTCCTTCGCCAGCTCGCGGGTGGAGCGGCCGAGGAGCCGGGGCAGTTCCTCGGCGTCGTAGTTGACGAGGCCGCGGGCCACGGGCCTGCCGTCGGGGTCGCGCAGCTCGACGGGGTCCCCCGCGCTGAAGCGGCCGGTGGCACCGGTGATCCCGGCGGGGAGCAGCGAGGCGTTCCCGTCGACCACGGCCCGCACCGCGCCCGCGTCGAGCGCGAGCGCGCCCTGCGGGGTCGAGGCGTGCTGGAGCCACAGGAGCCGGTCGGCGTAGCGGCGGCCCGTGGGGTGGAAGTACGTGCCGGTCGCGCTCCCGGCGAGGGCTTCGCCCGCGCGGCTCGCCGAGGTGAGGACGACGGGCACCCCGGCGGCGGCGGCGATCGCGGCGGCCTCGACCTTGGTGGCCATGCCGCCGGTCCCGACCCCGGCGCGCCCCGCGCTGCCGATCTCGATGCCCCGCAGTTCGGCGGGGTCCCGCACCTCCGGGACGAGGGAGGTGCCGGGGGCCGCGGGGTCGCCGTCGTAGAGGCCGTCCACGTCGGAGAGGAGGACGAGGAGGTCGGCGTGGACGAGGTGGGCGACGAGGGCGGCGAGGCGGTCGTTGTCGCCGAAGCGGATCTCGTCGGTGGCGACGGTGTCGTTCTCGTTGATGACCGGGAGGGCGCCCATCGCGAGGAGCTGGTCCAGGGTGCGGTAGGCGTTGCGGTAGTGGGAGCGGCGGCTCGTGTCGGCGGTGGTGAGCAGGACCTGGCCGACCCGGACCCCGTACCGCGCGAAGGAGGCGGTGTAGCGGGCGACGAGGAGGCCCTGCCCGACGCTCGCGGCGGCCTGCTGCCGGGGCAGGTCGCGGGGGCGGCGCGTGAGGCCGAGCGGGGCGAGCCCGGCGGCGATGGCGCCCGAGGAGACGAGGACGAGGTCCCGTTTTCCCTTTCCCTGCCCGCGCGCGCCCGCGAGGGCGTCCACGAGCGCGTCCACGCGGTCGGCGTCGAGTCCGCCCGAGGCCGTGGTGAGCGAGGAGGAGCCGACCTTGACCACGATCCTGCGGGCCTCGGCCACCCGCTGCCTTGCCGCTGTCACGCGCTGTCCCACTTCCCGGCCCGCGGGCGCCCCGGCCCGGCGGGCCCGCCATCCGGTGTGCCCCGTACGTACCACTCGTGCCGCTCGTCGTCGCCGCGCGTCCGATCGTCCCGGTGCGGCTTCTCGCGGCTCCGGCAATCTAGCCGCCGGGCGGCGCGCTCACCTCCGCGTTCCGTCTGGCGGACGCTTTCCGGGCGTTTCCGGGCGTTCCCTGGTGCCGCGGGGCGGGGTGGCCGCCCGGAGACGCGCTCGGGTGTGAGCAATTGGACACCGCGTGCGAGAGATCACAGGCAACCGTCGTATTCTTCTCACACTCTTCTCAACAATGCCCGCGAGAATGCCCCTCAGGACATGGAAGGGTGGAGTGGAGTCGTCCTCCTGACCGGCGGGTTCGCTGATTTCACGAGCATGATCGAATACCGGACGGGCAGGACGGCCGGGCGATGTCACCGGAACTTCCCCCAAGTGTTCCCGGTCCGCCGCCCGCAGCCGCTACCCAAAGCGTCGCCATACCGTTGTACCCGACGGTGCGCTTCGCCGCGGGTCCCTCGTCACGCCCCCGTGGCCCTGCTTTCGGATGTGTACGTGTCTTCTTCCCCGATCCGAGTCCTTGGAGTCTGAGTAGTGCCCCCCACCTCTCTCGCTCTTCGCAGTCAGGCCATCGGCAGACTGCTGCCCACCGTCGTCCTCGCCGCGAGCTTCGTGGCGTCGGCGGTGGGGGCCGCCATGGCGCTGCCGTGGCTGCTCGTCGGTGCCGCCGCCGTGGGCCTGGTGACAGAGCTCGTCGTGCACCGCTGGTTGAAGCTGACGCTCGCGCGGCTCGGACGGTTGCGGGTGGACGCCACGCTGCGCCAGGTGCTGCGCGATCTGCTGCTCGTCGTGGGCGTGGTCCGGACCGCGGGCGCCGAGCACGAGGGCGGCTGGACGGCCCTGCTCCTGGGTCTTCTCGCCGTGTACGGGCTCCACTTCGTCTCGCAGGGCGCCGCGATCCTGGTCCGCAGGACCCGCACGCTGCCCTTCGTGACGCGCAACATCGACACGAGCGGCCTCAAGCTCACCGCCGCGCCGCCCGCGCTGCTGCTGCGCCGCCCCGGGCACCGGCTGCTCGGCTTCGGGCTCCCCGCGACCGCGGGCCTGATCGCCACTGTCGCCGCCGACGCGACCGTGTGGGCGCTCGCCGGGATCGGCGTCTCGCTCGTCCTCTCGCTCGCCGGGATCGTCCGGCTCGCCGTGCACCTGCTGCCCCGGCGCCGCGCGCTCAACGAGGAGCGGGCCCTGGCCTGGCTCGACGAGTGGCTCGCCGCGTACGGCCCGACGACCGGTATGTACTTCTCGGGCGGTGCCTCGTCCGCGTACCAGGCGAACATGTGGCTGGAGCCGCTCGCCGCGCTGCCGGGCCGGCCGATCATCATCCTGCGCGAGCGGTTCATGGTGCAGAAGATCGCCGCGACGGACCTGCCGGTCCTGTGCCTGCCGAAGGTCGCGCATCTCATGCGCATCGAGCAGTCCACGCTGAAGTCGCTCGTCCACCCCTCGAACTCGGGCAAGACCTCGCAGGTGCTGCGGATGCCCGGCATCAAGCACGCCTTCATCAACCACGGCGAGAGCGACAAGCTCTCCAGCTGCAACCCGTACGCGAAGGCGTACGACGAGGTGTGGGTCGCCGGTCCCGGCGCGCGCGAGCGGTACGCCCTCGCGGACGTCGGCGTCGAGGACAAGGACATCGTCGAGATCGGGCGCCCGCAGCTCAAGGGCATCGACACGGTGGCCCCGGGCGGCTCCGTCACGACCGTGCTCTACGCGCCGACGTGGGAGGGCTGGGACGGGCAGCCCGGCAACACCTCGGTCATCGAGGCGGGCGAGAACATCGTGCGGCGGCTGCTCGCCGACCCGAAGGTGCGGCTGCTCTACAAGCCGCACCCGATGACGGGCTCCGTGGACCCGCGCGCGGGCGCGGCGAACGAGCGCGTTCAGGAGCTGATCCGCGCCGCGAACGGCGGGCGCGCGGCGGCGAAGGACCCGAAGGACAAGGGCGCGGCGGAGCTGGAGCGGCTCGCGGCCGAGCTGGACCGGCTCACCGCGGCCGACTACCGCGAGGGCTCCGACGAGATGGAGCGCATGCTCGTCCAGGGCACCCCCTCCGGCGGCCGTGACAAGGCCGTCGACGAGGCGACCCGCCGCTGGGAGGACGCCTACTGGGCCTCGCTGCCCGAGGACGCGCACCAGATCATCACGGGCCCGCGCCCCGCGCTCTACTCCTGCTTCAACCAGGCGGACGTGCTCATCAGCGACGTCTCCAGCGTCGTGTCCGACTACCTCGCGAGCGGCAAGCCGTACGCGGTGGCGAACACGGCGGGCGTCAGCGAGACGCAGTTCCGCACCGACTTCCCGACCGTACGGGCCGCGACGATCCTGACCCCGGACGCGGCGCAGGTCCCCGAGCTGCTCGCGGCGGCGCGGGACGCCTCGCGCGACGGATTCGCGCACGCGCGCGGGGAACTGAAGCGGTATCTGCTCGGACCCGACGAGCCGAGCGCGCAGTCCCGCTTCGCGCGGGCCGTCGAGGCGCTGTCGGCCAAGGCGCTGGAGCGCGAGGAGCGCCAGCTCGCCCGCGAGGGCACGTCCACGCTCGTCCCCAGCCAGGCGGACCGCGCCGCCGCCGCGCGCGCGGCGGTGGCCGAGGGCGAGGAGGAGCGCGACTTCGCCGCGGACGCCCTCGCCGGGTCCGAGCCGGACTCGCTGGAGCGCACGGGGGACTGAGACCCCCACCGCACACGGAAACGGCGGCCCATTCCCCGGTGGTACGGGGGGTGGGCCGCCGTTTCCGTGCGGATGGGCTTGGGGCGGACGGGCGCCGGGCCGACGGACTCCGCGCGGACGGGGCGCGGCGCACCTCGGGCGCAGGGGCTCCGGACGTACGGGCTCCGGGCGTACGGGCCGCGTGCGCACCGGCTCCGGGCGCGCGGGCCCGATCCCGCTCAGTCGTGGAGGTGGCGCCAGCCCTGCCAGGCGGACTCGATCATCTCGTCCAGCCCGTACCGCGCGCTCCAGCCCAGCTCCGCGCGGATCGCGTCGGCGGAGGCCACGCAGCGGGCCGCGTCGCCGGGGCGGCGCGGGACGACCTCGGGGACGAGGTCGGTGCGGCCTGTCGTCTTGAGGACGCGCTCGATCATTTCCAGCACGGAACTGCCCTCGCCGCGGCCGATGTTGAGCCGCAGTGCGATCCCCTCGGGCGCCTCGTCGAGGCGGCGGGCGGCGGCGAGGTGCGCCTCAGCGATGTCCTGCACGTGCACGTAGTCGCGCACGCAGGTGCCGTCGGGGGTGTCGTAGTCGTCACCGAAGACGAGCGGCGGGCGGCCCGCGTCGACGCGCTCGAAGATGAGCGGCACGAGGTTCGCCGCGCCCTTGTCGGCGAGTCCGGGCAGCCCCGCGCCGACGACGTTGAAGTAGCGCAGGGCGATGGTCCGCAGCCCGTACGCGACCGAGGCGTCCCGCAGCAGCCACTCGCCGATGAGCTTCGTCTCGCCGTACGGGGAGATCGGCAGGCAGGGCGTGTCCTCGGTGACGAGTTCGGGCTCGGGCACCCCGTACACGGAGGCGGAGGAGGAGAAGACGAGCCGGTCGACCCCGGCGGCGCGCATGGCCTCCAGCAGGACGCGCAGCCCCTCGACGTTCTCCCGGTAGTAGTGGAGCGGTCGCTCGACGGACTCGGCGACCTGCTTCTTGCCCGCGATGTGCAGGACGCCCGTCACTTGGTGTTCACCGAGCACCGCGTCGAGCCTCGCCCGGTCGAGCACGCTCCCGGTCTCCAGCGGCACCCCCTCGGGCAGCCGCGCGGCCTCCCCCGTGGACAGGTCGTCGAACACGACGACCGGCACCCCCGCCCCCGCGAGCACCCGCACCACATGCGCCCCGATGTACCCGGCCCCGCCCGTCACCAGCCACGTCATCCCGGCACCTCTCCGTCGTTCTCAGCGGCAGCATCGCACAGCCCCGGCGTGACCCGAATCACCCCGGCGGGGAGCCGTGCGATGATTCTTTTTCCCCACCTCTGTCCGCATTTGCGATCAGATTCACAGCGAAACGCGACAACACCACCCAAGCCAATAGCACTACCTTCTCTCAGGAAACTTCAAAAGAATCACATAAACTGTCGCAGCGCCCGCCCGGCCCCAGGGTCGCGCGAGTCCCCCATCCTTCAGGTCCGTGGAGCAGGTCTTCAGAGATGCCGCGTTTCTCGATCGTCGTACCGGTCTACAAGGTCCCGGCATACCTGGGCGAATGCCTGGACTCCGTGCTCGGACAGGACTTCGGCGACTTCGAGGTGATCGGTGTCGACGACTGCTCACCCGACGTGTGCGGCGAGATCCTCGACCAGTACGCGGCGAACGACGCCCGCGTGCGGGCGGTGCACCTGCCGGAGAACGTCGGCCTCGGGAACGCCCGCAACGCGGGACTGGCCCACGCGGGCGGGGAGTACATCCTCTTCCTCGACAGTGACGACGTCCTGCTGCCCGGCAGCCTGAGCGCCATGGCGGAACGGCTCGACGCGGCGGACTCGCCCGACATCCTCGTCTACGACTACGCGCGCTCCTACTGGGACGGGCGCCTCGTGCGCAACTCGCTCGCCCGGCACCTGCACGAGGACGGCCCCGCCTCCTTCTCCCTGGCCGACCGCCCGGAGCTCCTCAACCTCCTCCAGGTGGCCTGGAACAAGGCGTACCGCAGGGAGTTCGTCGAGGCCGCCGGGCTCCTCTTCCCCGCGGGCTACTACGAGGACGCCCCCTGGACGTACTGCGCGATGGCAGCCGCCGAGTCGCTCGCCGTGCTCGACCGGGTGTGCGTCCACTACCGCCAGCGGCGCGAGGGCGGCAACATCCTGAGCACGGTCAGCCGCAAGCACTTCGACGCCTTCGACCAGTACGACCGCGTCTTCGCCTACCTCGACAGCCGCCCCGAACTCAATCGCTGGCGCGGGCCGTTGTTCCGCAAGATGATCGACCACTACCTCACCATCCTGGAGCGGCCCGGACGGCTGCCCGAGGAGGCGAAGGCGGAGTTCTTCCACCGCGCGGCACACGACTACCGCCGCCGGATACCCGCCGGCTTCGAGCGCCCGGCCGGACGCGACGGCTACAAGTTCGCGATGCTGGAGCGGGACGCGTACGCCCTCATGACCGGCTCCGCGACCGCGGTCCGCACCCGGCAGGTCGTCAAGACCAAGGCGCGGCAGGCCGTGAAGGGCTCCAAGAAGCGCGCCATGGGCCTCTTCTACCGCTCGCAGCAGCACACCGACCTCGACGAGAACCTCGCGCTCTTCTCCGCCTACTGGAGCCGCTCGGTCTCCTGCAACCCGGCGGCGATCGACGCCGAACTCGCCCGGCGCGCACCCCACATCCGCCGCGTCTGGGCCGTGCGTCCCGACCTGATGGACAGCGTGCCGCGCGGGGTGCGAGCCGTGCCGCTCGGTTCGCGCGACTTCTGGACGGTCGCCGCGCGCGCCAAGTACCTCGTGAACAACGTCAACTTCTCGGACCGCCTCGTCAAACGCCCCGGGCAGATCCACCTCCAGACGCACCACGGCACCCCGCTCAAGAAGATGGGGCTCGACCAGCGCGAATACCCGATCTCCACGAGCATGAACTTCGACGACCTGCTGCGGCGCTGCGACCGCTGGGACTACAGCCTCTCGTCGAACGCCCACTCCACGCGGGTCTGGGAACGCGTGTACCCCAGCCGCTACGAGACGCTGGAGACCGGCTACCCGCGCAACGACGCACTCGTCAACGCGAGCGCGGCGGACGTGCTCGCGGCCCGCGTCGAACTCGGCCTCTCCGAGGACACCACGGCGCTGCTCTACATGCCGACCCACCGCGACTACGAGAAGAGCTTCCGGCCCCGCCTCGACCTCGCGCGCATCGCCTCCGAGCTGGGGCCCGACACGGTGCTCCTCGTACGCGGCCACTACTTCTACAAGCCCTCGCCGCAGGTCGAGGAGTTGCGCGCGACCGGGCGGATCATCGACGTCTCCGCCCATCCCCGCGTCGAGAGCCTCTACCTGGCGGCGGACGCGCTCGTCACCGACTACTCCTCGGCGATGTTCGACTACGCGCTGCTGGACCGGCCGATCGTCGTCTTCGCCGACGACTGGGAGATCTACTCGACGGTGCGCGGGGTCTACTTCGACCTCCTCTCCGAGGCACCGGGCGCGGTCGCGCGCTCGCAGGACGAACTGCTCGACGTGCTCGCCGGCGGGGCCTGGCGCGGCGCCGAGGCCGACCGTCGGCGCGCCGCCTTCCGGCGACGCTTCTGCGACTTCGACGACGGCCGGGCGGCCGAGCGCGTGGTACGGAAGGTCTTCCTCGGCGACGACCGCGAGATACCCGTGACCCCGCTCGCCGACCGCCCGCACGTCCCGTCCCCCGCGGAACTCGCGGGCACCGTCCGCGTCCCCTCGCGGACGGAGAACAGGGCGCCGGTGTATGTGCCGGAGGGCGAGCGGGCGGACGAACCGGCGTACATGCCGGAGCGGCTGGTCACGGCGGAAGCGGGGTATGCGGCGGAGCCTGATCCCGTAGCGGAAGCGGGGTATGCGGCGGAGCCTGATCCCGTAGCGGAAACTGCGTACGCGCCGGAACACGAACTCACGGCGGAACCCGCGCTCGCGGAGGACCCGGCGTACGCGCCGGAACCCGGACTCGTAGCGGAAACGGCGTACGCGGAGGAACCCGAACTCGCGGCCGAGTCCTGGTTCGCACCGGAGCCCGCATTCACGGCCGAGCCCCTGCCCGCGCCGGAGCCCGTCCCTGCGGCCGAGTTCGCCTACGCGGAGCTCCGCGAGGAGGAGCGCGCGGAGGAAGAGCCGGACGAGGGGCCGGACGACGAACCGGACGCCCGAGACGCCCCCATCGACGCCGACGCCGAGGAGAGCGCGCCCGAGATCTCGGTCCCCGCGTGGGCCAGGGCCGAGCCCTTCGCCCCCTCCGCCCCGCTCGACGCCGACTCCTTCTTCGGCCCCCCGCCCACCCGCGCGCCCCAGGAGCGCGCCGTGGCGGCGCCCGTGAGCGAGGCTCTCGCCGCGTACTCCGAGCTGTTCCCGCAGTCGGGCCACGGCGTGAGCATCCCGCGGCAGCCGGTCTCCGCGGACCGGGCCGGTCACGACGTGGCGGAGGACCGCGCGGACGACCGCCCGGCGGCCCGCGGCCTCCCGCTCTCCGGCGCCGACGAGCCGGTCACCGCTCCCGAGCCTCCCTCCGCCGAGACGGCCTGAAGACCTCAAGAACTGCAGAATGGACCTCTCTCCCATGGCCCCGCGCCTGAGCGTCATCGTCCCCGTCTATGACGTGGAGGCGTACCTCCCGGCCTGTCTGGACTCCCTGCGCGCGCAGACCTTCCACGACCTCGAAGTGATCATGGTCGACGACGGTTCGCCCGACGACTCCGCGCGCATATGCGCCGAGTACGCGGCGGAGGACTCCCGCTTCAAGCTGGTGCGCAAGGAGAACGCGGGTCTGGGCGCGGCCCGCAACACAGGCGCCGAACACTTGCACCCTGCCTCCGAGTTCCTCACTTTCGTCGACAGCGACGACACCGTGCCCCCGGACGCGTACCGCCTGATGGTGGCGAGTCTGGAGGAGAGCGGCTCCGACTTCGTCTCGGGGAACGTGCTGCACATCAACTCGACACGGGTGTGGCAGTCGCCGATGCACCGGTTCCTGCGGGACGGGTCGGCCAAGCGGACGCACGTGAGCGAGAACCGGCGGTTGCTGGGCGACCGGACGGCATGGAACAAGGTGTTCCGCCGGAGGTTCTGGGAGAAGCACGCCCTGGCCTTCCCCGAGGGGGTGCTGTACGAGGACACACCGGTGATGGTGCCCGCGCACTTCCTCGCCGAGGCGGTCGACGTGATCGGCGAACCGACGTACCACTGGCGGCTCCGGGACGGCGAGGGCGCCCCCTCGATCACCCAGCGCCGCACCGAGGTGCGGGGGCTGCGCGACCGGATCGCCGCCGTCGAGAGCGTGAGCAAGTTCCTGGCGGCACGCCCGGAGCCCGAGGCGAAGGACCTGAAACTCGCCTACGACCGTTCGGTCCTCACCAGTGACCTGCGGCTCTTCCTGACCGTGCTGCCCGACGGGGACGAGGAGTTCCGCGCCGAGTTCATCCGGGGCGTGAACCGTTTCCTCAACGGCGTCGACCCCGAGATCGTCCTCGGCATGCAGTCCCAGCCGCGTCTGAAGTGGCTCCTGGTCCGCAAGCACGCCCTCACGGAACTCGTGGCCCTCCTGGAGGCCGAGCGGCAGGGCGACCGGGGCGAGGTCGAGGGGCTGCTGCGCAAGTACGCGAGTTTCCCCTCCGTGAAGGGAATCGGCGACCTCCTGCCCAAGAAGGCCCTGCGGCTGGACCAGGACCTGAAGCTGTGGACGTCCTTGCGCGAGGTGTCCTGGCGGGGCGGGCGGCTGCGGCTCGCGGGGCACGCCGCGATCCAGCGGGTGAGCCAGCCCGGCAAGCACAGCTCGGTGAAGGTCCTCGCGATCCAGAAGGTCGGCAGCCGCCGCCCGTTGCTGATCCCGATGCCCAACGTCCACGCCCCCGAGGCGACCGCGGCCTCGAAGACCACCGACGTCAACTACGACTGGTCCGGGTGGGAAGCCGACATCGACCCGCGCCGCCTGCGCAAGGGCGACACGTGGGAAGAGGGCGTCTGGCGCGTCGGGATGGCCATGACCTCGGGCGGTCTGCTGCGCAAGCGGGCCATCAGCGCGAAGGGCCCCGACAGCCCCGGCGCGCCCCCCTACCAGTGGCTCGACCGCGATTACCGCCTTCTCCCCTTCGCGGAGAAGGGTGCCCTGCGCCTGCGCGTCGAACGGGTCCGCGCGCTCGTCACGGGATACCGCGAGGTGGACGGCTCGATCGCGATCAGCGGCGAGATCCGGGTGCCGGTCGGAGCGGGCGAGCAGGTCGCGCTGCGGGTGACCAACCGGGGTACGGGCGAGGTGCTCGACTACCCGGTCACCGTGCGCCCGCAGCCCGCGGCCGACACGTACTTCGAGGTCTTCGTCCCGCTCGCGGACGTCGCACTGCTCCCCGAGTACCCGCGCGCCGAGGAACCGGATGCCACAGCCCTCGCCGCGCGGCGCAACTGGAGCACCACGCTCCTCGTGACCGCCCCGGACGGCACCTCGCGGAACCTGCCCACCGTCGTGGGAGCGGGCCTCGCCGACGCCCAGTTCGCGCTGAGCCGGGGCCTCGCACCCGGCGCCGAGGACTACGAGGTCGCCTGCCAGGCGGGCAACAACGGCTACCTCAAGTTCAGCGGCCGACCGCTTCAGGCACGCGTCACCAAGGTCGAGTGGACCGGGGACCGCTTCGTCCTGCACGGCTCGGCGCCGGTCCCCCTCGACGACGCCGCCTTCTTCGTCTCGGCGCGCAGCCGCGCCGACGAGAAGCGGAGCGAACTGCGGCTCCTGCCCGACGGCACTTTCGTCGCCTCGTTCGCGCCGGGCCGGATGTCCGGGCCGAACAAGAACCTGCCGCTGCCCACGGGGCGCTGGAACTTCCTCCTGCGGATTCCCGGGCGCGCGCTGGACATCCCGTTCGTCATCGACCGGCTCGCCGTCGAGCGGTTCCCCGTCGTCGGCACGGTGGACGGCAACACCTTCGAGTTCCAGGCCCGCTGGTACAACTTCCCGCAGCTCAACTGCCTCTCGGACCTGGACGTCGGCCAGCAGGGCCCGTACCACCAGGCCCGGCTGCGGAAGGACGTCTACGAAGCCGGCCGTTCCCTCCCCCTGCGCGACTCGGTCGTCTTCATCAGCTTCAACGGGCGCCAGTTCTCCGACAGCCCCCGCGCCGTCCACGAGGAGCTGGTCCGCAGGGGCAGTGACCTCGAACAGCTGTGGGTCGTGCGCGACAACCAGGTGGAACTGCCCGACACCGTGCGTCCGCTGCGCATGTGGAGCAAGGACTGGTACGAGGCGCTCGCCCGGTCCCGGTACATCGTCACCAACGCGCACCTGCCGCACTGGATCGAACGCCGCCCCGGACAGGTCGTCGTGCAGACCTGGCACGGCACGATGCTCAAGAAGATCGGCCTCGACATCGAGGCCCCGGCCTTCAACCCCGACTACCACGAGCAACTGCGCGCCGAGACGAAGAACTGGTCGCTGCTCGTCTCCGCGAACCGTTTCAGCACCCCGATCCTGCGCCGCGCGATGGGCTTCGAGGGCGAGATCCTGGAGACCGGCTACCCGCGCAACGACCACCTCCACGCCCCGGACAAGGAGAAGCGGGCCGCCGAGGTGCGCCGCGCGCTGGGGCTGCCGGAGGGCAAGAAGGTCGTCCTGTACGCGCCGACCTGGCGGGACAACCAGGCGCACCGCAGGGGGCAGTTCCGCCTCGATCTCCAGCTGGACCTGGAGGACGCCGAGCGCAGGCTCGGGCGGGACCACGTCGTGCTCGTCCGCCGTCACTCGAACGTGGTGGACGCCGTGAGCGGGGCGGGCAACGGCTTCGTCTTCGACGTCTCGGACTACCCGGACATCGCCGACCTCTACCTGGTCGCGGACATCCTCGTCACGGACTACTCGTCGGTGATGTTCGACTACGCGAACCTCCAGCGGCCGATGCTCTTCTTCACGTACGACCTGGAGCACTACCGGGATGTCCTGCGCGGCTTCTACTTCGACTTCGAGCGCGAGGCGCCGGGGCCGCTGATCCCGGACTCGGACGGGCTGATCAGCGCGATCCGCGACATCGACACCGTCCGCGCGACGTACGCGGACCGCTACCGCGACTTCCACGAGCGCTTCTGCGGCCTCGACGACGGGCAGGCGACGGGCAGGGTCGTCGACCGGCTGCTGCGCCGGGGCGAGGAACTGCGTCACGAGAGCTGAGCGCGCGCTCGCGGAGACACGGCGCGGGGCCCCGGAACCTTTCGGCTTCCGGGGCCCCGCGCCGTTCCGGTCACCCCCCCGACGCCCCTTCCGCCAGCATCCGCTCCACCAGCCGTTCCGTCGCGTGGCCGTCGTCCAGGTCGCAGAACTCCTCGTGGAAGAGCTGGTAGCGCTCGCTGTAGTCGGCGGTGACGCGGTCGATGTCGCGCAGGGCCGAGACGAGTTCGTCCGTCGTGCGGACGAGGGGGCCCGGGGCGTTGCGCTCGAAGTCGAAGTAGAAGCCGCGCAGGGTGTCGCGGTAGTGCTCCAGGTCGTACGTGAAGAAGACCATCGGGCGGCGCAGGTGCGCGTAGTCGAACATCACGGAGGAGTAGTCCGTGACGAGGATGTCGGCGGCGAGGTAGAGCTCGGAGATGTCCGGGTAGTCCGAGACGTCGAGGACGAAGCCGTCGCCCGCGCCCGTCACGCCGTCCACGGTGTTGGAGTGGCGGCGCACCAGGAGAACGTGGTCGTGGCCGAGTTCGGCGCGGGCGCGCTCCGTGTCGAGCTTGAGGTCGAAGCGGAAGCGGCCCTGGCTGTGGGCGTCGTCGTCGCGCCAGGTGGGGGCGTAGAGGATGACGCGTTTACCGGGCGGTACGCCGAGGGATTCGCGGATCTCCTTGGCGCGCTCGGCCAGGTCGGGCGCGTAGAGCACGTCGTTGCGCGGGTAGCCGGTCTCCAGGATCTCGCCGTCGAAGCCCATGGAGCGCCGCAGGATCGGGGTACTGAAGCGGTTCGCGGAGACGAGGAAGGTCCAGTTCTTCGTCTCGGCGCGCAGTTGCTCGTGGTAGTCGGGGTTGAAGGCCGGGGCCTCGATGTCGAGGCCGATCTTCTTGAGCATCGTGCCGTGCCAGGTCTGCACGACGACCTGTCCGGGGCGGCGTTCGATCCAGTGCGGCAGGTGCGCGTTGGTGACGATGTACCGGGCGCGCGCGAGGGCGTCGAACCACTCCTCGCTCCACAGCCGCACCTTGCGCGCGGTGGGCGGCAGCGCCGCCTGGTCGTCGCGGACGAGCCAGAGCTGTTCGAGGTCGCTGCCCCTGCGGACCAGTTCCTCGTGGACGGCGCGGGGGCTGTCCGAGTACTGCTTGCCGTTGTAGCTGATGAAGAGGACGGCGTCGCGCAGCGGTTTGGCGCGGCCCGCCTCGTAGACGTCCCTGCGCAGGCGTGCCTGGTGGTAGACGCCGCGCTCGTGCGTCCGCAGTTCGGAGAGGCAGTTGAGCTGCGGGAAGTCGTGCCAGCGGGCCTGGAGTTCGTAGGCGCGGCCGTCGGCGGTACCGTGCACGGGGAAGGCGGGCACGGAGAGCCGGTCGATCGTGAGGGGCACGTCGAGCGGCTGTCCGGGGACGCGCAGGAAGAAGTTCCACCGGCCGCTCGCGAGCGGGAGCCGCTGGCGGCGGGACATGCGCGAGGGCGTGAAGCGCGCCTCGAAGCGCCCGCCGGGGAGCGTGCGCACCTCGCCCGCGTGCTCCTCGAAGCGGTCGCGCGCCTTGACGACGAACCCGGCGCCTTCGAGCTCGAGCGGCGCGCTGCCGCGCAGGGTGTACGTGTCGTCCTGCCACGTCACCTCGGTGAGGCGGGCCTGCAGGGCGCGGCCGACGATCTTGAGGTAGCCGTTGCTGCCGCTCAGGAGGGCGACCTCGTAGTTCTCGGCGCCGGGCGCGAGGGAGGCGGGCAGCCTGGCCTGGAGGTCGCCGAGGCCGTCGCGCACGACGGTGGAGTAGTGGCGGCGCGGTCCCGTCGCGGGGATCACGACGAGGCTCGTGCTCCAGGCCCTGCGGGCGGCGAGGAGGGCCGAGGCGGCGACGGGCGTGGGGGTGCCGGACGGGGAGTCCGGCCGCCCGCTCTCCGGCGCGGGTACGGGGCGCAGGTCCGCGTCCGCCGTGGCGGTGCCCCCGCTCGCGTCGGCGGCGGCGCGGGCGTCCTCGCGCTCCTGGCCCGCCTCGGCCGTCTCGCCGGTCTCGGCGGCGACGGTCCCCGGGAGCAGCGCGACGACGTCGAGCGGCACTCGTACCGTGTAGTCCGTGTTCTCCGCCCCGCGCCGCACCTCGGCGTCGAGTTCGTGGACCTCGCCGGTCCTGCGGTTGGTGAGGCGCAGGACGAGTCGGTCGTCCTCGGCGAGCGGGGAGCGCAGGGTGCCCGCGATCTCCAGCGCGTCCTCGCCGAGCGGGCGGTGGCCGGTGACGAGCGCGCGCACGCGCTCGACGCGCAGCCGCAGCACGCCGTGGTCGCTGTACGGGAGGAGCCGGTGGTCCTCGTCGAGCCACTGGTACGGGGGGTTGCCCGCCGTGTCGGGGCCCTTGGCCGCGAGCCCGCGCCGCCGTACGAGCCCGCCGCCCGCCATGACGATCCCGACCCGCCACACGCTCTCGCGCCAGCCGTCCGCGGGGCGCAGCCGCGCGGGGTCGAGGAGGTGGCTGAAGCCGGACCAGTCGTAGGTGTGCTGCCTGCGGCCCGAGAGCACGGTCGCCTCGGGGCAGTGGACGTTGCGCGTGGGCAGCACGAGGCGGCGGCCGGTGCCCTCCTCGACGAGGGCGAGCGCCTTGACCGCGCTCAGCGGGCCCGTCTGGTCGATCCGGTCGATCCAGGCGTGCCCTGTGAGCCGCAGCCCGCCCTCCTCCCAGGACAGCGTCCTGAGCGAGGCGAGCAGGTGCAGGTCGCGGTCGATGCGGTGGACCCGCCGGGGCAGCGGCCCGCCGGTGGCGGGGGCGGACTCGTACGAGACGTACTTGCGCAGCCTGCCGTGGACGCGCCCGCGTCCGCCCGCGCGCTCCTCGGCGAGGATGCCGAGCAGCGCCTCGGTCTCGTGCTTGCGCACGAGGAGCCATTTGATCCGGGCCTGCGCCGGCAACCGGTGCACGGTCCGCGGGTCGACGCGGTCGAGGAAGGCGTTGGCGGCGCGGACGAACGCGGCGCGGTACGCGTCGTCGCCCTCGGGGAGGACCTTGAGGAAGGCCCACAGGTCGCTGACGAGGACGTTGCGGTCGAAGGCGGCGCGCAGCCGGGCCGCCTCGGGCTCGGGGCGCCCGGCGAGGAAGCGGCTCACCTCGGTGACGGCGGCGGCCCGGTCCCGTACCGCCTTGGGCTCGGTGCGGCGCTGGGTGATCGAGGGGCCTGCCTCGCCCTCGCGCATCCGCCAGTAGTAGACGGGCTCGGAGACGATGTCGACGGCCTCGGCGAGGAAGTGCGCGGGGACGATGACGGGGGTGTCCTCGTAGAGCACGCCGACCGGGAAGCGCAGGCCGTGCCGGGTCCAGAATTCCTTGCGGAAGACCTTGTTGCAGGCGATGCGGTCGGTGAGGAGCTTCTGCTTGCGCGTCACGTGCGTGCGCTGCTCGGCGCCCGTGCCGAGGAAGCGGTGCATGGGCGACTGCCACACCCGCCGGGAGTCGATGTGCCGCACGTTGCCGGTCGCGAAGTCGGAGCCGCTCGCGTCGAGGCTCGCGAGCATGAGCCGGTACGCGTCGGCGGGGACCATGTCGTCGCTGTCGACGAAGGCGAGGAACTCGGCCTCGGGGTGCGCGGCGTCGATCCCGGTGTTGCGCGCCGCGCCGAGCCCCTGGTTCTCCTGCCGCACGAGGCGGAAGCGCGGGTCGCGCCGCGCGTACTCCTCGGCGATGAGGGCCGAGCCGTCCGGCGAGCCGTCGTCGACGACGATCACCTCGATCTCGCGCAGCGTCTGCGCGGCGAGTGAGTCGAGGCACGCGGGGAGGTAGGTCTCGACGTCGTAGACGGGGACGATGACGCTCAGGCGGGGCGGGACGGGAGACATGGCCCCACGCTCGCAGCGGATCGCCCGTCCCGCGCGGAGACGCCGTCCTTCTGGGTGTTTTTATCGCACTGTCAGCCGATACTTCGTGCGGTGTGGGGTGGGGAACCGTACGGGGGGCCGCTCCGGACAGGTGCTCACGCCCGCCGGGCACGAGCCCCGTCACCGCGACCGGCCCGGCACAGGCGCGGGGGCCCGTACCCGCGAGACGGTGCGGGGCCCCGTACCCCCGAGACGGCGCGGGGCCCCGTACCCCTAAGACGGTGCGGGGCCCCGCACACCCGAGGAGGTGGCGGGGCCCCGCGAGGAAAGCCGTGGCTCAGAGTTCGCCGAAGGGGTCGAAGCCCTCGAACTGCTTCTGCGCCTCGTCCCGCTCCGCCTGCCGGTCCCTGCGCCGCTGCACCGCGGGGCGCATCGGGTCGAGCCGGTGGTCCTCGCCGCGGCGGCCGAGCATCTCGGCGCCCGCGAGCATCGTGGGCTCCCAGTCGAAGACGACCGCGTTCTCCTCGGGCCCGATGGCGACCCCGTCGCCGGTCCGCGCACCCGCCTTCATGAGCGCTTCCTCGACACCGAGCCGGTTCAGCCGGTCCGCGAGGTAGCCGACGGCCTCGTCGTTGTTGAAGTCGGTCTGCCGCACCCAGCGCTCGGGCTTCTCGCCCCGCACGCGGTAGATGCCGTTGTCCTCCAGCGTGACCGTGAACCCGGCGTCGTCGACGGCCTTCGGGCGGATGACGACGCGCGTCGCCTCCTCCTTCGGCTTCGAGGCGCGGTAGCGCGCGACGAGGTCGCCGAGCGCGAAGCTCAGCTCGCGCAGCCCGGTGTGCGCGACGGCCGAGACCTCGAAGACCTGGTAGCCGCGCGCCTCCAGGTCGGGGCGGACCATCTCGGCGAGGTCCTTGCCGTCCGGCACGTCGATCTTGTTGAGGACCACGACGCGGGGCCGCTTGTTGAGGCCCCCGTACTGCTTCAGCTCCTCCTCGATGACATCGAGGTCGGAGACGGGGTCGCGGTCCGATTCGAGCGTGGCGGTGTCGAGTACGTGCACGAGCACCGAGCAGCGCTCGACGTGCCGCAGGAACTCCAGGCCGAGGCCCTTGCCCTGGCTCGCGCCGGGGATGAGACCGGGCACGTCGGCGACGGTGAAGACCGTCTCGCCGGCCGTGACGACGCCGAGGTTGGGGATGAGCGTCGTGAAGGGGTAGTCGGCGATCTTCGGGCGCGCGGCCGAGAGCACCGAGATGAGCGAGGACTTGCCCGCGCTCGGGTAGCCGACGAGCGCGACGTCCGCGACGGTCTTGAGCTCCAGGAGGAGGTCACCGGCGTCGCCGGGCTCGCCGAGCAGCGCGAAGCCGGGGGCCTTGCGGCGGGCGGAGGAGAGCGCCGCGTTGCCGAGGCCGCCGCGACCGCCCGAGGCGGCGACGAAGCTCGTGCCCTGGCCGACGAGGTCGGCGAGGACGTTGCCCGCCCTGTCGAGCACGACGGTGCCGTCCGGGACGGGGAGGACGAGGTCCTCGCCTTCCTTTCCGGAGCGGTTGCCGCCCTCGCCGGGCTTGCCGTTGGTGGCCTTGCGGTGCGGGCTGTGGTGGTAGTCGAGGAGCGTCGTCACGGACTGCTCCACGACGAGGATCACGTCGCCGCCACGCCCGCCGTTGCCGCCGTCCGGGCCGCCGAGCGGCTTGAACTTCTCCCGGTGCACGGAGGCGCAGCCGTGGCCTCCGTTACCCGCGGCGACGTGCAGTTCGACGCGGTCCACGAAGGTGGTCATGGGTGTGCCTCCAGTACTGCGGGTGAAAAGTGCTACGAGTTGTTTCCATGGTGCCGGATCGCGCGCCAAGGGTGCATAACGCGCGAAAGGCGGACTCACTTCCCGCCGGTGCTGTCGGTGGGAGGGAGTCCGCCCTCGCGAAAAACCACGCGTGAGGTCACGCGCCGCCGATCCGTGCGATCAGGCGACCGGGACGATGTTCACGACGTTGCGGCCACGGCTCGTGCCGAACTGGACCGCACCCGCGTCGAGCGCGAAGAGGGTGTCGTCCTTGCCGCGGCCGACACCGGCGCCCGGGTGGAAGTGGGTGCCGCGCTGGCGGACGATGATCTCACCGGCGTTGACGACCTGACCGCCGAAGCGCTTCACGCCGAGCCGCTGAGCATTGGAATCGCGGCCGTTCCGGGTGGACGACGCGCCCTTCTTGTGTGCCATGTCTCCTCAGTCCCTTACTTCGCAGCCGTGGGGATGTCAGTGACCTTGACCGCCGTGTACTGCTGGCGGTGACCCTGACGACGGCGGTAGCCGGTCTTGTTCTTGTAGCGCAGAATGTCGATCTTCTGGCCCTTGTGGTGGTCGACGACCTCGGCCACGACCTTGATACCGGCCAGCACCCACGGGTCGCTGGTGACGGCCTCGCCGTCGACGAGCAGCAGGGTCGAGAGCTCGACCGTGTCGCCCACATTGGCAGTGGAAATCTTGTCAACCTCAACGATGTCGCCGACAGCAACCTTGTGCTGGCGACCACCGCTGCGCACGATGGCGTACACGCGGATCTCACTCTCTGTGCTCGAAAACGGGACCTCCTGATGCCAGCCGCCCGCCGGAGGCAGGGAAGAACCCCGGTCCACCGAAGGAGGGATGAGCGGCCTCCCCGGGGCTCATGACGGCGAGGACGCCGCTCGCCCGGAGGTGGGGTGCTCAGAAGGTGGCGCCAGAGACGCCAAGGGCCAAGACTACGGGTCCCCCGCACAGAGGGTCAAACCGACCCCGTCCCGGTACCTAGCGGCCCCCGCGCCCCCCCTCACGCTCCACCACCCCCGCCGCGGGCAGGCGTTCCGCCGGGCGTGGGGGCGCCCGGCCGAAGGCTCGGAGAGGGCGAGCACAGCGAAGCGGGCGGGCGGCTCAGCAGGCGGCCGGGCAGTCGGGCAGTCGGGCAGTCGGGCAGTCGGGCAGTCGGGCACAGCGAAGCCCCTGGCAACCGCGAGCCCCCACACGAAGAGGCCGCCTCCGTCCCCGCGGGGACGGAGGCGGCCTCTCACAGCCGTCCGCTCAGGACTCGGCTCAGGACTCCGCGCCCTCCGGCGATTCCGCCGCCTTCCGCGTCGTCGCCTTCTTCGCGGGCGCCTTCTTGGCAGCCGCCTTCTTGGCCGGGGCCTTCTTCGCCGCGGTCGTCTTCTTGGCGGCGGCGGTCGTCTTCTTCGCCGCCGTCTTCCGCACCGCCTTCTTCGCGGGCGCCTCCTCGGCGGGAGCCTCCTCGACGGGAGCCTCCGGGGCCGTCTCGGCGGTCTTCCCGGCCGTCGCCTTCTTCGTGGCGGCCTTCTTGGCGGGAGCCTTCTTCGCGGCGGCCGTCTTCTTGACGGCCGTCGTCTTCTTGGCCGCCGTCTTCCGGGCCGTCGTCTTCTTCACGGGAGCCGCCTCGGCGGGCGCCTCCTCGACGGGAGCCTCCGCCGCCGGTACCACGAGCACCGCGTTCTCGTCCGGGGCCGAGGTCGCCGGAGCGGCCACCGCGCGGACGGCCCGGCGCCTGGTCCGCGCCGGGGGGGCCGCCTCGGGGACGACCTCGGCCGGCTCGGGCTCGGCGGCCAGTTCGGCGACGGGCTCGGGCGCGGAGACCTCCGCGACCGGCACGACGACCTCGACGGGCTCGGCGGCCTTCGGCGAACCCGCCGGAGCGCTCGCCTTGCGCGTCGCCCGGCGCCGCCCGCGGCCCCGGGGGGCCTCCTCGGCGACGGTGTCCGCGACGGCCGAGGCGGGCAGCGTCGCCGCCGTCACGACCTCGACGGCCTCGGGCTCGACGACCGGCTCCACGACCGTGTCGGCGAGCGGCTCGACCGCGGCGTCGGCGACCGCGTCGGCCGCCGGCTCCTGGACCTCGACGATGGCCTCGGGCTGCTCGCCCTTCAGCTCCTCGGGGTCGTAGGCCCCGACCGTGTCGGTGTCGGTGACCCGCGAGCCGCGCGGCGTCCCGGCGGGCGCGGAGGCCCGGCGCGAGGCACGGCGGCGGCTGCGCTCACGGCGCCCGCCGTAACCGGAGGCGGCTGCCTCGGCCTCGGCGGCGCTGCTGTACAGGTCCTCGTCGGGCGTGAAGACGGGCTCGGGCAGCGCGGCGGGCCCGGTGACGACCTCGGTGGCGGGCTCCTCCGAAGCCTTGGCCTCCTCGGCCTGCTCGGCGCTCACGTACTCGTACGTCAGCTCGTGCTCGGCGTGGTCGTGCTCGGCGTGCTCGCCGCCCTTGCCCTTCTTCTTCCGCTTGCCGCCGCCACCGCCGCCGCCCTGGGTCGTGGGCTGGTCGAGGTGGACGATGACGCCGCGCCCGTTGCAGTGGACGCAGGTCTCGGAGAAGGACTCCAGGAGCCCCTGCCCGACACGCTTGCGGGTCATCTGCACGAGACCGAGCGAGGTGACCTCGGCGACCTGGTGCTTGGTGCGGTCGCGGCCCAGGCACTCCAGGAGGCGCCGCAGGACGAGATCGCGGTTGGACTCCAGGACCATGTCGATGAAGTCGATGACGACGATCCCGCCGAGGTCGCGCAGCCGGAGCTGGCGCACGATCTCCTCGGCCGCCTCCAGGTTGTTCCTGGTGACGGTCTCCTCCAGGTTGCCGCCCTGCCCGGTGAACTTCCCGGTGTTGACGTCGACGACGATCATCGCCTCGGTCTTGTCGATCACGAGGGAGCCGCCGGAGGGCAGCCACACCTTGCGGTCGAGCGCCTTGGCGAGCTGCTCGTCGATGCGGTACGTCGCGAAGGCGTCGACCTCGGAGGTCCACCGCGACAGGCGCCCGACGAGGTCGGGGGCGACGTGCGAGACGTAGCCGTGGATGGTCTCCCAGGCCCGGTCGCCGCTGACGACGACCTTCGTGAAGTCCTCGTTGAAGATGTCGCGGACGACCCGGACGGTCATGTCGGGCTCGCCGTAGAGCAACGTCGGCGCGTTGCCCGTCTTCGCCTTCTTCTGGATGTCCTCCCACTGCGACTGGAGCCGCTCGACGTCGCGCCGCAGCTCGTCCTCGCTCGCGCCCTCGGCGGCCGTGCGCACGATGACGCCGGCGTCCTCGGGGACGATCTTCTTGAGGATGGTCTTCAGGCGCGCGCGCTCGGTGTCGGGGAGCTTGCGGCTGATGCCGGTCATCGAGCCCTCGGGCACGTAGACCAGGTAGCGGCCCGGGAGCGAGACCTGGCTCGTGAGCCGGGCGCCCTTGTGACCGATCGGGTCCTTCGTGACCTGCACGAGGACGGACTGGCCGGACTTGAGGGCGGTCTCGATGCGGCGCGGACCGTGGTAGCCGAGCGCCTCGAAGTTGACCTCACCGGCGTAGAGGACCGCGTTGCGGCCCTTGCCGATGTCGATGAACGCGGCCTCCATGGAGGGCAGCACGTTCTGCACCTTGCCGAGGTAGACGTTGCCGACGTACGAGGTCGACTCGGCCTTGTTGACGTAGTGCTCGACGAGGACGTCGTCCTCCAGGACGCCGATCTGGGTGCGCTCGCCCTGCTCGCGGACGACCATGACCCGCTCGACGGCCTCGCGGCGCGCGAGGAACTCGGCCTCGGTGATGATCGGGACGCGGCGGCGGCCCTGCTCGCGGCCCTCGCGGCGGCGCTGCTTCTTCGCCTCCAGACGCGTGGAGCCCTTGATCGACTGCACCTCGTCGCTGTGGTCGTTCTCCTTGCGCCGTTCCTTCGGCTCGCGGATCTTGACCACGGTGCGCTCGGGGTCGTCGGCGGCGGGCGTCGCCTCGGCCTCGCCGGAGGCGTCCGAGGCGCGGCGGCGACGGCGACGGCGGCGACGGCTGGAGGAGGACCCGGAGCCCTCGTCCTCGTCCCGCGCCGCGGAGCCCTCGGGCTCCTCGTCCCGCTCCTCGTCGGCGGGGGCCGGGCGGCGCTCGGCGGCGGGGGCGGCGGTCTCCTCGGCGGCGGGCTCCTCGCCCTCCTCCTCGTCCTCGCGGTCCTCGCGCTGGTCCTGCTCGGCGCTCTCGCCGCGCCTGCGGCGCCTACCGCCGCGGCGACGGCGGCGCGAGGGACGCTCGCCCTCGTCGCCGTACTGGCGCTCGTTGTCCTCGCCCGACTCGGCGGAACCGGTGGAATCGGCGGTCTCGGCCTCGGCCGGCTCGGCGGGCTCGCTCGTGTCCTCGGCGGGCCGGGGGGCCGTCCGGGCCTGGGCCGCGGGCGCCTCGGCGGTACGGGGCTGCTCGCGCTCCTCGCGGCGGCGCCGCTTGCGCCGCCCGGACTCGGCCTCCTCGGCGCGGGCGGGGGCGGGCGCGGAGGTGGCGGCGGGCGCGCTGTCCTCCTCGTCGCCCGTGGCGGCGGCCTCGGCGGCGGCGCTTTCCAGGGTCTGGAACTGGAAGGTCGGCTCGGTGAAGACCGGGGCGCGGAAGACGGGCACGGCGGGCTTGCGACCGCCGCGGCTCTCCTCGCCGCGCTCCTCGCCCTTCGCGCCGCCCTTCGCGGACTGGCGGGACTGGATCTGCGGCTCGGTGAAGGTGGCGCGGCTGCGGGCGGGCTTGCGCCGCGCGCGGCGGCGCACGTCGCCGTCGTCCTCGTCGGCCTCGGCGGCGGCACCCTGTGCGGGCTTCTCGGCGCGCGCGGCCTTTCCGGCCTGGGCGGGCTTCTCGGTCTGGGCGGCCTTCTCCGGCTGCGCGGCGGCCTGCGGCTCCTCGTCGGCCGGGGCGGCCTGCGGGGCACCGGCCGGCGCGGAGGCGCGGCGGGTGGCACGGCGGCGGCGCGGCGCGGCGGGCTCGGCGCTCTCGTCGGCCGGGTTCGCGACGGCTGCCGCGACCTCTGCGGGCTCGGGGGCGCCGGGCGTCTCCTCGGCCTGGGTGGCGCCCTGCGGCGCCCCGGCGGGCGCGGAGGCGCGGCGGGTGGCACGGCGGCGGCGCGGCGCCGCCGGCTCGGCCTCGCCCGTCGTGGTGGGCTCCGTCTCCCGCGCCTTCGCCGGTATGGCCGGTGCGGCCTGCTCGGCGGCGGAGTTCTCCGCGGCGGCCTGCCCGGCGGGCGGGCCCGCGGGGCGCGAGGCGGCGCGGCGCCTGCGGCGCGGCGGCAGCGTGTCGCCGGGCGAGGAGGGGGTGTCGTCGTGGGTCCCGGAAGTGCCGGGTTCCTTCGGCTCAAGCATTGCGGGGGTGTCTCCCGTCGTGCTCCCGGGCGCCGCGCCGTTTACCGGTGACGCGTGCGGCTCGCGCTGGACGCGGTGGCCGCCGGACCGGAGGGCGCGGGCGCCGCTCAGGAGCTTGTTCGTGTCTGTCTCGCCGGTTCCGGCCGCGGGTGCGGCGGCCTGGCGAAAGTCTTGTGGTCGGGTGCCCCGCCCGGTCCCGTTGGATTCCGGGTACGAGGGCGGTGCGGTGCGACGGCCGGTCAGGAGGCTTCCCGCCGTTCCCGGGGCCGGGGCCGCAGGTGTGGAGGCTCTTCCCAGCCAGGGGCTGGGCAGTGCCGTGCCAGGTGCTGCGGGCCCGCCGGGGTGGGCGGGACACTCCCTACGCGGTGCCTTCCTCGGCGGGCGTCGTCGCGGTGGCGGAGCCGGCGCTCACGGTGGCTGCCGTGGCTGGCGGTGCCGCCTCGCGGTCGGGCGCGAGCGGGTCGGTGACCGTGCCGGACTCCTCATCGAGCGGCCCCTGCGCCAGCCTGGTCACCGCTGCGGGGACCGGCGGCGCCAGTTCGGCCACGGCTCGGAGGCCGGACAGGACGTCGTCAGGACGCACGGCGGGTGTCAGGTGCCGTACAACCAGGCGCAGTATCGCACAAGGACGCTCGCTCGGCTCGTCGGCCCGCTGTTCGGCGAGGCCGAGACGGACGACGGCGGCGCGGGCGTCGAAGGTGCGTACGCCGTTCTTGGTGAGGCGTTCCACCTCGACCGCGCTCCGCGCCATGAACTTCTCGGCGGCGAGCGCGGCGGTCTCGGGGGTGACCTGGTCGAGCCGCAGATCCCACACGCTGGCCTGGAGGCGCTCGGTGAGGTGCGGGGTGCGGGCCTCGACCGCGTCGACGATGTCGAGCCCGGTGGGCAGGGACTCGTCGAGCAGTTGACGCAGGCGTTCCGGGTCGCGGGACGCGGCGAGGCCGATCTCCAGGTACTCGGCCTCGCTGCCGGTGCCGGTGGGTGCGGCGTTGGCGTAGGACACCCGCGGGTGCGGGGTGAAGCCCGCGGAGTAGGCCATGGGTACCTCGGCGCGGCGCAGCGCGCGCTCGAAGGCGCGCTGGAAGTCGCGGTGACTGGTGAACCGGAGGCGCCCGCGCTTGGTGTACCGCAGCCGGATGCGCTGCGTGACCGGCGCCGGAGGGGGGCCTTCGGGCTGTCGCTTGCCCAGGGGAGTCAGTCCTTCGGGAGTGTGGTCGTCCTTGTCTCTAGAGTACGTGCAGCGGCGAGCGGAGGTTCCCGCATGGTCCCCCATGCGGGAACGCACCCCGCTCCAGCCGCATCACATCCCGACGGCATCACACCCCAGCCCCTCCGGCGTTTGAGGAGCGGGGCCCGGGGCGGAGCCCCGCGAGGCCCGCCCCGGCAAGCGCCGAGCTACTGCCCCGCCACCGACAACGGCAGCAGCTTCCGCCCCGTCGGCCCGATCTGGATCTCCGTCTGCATCGACGGGCACACCCCGCAGTCGAAGCACGGCGTCCACCGGCAGTCCTCGACCTCGGTCTCGTCGAGCGCGTCCTGCCAGTCCTCCCACAGCCAGTCCTTGTCGAGACCGGAGTCGAGGTGGTCCCAGGGCAGGACCTCCTCGTAGGAGCGCTCGCGCGTCGTGTACCAGTCCACGTCCACGCCGAAGGCGGGCAGCGTCTTCTCGGCGCAGGCCATCCAGCGGTCGTACGAGAAGTACTCGCGCCAGCCGTCGAAGCGCCCGCCGTCCTCGTACACCGCGCGGATGACCGCGCCCACGCGGCGGTCGCCGCGCGAGAGGAGGCCCTCGACGATGCCGGGCTTGCCGTCGTGGTAGCGGAAGCCGATCGAGCGCCCGTACTTCTTGTCGCCGCGGATCTTGTCGCGGAGCTTCGCGAGGCGCGCGTCGGTGTCCTCGGGCGAGAGCTGCGGGGCCCACTGGAAGGGGGTGTGGGGCTTGGGCACGAAGCCGCCGATGGAGACGGTCGCGCGGATGTCGTTGCGGCCCGAGGCGGCGCGGCCCTCGGCGATGACGCGGGTCGCCATGTCGGCGATCTGGAGGACGTCCTCGTCGGTCTCGGTGGGGAGCCCGCACATGAAGTAGAGCTTCACCTGCCGCCAGCCGTTGCCGTAGGCGGTGGAGACCGTGCGGATCAAGTCCTCCTCGCTGACCATCTTGTTGATGACCTTGCGCATCCGCTCGCTGCCGCCCTCGGGGGCGAAGGTGAGCCCGGAGCGGCGCCCGTTGCGGGTCAGCTCGTTGGCGAGGTCGACGTTGAAGGCGTCGACGCGGGTCGAGGGGAGCGAGAGGCCGATCTTCTCCTCCTCGTAGCGGTCCGCGAGGCCCTTGGCGACGTCGCCGATCTCGGAGTGGTCGGCGGAGGAGAGCGAGAGCAGGCCGACCTCCTCGAAGCCGGTGGCGCGCAGGCCCTTCTCGACCATGTCGCCGATGCCGGTGATGGAGCGCTCGCGCACCGGGCGGGTGATCATCCCGGCCTGGCAGAAGCGGCAGCCGCGCGTGCAGCCGCGGAAGATCTCCACGGACATGCGCTCGTGGACGGTCTCGGCGAGCGGGACCAGCGGCTGCTTGGGGTAGGGCCACTCGTCGAGGTCCATGACGGTGTGCTTGGAGACGCGCCACGGGACGCCGGAGCGGTTGGGGACGGTACGGGCGATGCGGCCGTCGGGCAGGTACTCGACGTCGTAGAAGCGCGGGACGTAGACGCCGCCCGTCTTCGCGAGCCGCAGCAGCACCTCGTCCCGGCCGCCGGGCATGCCCTCGGCCTTCCAGGCCCGGACGACGTCGGTGATCTCCAGGACGGCCTGCTCGCCGTCGCCGATCACGGCGCAGTCGATGAAGTCGGCGACGGGCTCGGGGTTGAAGGCGGCGTGGCCGCCCGCGACGACGA
Source organism: Streptomyces sp. Tu6071 (assembly GCF_000213055.1). Lineage (NCBI taxonomy): Bacteria > Bacillati > Actinomycetota > Actinomycetes > Kitasatosporales > Streptomycetaceae > Streptomyces > Streptomyces sp. Tu6071. Next base: position 5,334,680 of record NZ_CM001165.1, on the reverse strand, counting down.
GCGGGTGCGCCTCGGTGCGGTCCGCGGCCTCCAGCGGGACGCCCGCGAGGTCGAGCGCGGCGAGCATGTTGGTGTAGCCCAGCTCGGTGGAGAAGCTGAGGCCGAAGAGGTCGAAGGCGCCGACGGGGCGGTGGCTGTCGACGGTGAACTGCGGGACGTCGTGCTCCCGCATGAGCTTCTCCAGGTCGGGCCACACGCTGTAGGTGCGCTCGGCGAGGACGCCCTCGCGCTCGTTCAGCACCTCGTAGAGAATCATGACGCCCTGGTTGGGCAGCCCGACCTCGTACGCGTCGGGGTACATGAGCGCCCAGCGCACATCGCACTCCTCCCACGGCTTCACCGTGGAGTTCAGCTCACCGCCGACGTACTGGATGGGCTTCTGCACGTGCGGGAGCAGGGCTTCGAGCTGGGGGAAGACCGAGGGTGCGGACTCGACGGGCATCTGGCTGACCTTGTGACGTCGGGAGCTGGGCACGATCCGGGGAGGGATCACGAACTCTCAGCGTAACCGCCCCCGGCCCGCCCCCCGCGCCCGCACGAGGACCGCCTCCCCCGGGAACCCCGGCCCCGCCCCACCCGTTGGGCCCGCCGGGGGCCCACGCGACCCTTAGGGGAAAACCCTGAGACCTGCTCCCCTCACTCCCCCGCCCGCAGCCGCTCCGCCTCCCTCTCGGTCTCCCGTGCGCGTCCCTCCTCCCTCCCGTACAGCAGCCCCCACGTGAAGCCCGGTTCGCCCGCCGTCTGGGCACCGGCGGCGATGCGGAGGAGTACGGCGCGGGCCTCGACGCCGTCGTGGTGGTCGCCGAGGAGCGAGGTGAGGGCCTTGGCCTCGCGGGTGAGGCGCTTGGCGGGTTTGCCGAGGACGGGCCGCGCGGACTCCGCCGCGTACCGCAGCCGCTTCGTCTTCTTGCGCGCCTCGTGCAGCGCGACGTCGCGCGCGGGGCCGTGCGGGAGCGCGAGGGCGCGCGCGAGGAGCTTGCGCGACCTGCGGCGTTCCTTCCTGACCGCCTTGCGGAAGTGCCGCGGCGCGGGACGCATCGCGGCGGGCCTCAGGGGCGGTGCGGCGAGCAGGTTCGCCCAGTCGTCGAGCAGCGCGCGGCAGCGGGGGTCGTCGAGCGCGGCGAGCGCCGTGGCGCGGCTCGTGTCGCCCGCGCGGACGGCCCAGGTGGTGATCCTGGCCTCGGCGGGCCCGAGCAGGAGCGGCCCCGCGACGTCGGCGAGCTGTCCGCGCAGGCGTTCCTCCAGGACCTCGCGGTCGCGGTCGGTGCCGAGTTCGCCCGCGAGCCACTTGAGTTCGGCGCGCAGCGCGTCCACGCGGGCCCGGTCGAGGAGCGTGCGGTGGCTGCGCAGGGCGCTGCGGGTGCGGCGCAGGGCGACGCGCGCCTTGTGCACGGAGTCCGGCCTGTCGCGGCGCACGCCGGCCTCGCGGTCGAGGAAGGCGAGGTACTGGGCGCGGAGGTAGCGCAGGAGGTGGCCCCCGGCCGTGTCGCGCGCGGCGCCGGGCGCGAGCGGGGGTGGCGGGGTGCCGGTCTCCGTGAGGGCGCGGACGAGCTTGGAGGGCCCTTCGGCCCGGCGGATGCCCGCCTCGCGCAGCCGCTCCTCGACGCCGTCGAGCAGCGCCGTCGTCCCCGCCCCGGTGAGCTCCGCCTCTGCCTCGCGCCAGGACGCCCCCGCACCTTCGCGTGCCTCGCCGCCGCCGTCGAGCCGTTCCGCGCGTACGGCGTCGTCCGCGATCTCCGCGAGCGCGCGCCCCTCGGCGTCGCGCAGCAGCCGCGTCGTCCGCCGCGTGCGCAGCCGTACGACCGGGACGAGCGCCGCGCCCCTGGTGCGCGCGGCCAGCAGCCGTACGAACTCCTCCGGCACCGCGGCGCTCCCGGTCTCCCCCTCCGGCGTCTCCCCGAGCGGCAGCCGGAGCTCCTCGCGGGTGTCGCCGCCCACGGGCAGCTTCAGGTGCCAGCCCGCGTCCTCGCCGCCCGTGCGGCGGCGCAGGGTGGCGCGGCTGCTCGCGAGGCGCAGGTCGGTGGTGTCGTAGTAGACGGCGTCGAGTGCGTGGACCTCTCCCCCGGTCTCCGCGCGCACTCCGGGCACGGAGCCGAGGGCGGGGAGGGGCGCGCCGGGGTCGAGGCCGTCGAGGTCGTACTTGCGTTCCGTCTCGTGCGTCGCGGTCGCCATAAGGGGAACGTAACCGGAAAACGCGGGCCCGAACGGGCCCGCGTCACCGAAGAACCACCACCGTCGGGATCAGGCCACCGCCGGTCCCTGCCGCCGGTTCAGGCCGACAGCGGCTTCTGCAGCTTGATCGACTGGAGCAGCCCCACCGCGATCCACACGGCGAACATCGAGGTGCCCCCGTAACTGACGAACGGCAGGGGCAGTCCCGCGACGGGCATGATGCCGAGGGTCATGCCGATGTTCTCGAATGCCTGGAAGGCGAACCAGGCGATGATGCCGCCCGCGACGACCGTCCCGTACAGCTCGGTCGTCTCGCGCGCGATGCGGCAGGCGCGCCACAGGAGGATGCCGAGGAGCACGATGATGAGCCCGGCCCCGGCGAAGCCGAGTTCCTCGCCCGCGACCGTGAAGACGAAGTCGGTCTGCTGCTCGGGCACGAACTGCCCGGTCGTCTGGGTGCCGTGGAAGAGACCGGTCCCCGTGAGGCCGCCCGAGCCGATCGCGATGCGCGCCTGGTTGGTGTTGTAGCCGACGCCCGCCGGGTCGAGGTTCGGGTTGGCGAAGGCGGCGAAGCGGTTGATCTGGTAGTCGTCCAGGATGCCGAGCTGCCAGATCGCGAGGGCCCCGGCGGTGCCCGCCCCGATGAGGCCGAGGACCCAGCGGTTCGAGGCGCCGGAGGAGAGCAGCACGCCGAGCACGATCATCACCATGACCATGACCGAGCCGAGGTCGGGCATGAGCAGCACGATGATGATCGGGAGCACGGCGAGGCCGAGCGACTGGAGCACCGTCTTGTGGTCGGGGTGGTCCCGGTCGCCCGCGTCCACGCGCGCGGCGAGCAGCATCGCCATGCCGAGGATGATCGTGATCTTGACGAACTCGGCGGGCTGGAGCGAGAAGCCCGCGACCATGAGCCAGGCGTGCGCGCCGTTGACGGTCACGCCGAGCGGCGTGAGCACGAGGAGCACGAGGAAGACCGAGAGCCCGTACAGGATCGGCACGGCGGTGCGCAGGGTGCGGTGGCCGAGCCAGACCGTGCCGATCATCAGGCCGAGCCCGATGCCGATGTTGACGACGTGCTTGACGAGGAACGCGTACGGGTCGTCGCCGACGAGTTCGGTGCGCCCGCGCGTCGCCGAGTAGACGAGCGCGCAGCTGAGGGCCGAGAGGGCGAGCGCGCACAGCAGCATCGGCCAGTCGAGCCGCCGGGCGAGGGAGCCCTTGGCGAGCAGCCGGGTCCAGGAGGAGCGCTCGGGGCCGTATCCGGCGACGGTGAGCGAGGGTCCCGCGGCCATCAGTCCCGCCTCCCTGCGGTGGTCGTGACGGGGGTTCCGGCGTTCGCGACACCGCCGCCGTCCTGCCCCCCGCCGCCGTTCTCCACCCCGCCGCCGTCCTGCGGGAGCAGCGGAGACGTGGAGGGCGGCGGGGCCTCCAGCTTGTAGGGCGCGAACTTCTTCTTGAGCGTGGGCGAGTCGATCGACCCGTCCTTCTCGATCTTCGGCAGCGCCTTCTCCGGCTCGGGGAGCAGCGCCTTCTTCTTGTTGATCCGCCCGGAGCTGTCGACGCCGTAGAGCGCGTCGTAGATCTTGCGCACGGCGGGCCCGGAGGCTCCGGAACCCGTACCGCCCTGGGAGATCGTCATGACGATCGCGTAGTCCTTGGTGTACGTCGCGAACCACGAGGTCGTCTGCTTGCCGTAGACCTCGGCGGTGCCGGTCTTGGCGTGCATGGGGATGTCCTTCTGCGGCCAGCCCTGGAAGCGCCAGGCGGCGGTGCCCTGCGTGGCGACGCCCGCGAGGGCCCCGTCGATCTCCTTGTGGAGCTTGGCGTCGATGGGGAGCTTGGCGTTGACCTTCGGCTTGATCTGCTCGACGTGCTTGCCGTCCGCGCTCACGACGGCCTTGCCGATGCTCGGCTCGTGGAGTGTGCCGCCGTTGGAGATCGCGGCGTAGATGCTCGCCATCTGGATCGGTGTGACGAGCGTGTCGCCCTGGCCGATCGAGTAGTTGACGCTGTCACCCGCGCGCATCTGGTTGCCTTCGAGGCAGTTCTCGTAGGCGATCTTCTCGGCGTAGTCGCCGTCCTTCTTGCCGGACTTGCACCAGGCGGCCTTGTTGGCCTTCCAGTAGTCCTGCTTCCACTTGCGGTCGGGGACCCGGCCGCTGACCTCGTTGGGGAGGTCGATGCCGGTCTCCTTGCCGAGGCCGAACTTGTGGGCGGTCTTGTAGAAGTAGTCGTGCGGGTTCTTCTTCGGCTTGGTGCCGCCGTCCTTCTTCCACTCGTTGTGCGCGATGCCGTAGAAGACGGTGTCGCAGGAGACCTCCAGGGCGCGGCCGAGGCTGATGGGCCCGTAGTTCTCCGACTCGAAGTTCTGGAAGACCTGGTTGCCGATGGAGTACGAGCTGGAGCAGTCGTAGCGCCCGTTGAAGGGGTAGCCGGCGGCGACCGAGGCGGTCGTGGAGACGACCTTGAAGATCGAGCCCGGCGCCGCCTGTCCCTGGATGGCGCGGTTGAGCAGCGGGTAGTTCGACTTCTTGCTGGTGAGCTTGGTGTAGTCCTTGGCGCTGATGCCGCCGACCCAGGCGTTGGGGTCGTAGTCGGGCAGCGAGGCCATCGCGACGACGCGGCCCGTCTTCGCCTCCAGGACGGCGACGGCGCCGGAGTCGGCCTTGTAGTTGCGACTGGTGTTCTTGTCGTACTCCTTGCGCGCGGCCTTCATCGCCTCGTTCAGCTCGTACTCGGCGACGGCCTGCACCCGCGCGTCTATGCTCGTGACGACGTTCGCGCCGGGCTCCGCGCGGTCGGACTCGGCCTTGCCGATGACCCGGCCGAGGTTGTCCACCTCGTAGCGGGTCACCCCCGCCTTGCCGCGCAACTGCTTGTCGTACTGCCGCTCCAGGCCGTTGCGGCCGACCATGTCGGAGCGCAGGTAGGGCGAGTCGGTCTTCTCGGCGGACTTGATCTCCTCGTCCGTGACGGGCGAGAGGTAGCCGAGCACCTGCGAGGTCTGCGCGCCGCCGGGGGCGGTGTAGCGGCGGACGGCGGTGGGCTCGGCGGTGATGCCGGGGAAGTCCTCGGAGCGCTCCCTGATCTGGAGGGCCTGCTTGGGGCTCGCCTCGTCGGTGATCGGGATCGGCTGGTACGGGGAACCGTTCCAGCACGGCTGCGGGGTCTTCGCGTCGCACAGCCGGACCTTGTCCATGACGTCCTTCGGCTCCATGCCGAGGACGCCCGCGAGCTTGGTGAGGATGGTCCTCCCGTCGTCCTTCGTCTTCATCAGGTCGGTGCGGGAGGCCGAGACGACGAGGCGGGTCTGGTTGTCGGCGAGCGGGACGCCGCGCGCGTCGAGGATCGCGCCGCGCACGGCGGGGTCGACGACCTGCTGGACGTGGTTCCCGGTCGCCTCCGCCTTGTACTCGTCGCCGTTGCGGATCTGGAGGTACCACAGCCGCCCGCCGAGCGTGAGCAGCAGCGACATCACGAGGATCTGGAGAATGACGAGCCGGATGCGGACCCTCGGGGTACGCCCGGTCTCTGGAATGTTCGACATGCGTCGCCTCCCCCTCAGGGGCGGAATGTACGGAGGACGGGCGGGAGGGCGGCGGCGGGCGTCGCTGCGGCGGTACGGGGCAGAGCGGCGGCACCGCGGACCGGGGTGGTACCGGGGACTGCGGCGGTACCGGGCACTGCGGGCGTACGGGCCGGTCGGGGCCGGCCCGCCGCCCCGCGCGGGGTGCTCACAGCCGCTTCACCCCCTTGATGCGCCCGCTGTTGCGGGTCGCGCGTGCCATGCGGGCCTTGCCCATGCGACCGCGCAGTCCGCCGCGTGCGCCGCCGCCGATGCTGAGCCCGGTGCCCGAGGCGAGCCAGCCGGCCGCGACATCGGCGCCGCGCGCCGTGCCACCGCCCGCGCTCTCGCCGAGCGGGTCGTTCTCGGAGCGGCGGGCCAGCCACATGACGAAGGGCACGATGAACGGGGCGAGGACGAGGTCGTAGATCGTCGCCGTCGTCAGGAGCCCCGCGAGGCCCACGTGGCGGGCGGCGGTGTCCCCGACGAGGGCGCCGACGCCCGCGTACAGGAGCGTCGAGCCGATGGCCGCGCCGACGACCACGACGAGCGGCACGAAGACGGACCGCATCCGCCCGTGCTCGGGGCGGAAGAGCCCGGCGACGTAGCCGACGAGGCACAGCACGAGCGCGTACCTGCCGGCGGCGTGGTCGGCGGGTGGCGCGAGGTCGGCGAGCAGTCCGGCGCCGAAGCCGATGAAGGCGCCCGCGAGGTGCCCGTAGACGAGGGCGAGCCCGAGCACGGTGAGGAGCAGCAGGTCGGGCACGGCGCCCGGGAGCTGGAGCCGGGCCAGCACGCTGACCTGGATCATGAGGGCGACGACCACCAGGGCGGTGGAGAGCAGAATCCGGTTGAGGCGCATGTGACCGCTACTCCTGGTCGCCGTCGCCGGCCCCGGCGGCGCCCGTGGGCGCGCCGGAGGGGGCGCCCGAGGGCTTGGTGCCGGGGGGCGTGGCCGTGACGGTGACGGTGGGGGTGGGCTGGGGCTTGGGCTTCGCCGGCAGGACCGCGTCGCGCGGGTCCTTGCGCGGAGCCTGGACGACGATGCCGACGAGGTCGAGCTTCGTGAAGCCGACGAAGGGATCGACGTAGACGGTGCGGGTGAGGTCGCCGCCCGAGGGGTCGACGCGGACGACGCGGCCGACGGGGACGCCGGGCACGAAGGGCTTGTCGGCCTGCGAGCCGAAGGTGACGAGCTGGTCGCCCTTCTTCACCTTGGCCTTGCCGTTGAGCATCTGCACCGCGAGCGGCCGGTCCCCGCGCCCGGAGGCGAAGCCGAGTTCGTCGGTCTTCTCCAGGCGCGTGCCGACCGTGAAGTCGGGGTCGTTGGCGAGCAGGACGGTGGCGCTCGACGGGCCGACCGTGGTGACCCGCCCGACGAGTCCCTCGCCGTTGAGCACCGTCATGTCGCGCTTGATGCCGTCGCGCGTGCCCGCGTCGATGGTCACGGTCCAGGAGAAGCCCTGGGCCGCTCCTATGCCGATGACCTCGGCGGCCTTGATGCCGTACTGCCCGGCGCCCGCCCGCTGGAGCATGGTGTCGAGCTGCCGGACTCTGCTGCGGTTGCGGGAGTCGCTGCCGAGGCGCTGCTTCAGCTCGGCGTTCTCGCGCTCCAGGGCGCTGATGCGGTTGTGGCGCGTGTCCGAGTCGCGGACCGCGCCGATCGCGTTGCCGACCGGGTCGACGGCGCCGGAGACGCCCTTCTCGACCGGTCCGAAGACGGCGGAGGCGGCCTGCCGGGCGCCGTCCACCGGAGAGTCCTCGCCACCGCGGATGTCGATCGTGATCAGTGCGAACGCGATGACGATCAGCAGCACCAGGAGCAGCCGGCTCTCTCGTGTGTCCCTCACGTGCGGCGGCCGTGCCTTCCTCGTCGGAATTCCGTGTCTCGACGGCTCCCGCACGGGGGTCCGCCGTACGGCGGGCCGCACCCGGGGGCCCGCCGATCGTGCCGGTCGTGCTGGCCGGGGCGCTCGCCCCGGCGGTCGTGCTCGGCCGGGGACGGGCCCCGGCGGTCGTGCTCGGCCGGGGACGGGCCCCGGCGGTCGTGCTCGGCCGGGGACCGCGTCCCCGACACGTCCTGCTCGGCCGGGGGCGCGCGGTCCCCGGCGGGGGTTCCGTGCCGGAAGCGGTACGGGCCGTTCCGGCGGAGCCCCGTCCTGGGCCGCTGCGGGCCTTCGGCGGGGCGGGCCCGCGGGACGCGTGTCCCCGCGGGCCGGGAGAGCTAGCGGCGCGGCTGCGCGTCCAGCACCTGCTGGAGCGCCTCGAACTCCTCGACGCACTTGCCGGAGCCGAGCGCCACGGAGTCGAGCGGGTCCTCGGCGATGTGGATCGGCATCCCGGTCTCGCGGCGCAGCCGCTCGTCGAGGCCGCGCAGCAGGGCGCCGCCCCCGGTGAGAACGATGCCCCGGTCCATGACGTCACCGGAGAGCTCGGGCGGGCACTTGTCGAGCGTCGTCTTGACCGCGTCGACGATCGCGTTGACCGGTTCCTCGATCGCCTTGCGCACCTCGCCCGCCGAGATCACGACGGTCTTCGGGAGCCCGGAGACGAGGTCGCGGCCACGGATCTCGGTGTGCTCGTCGTTCTCCAGGTCGTACGCCGAACCGATGGTGATCTTGATCTGCTCGGCGGTGCGCTCGCCGAGGAGGAGGCTGTACTCCTTCTTGATGTGCTGGATGATCGCGTTGTCCAGCTCGTCGCCCGCGACGCGGATGGACTGCGCGGTGACGATGCCGCCGAGCGAGATGACGGCGACCTCGGTGGTGCCGCCGCCGATGTCGACGACCATGTTGCCGGTCGCCTCGTGCACCGGGAGCCCGGCGCCGATCGCCGCGGCCATCGGCTCCTCGATGATGTGCACCTGCCGCGCCCCGGCCTGGGTCGCCGCCTCGATCACCGCGCGGCGCTCGACCCCGGTGATACCGGAGGGCACGCAGACGACGATGCGGGGGCGGGCGAGGTAGCGGCGCTTGTGGATCTTGACGATGAAGTAGCGGAGCATCCGCTCCGTGATCTCGAAGTCGGCGATCACGCCGTCCTTGAGGGGGCGGACGGCGACGATGTTCCCGGGGGTGCGGCCGATCATCTTCTTCGCTTCCGCACCGACGGCGAGGATTCCGCCCGTATTGGTGTTGATCGCGACGACGGACGGCTCGTTGAGAACGATCCCTCGGCCCCTCACGTACACCAGCGTGTTGGCGGTCCCGAGGTCGACAGCCATATCACGGCCGATGAACGACATTGAGTTCCCCATGAGGATCGTCTGGCCTTCCCAAGTGGAGCGTTGACGGCTTTTCAGGAACGGCGCGGTGGGTGCTTTTGCTCGCGGTGGGTGCTGCCTGAGGAGCGGCTTCCATCGTAGTCGCGCCCGACAGGGCTCGGCGCGAGGGTACGCGCTCCCGTACGGGATTCTGCGCCGATGGGCGCACGCCTCGCCTGTGGAGACGTGCCATATGGGGCACGGGTTCCCCCGAACGTGGGCGCATATGCCAGAAGGCGACCGGAATTTCCGATCGCCTTCACCTTACGGCCGCGGGAATGCCCCGAAACGGGCACCGCATCTTTTTGGACTTTCGATACCCGGAAGCGGAAGCCGGATCAGAAGCGGCCGGGGAAGAAGATCTTCAGCTCGCGTTCGGCGGAGTCCTCGGAGTCCGAGGCGTGGATGAGGTTCTCGCGCACGATGGTGCCGAAGTCCCCGCGGATCGAGCCGGGCGCCGCGGCGATCGGGTCGGTCGGACCGGCGAGCGTACGGACGCCCTCGATGACCCGCTCGCCCTCGACGACGAGCGCGACGACAGGGCCGGAGAGCATGAACGCGACGAGCGGCTCGTAGAAGGGCTTGCCCACGTGCTCGGCGTAGTGCGTCTCCAGCGTCCCGCGGTCCAGCTCGCGCAGTTCGAGCGCGGTGACGCTCCAGCCGGCCTTGCGCTCGATCCGGCCGATGACCTCCCCCACCAGCCCACGACGTACGGCGTCGGGCTTGAGCAGAACGAGCGTGCGCTGGGACATGCGGGGTTTCTCCTTGGTACGGGGGCCTACGGTCAGGGAAGCGTATACGGACGCCACCGAAAGCCTGTACGCAGGCCGAGCCCGAGCGGCAAGGACCACCAGAATCCAACCCCTCCGGCGTGTGAGGAGCGGGGTGTGGGGCGGAGCCCCTCGAGGCTCATCCCGCGGAGGCCGCCGATTCCTCCTGAGCGGCCAGAGCGGCGAACCGCGCCTTTGCCTCGTCGATCTTCCGCCCGTACTTCACGGAAGCCCACCACAGCCCGCCGAACGCCGCCCCCAGGATGAACATCACCGGCACGACGAACCCCGAGAGGAACAGCGCCACCTGCAACACCCACCCGAGCGCGACCCCCGCGGGGCGCGTCACCACTCCGCAGAGCAGTACGCACAGGAGCATCGCGCCCCCGCACACCCCCCACACCGTGCCCTGCCCGAGGTCGTCCATCTTCATCGCGACGAGACCGGCGAAGCCGATGATGAGGAACTCGCCGATGAGCGTCGAAGCGCAGAGCGTCCGCACGGTCAGCCCTTCCTTCCCAGGAGCAGCCGGGCCTCGCCGACCGTGATGACGGAACCGGTCACGAGCACGCCGCCGCCGGCGAACTCGCCCTCCTCCTCGGCGAGCGTCACCGCCGCCTCCAGCGCCTCGGGCAGCCGGGGCTCGACCTGGACGCGGTCCTCGCCGAAGACCTCGACGGCGAGCGCGGCGAGCGCGTCCGCGTCCATCGCCCGGTGGCTCGTGTTCTGCGTGATCACGACCTCGGCCATGATCGGCTCGAAGGCTTCGAGGAGCCCGCGCGCGTCCTTGCCCTCGCTCACGCCGACGACCCCGATGAGCCGCGAGAAGTCGAACGCCTCACCGATCGCCTCGGCGGTGACCCGCGCGCCCGCCGGGTTGTGCGCCGCGTCGACGACGACGGTCGGCGACTTCCGCACGGTCTCCAGGCGGCCCGGCGAGGAGACGGCCGCGAAGGCGGCGCGCACGACCTCGCCCGAGAGCGGCTCGGGCCGCTGCGAGCCGACGCCGAAGAACGCCTCGACGGCGGCGAGCGCGACCGCCGCGTTGTGCGCCTGGTGGGCGCCGTGCAGCGGGAGGAAGATCTCCTCGTACTCGCCGCCGAGCCCCCGCAGCGTCAGGAGCTGGCCGCCCACGGCGACCTGGCGCGAGACGACCCCGAACTCCATGCCCTCGCGGGCGACGGTCGCGTTCCGCTCGACGGCCTTCTTGAGGATGACCTGCGCCGCGTCCACGGGCTGCTGGGAGAGGACGACGGTCGCGTCCTGCTTGATGATCCCGGACTTCTCGACGGCGATCTCGCCCGGCGTGTTGCCGAGGCGGTCGGTGTGGTCGAGGGAGATGGGGGTGATGACGGCGACGTCCGCGTCGATGACGTTCGTCGCGTCCCAGCTGCCGCCCATGCCGACCTCGACGACGGCGACGTCGGCGGGCGCGTCGGCGAAGGCCGCGTAGGCCATGCCGGTCAGCACCTCGAAGAAGGAGAGCCGGTACTCCTGCCGGGAGTCGACCATCTCGATGTACGGCTTGAGGTCGCGGTACGTCTCGATGAAGCGCTCGGCGCTGATCGGGGCGCCGTCGAGCGAGATGCGCTCCGTGATCGACTGCACGTGCGGCGAGGTGTAGCGGCCGGTGCGCAGGTCGAAGGCGGTGAGCAGGGCCTCGATCATGCGGGCCGTGGACGTCTTGCCGTTGGTGCCCGTGATGTGGATCGACGGGTACGAGCGCTGCGGTTCGCCGAGCACGTCCATGAGCGCGGCGATCCGGCTCACCGAGGGTTCGAGCTTGGTCTCGCCCCAGCGGGTGGACAGCTCCGTCTCCACCTCGCGCAGCGCCCGGTCCACCTCCGGGTCCTCGGGCCGCGCGGGGACATCGGCCTGCGGCGGCCCGGCCTGGGCGCGCAGGGTACGGCTGCCGGCCTCGATCACCGCGAGGTCCGGGTCCCTCTCGGTCTCGGCGTCGATGATCCGGTCGAAGTGCTCGTCGTCGCCGTCGGTACGGTCGTCGTGCGGGGGCTGCTCACTCACGCCGCCAGTCTACGGAGCGCCGCGGACACTCCGGGCGGCAGCCTCGCCAGGAGTCCGCGGGGACCCCGCGGACCCGTATGACCGGATAATCAGGCACACTTGGCGATCATGGACATAGGCATTGATCTCGGCACCGCGAACACCCTTCTGTATGTGCGGGGCAAGGGCATCGTGCTGAACGAACCCTCGGTCGTCGCGGTGCGCCAGGGCCGCAAGGGCACGACTGTCGCCGTGGGCACCGAGGCGAAGGAGACGCTGGGCCGCTCCCCCGGCACGATCACGGCGGTGCGGCCCCTGGAGGCGGGCGTCATCAGCGACTTCGACGCGACCGAGGAGATGATCCGGTACTTCATCCGCAAGGCGGCGCCGCGCCGTTCGACGCGGATCAGGCTCGTCGTGTGCGTCCCGAGCGGCGTCACGCCCGTCGAGCGCCGGGCGCTCGTGCGGGCCTCGCACTCGGCGGGGGCGCGGAGCGTGTACGTGATCGAGGAGCCGATGGCCGCGGCGATCGGCGCGGGCCTGCCGGTCGGCGACGCGCGCGGCTCGATGGTCGTCGACATCGGCGGCGGTACGACGGAGGTCGCCGTCCTCTCGCTCGGCGGCCTCGTCACGGCACGCTCGCTGCGGGTCGGGGGCCATGTCCTGGACACCGCCGTGACCGACCACGTGCGCAAGAAGCACGGTCTGCTCATCGGCGAGCGCACCGCCGAGAACGTCAAGATCGCGATCGGGTCGGCCTGGCCCGTGCCCGAGGACCCCGAGCTGGAGGGGCGCACGTACGAGGTGCGGGGCCGCGAGAAGATCGCGGGGCTGCCGCGCCGGGTCGAGCTGACCGCCCCCGAGATCCGCCGGGCACTCGACGAGCCCGTGGAGGCGATGATCCGGGCGCTGCGCGAGACGCTGGAGGAGTGCCCGCCCGAGCTGGCGGGCGACCTCATGGAGCACGGGATCGTGCTGACCGGGGGCGGCGCGCTGCTCCCGGGGCTGGATCTGCGGATGTCCTCGGCGACCGGTATCCCCGTGTTCGTCGCCGACGAGCCGCTGGAGTGCGTGGCGCGGGGCTGCGGGGAGTGCGTGGACCACTTCGACACCCTGCGGGACGTGCTCCAGGAGGGGTGAGCGCGCCCTCGCGGTCCGCCACACGGGGTACGGCCTCGCCCGCCTTCGGCGCGGTCACCGGTGTAACGAGCCGATAAATAGTGCAATGCGCCTATGTGGTATGCGCAGAATCCGGGCCGGGCGGCCCGTCAGCTCGCCGGTGACCTGGCACTCCTCGCGTGGGTCACCACATGGGCCTTCGGGGCCGCGGTCCTCCATCAGCTCGCGGGCGGCATCGCCGCGCGCCTCTCGGCGGCGGGGCCGGCCTCGTGGTGGCGCCTGCTGCCGAAACCGGCGCAGGACATGCTGTCCCTCATCGACCCCGTCCAGTGGCCGCACCTCGTCACGGCGGCGGGTCTCGCGGTCTTCCTTCTCGCGAGCGTGCCCGCGATCGGCTGGTGGGTGCCGCGCCGTATGCGCTGGCACCGCCGTGCGAGCGCGGCGCACGCCCTCGCCGCCTCCGAGGACGGCCGCGAACTCCTCGCCCTGCGCGCGCTGATGCGTCCCCTGGACGACGTGGGCCGCACCGCCACCCTGACGGGCGCGACTCCCGGCCGTCTGGCCGAGGGCTGGCGCGACGCCGACCCGGCCACGCTGGAGGCGCTGGCGGGCGCGGAGCTGCGCAGGCTGGGACTGGGGGGCGCGTCCACCACCGAGCACTGAGTCCGGCGTGTCCCGATCGACCCCCGTGCCCGCGAAGGCCCGGCCCCCGCGCGGGAACGCGGGCGCCGGGCCTCCTTACTTCCGCACGCCGAAAGCCGACTCCGGACTTCCGTACGGCGGGGTGCCGGCGCTCAACCTCCGTAGGGGCCGGGTGCAGGCCCCGCACTTCCGTACCGGCCAGGCGTCGGCCCCGCCCTTCCGTGCGGCCGGGTGTCAGCCCTGACCTCCGTACCCCGTACCGGCCCGGTGCCGACCCAGCACTTCCGTACCGCCCCGGTGCCGACCCCCCACTTCCGTACGGCCGGGTGTCAGCCCTGCGGCAGCTTCTCCAGCTGCCCCGTCAGGCGCACGATGTCCTCCTCGGCCTTCCGCAGCCGTCCGCGGATCTTCTCCACGACGGGCTCCGGCGCCTTGCCGAGGAACGCCTCGTTGCCGAGCTTCCCCTCGGCCTGCGCCTTCTCCTTCTCGGCCGCGGCGAGGTCCTTCGTGAGCCGCTTCCGCTCCGCGGCGACGTCGATCGTCCCGGAGAGGTCGAGCGCGACCTGCGCGCCCTCGATCGGGAGCGTCGCGGTGGCCGTGAAGCCCTCGCCCTCGGGCTGGAGGCGCAGGAGCTGGCGGATGGCCGGTTCGTGCGCCGCGAGCGGCGTGCCGTCCAGGTCCAGGCGGGCCGGGACCCGCTGGCCGGGCTGGAGGCCCTGGTCGCCGCGGAAGCGGCGGACCTCCGTGATGACGCGCTGGAGCGTGGCGATCTCCGCCTCGGCCGCGGCGTCCCGGAAGCCGGAGTCCTTCGGCCAGTCGGTGACGACGATCGACTCGCGCCCGGTGAGCGTCGTCCACAGCGTCTCGGTGACGAAGGGGACGATCGGGTGGAGGAGGCGCAGGGTGACGTCCAGGACCTCGCCGAGCACGCGGCGCGCGTCCTCGGCCGGCCGCCCGCCCGCCTGGAAGACGGACTTCGACAGCTCCACGTACCAGTCGAAGACCTCGTCCCACGCGAAGTGGAAGAGGAGGTCGGAGAGCTTCGCGAACTGGTAGTCGTCGTAGAGCGCGTCGGCCTGCGCGGTGACCTCGCCGAGCCGCGAGAGAATCCACCGGTCGGTCGCGGAAAGCCGCTCGGCGGGCGGCAGTGCGCCCTCGACGGTGGCGCCGTTCATGAGCGCGAAGCGGGTCGCGTTCCACAGCTTGTTGGTGAAGTTGCGGGAGCCCTGGACCCACTCCTCACCGATCGGCACGTCGACGCCCGGGTTGGCGCCGCGCGCGAGCGTGAAGCGCAGCGCGTCGGAGCCGTACTTGTCCATCCAGTCGAGCGGGTCGACGGCGTTGCCGAAGGACTTCGACATCTTCTTGCCGTTCTGGTCACGGACCATGCCGTGCAGGACGATCTCGGAGAACGGCGGGGTGCCGTCCATCGCGTAGAGGCCGAACATCATCATCCGGGCGACCCAGAAGAAGAGGATGTCGTAGCCGGTGACGAGCGTGGAGTTCGGGTAGAACTTCGCGACGCTGTCGGTCTGTTCGGGCCAGCCGAGGGTCGAGAAGGGCCACAGGCCGGAGGAGAACCAGGTGTCGAGGACGTCGGTCTCCTGGTGCCAGCCCTCGCCGCTCGGCGGCTCCTCGCCGGGGCCGACGCAGACGATCTCGCCCGCGGGCCCGTACCAGACGGGGATGCGGTGGCCCCACCAGAGCTGGCGCGAGATGCACCAGTCGTGCAGGTTGTCGACCCAGTCGAAGTACCGCTTCTCCATCTCCTGCGGGTGGATCTTGACGCGTCCATCGCGGACGGCGTCGCCGGCCGCCTTCGCGAGCGGGCCGACCTTGACCCACCACTGCATCGACAGGCGCGGCTCGACGGCGGTGCCGCAGCGCGAGCAGTGCCCGACGGAGTGGACGTAGGGGCGCTTCTCGGCGACGATCCGGCCGTCCTCGCGCAGCGCGGCGACGATCGCCGAGCGGGCCTCGAAGCGGTCCAGGCCCTCGAAGGGGCCGGGGACGGTGATGATCGCGCGCTCGTTCATGACGGTGAGGGTCGGCAGCTCGTGGCGACGGCCGATCTCGAAGTCGTTGGGGTCGTGCGCCGGGGTGACCTTGACGGCACCCGTGCCGAATTCGGGGTCGACGTGCGCGTCGGCGACGACGGGGATGGAGCGGTCGGTCAGCGGCAGCTTGATGAGCTTGCCGATGAGGTGCCGGTAGCGCTCGTCGTCGGGGTGGACCGCGACGGCGGTGTCACCGAGCATCGTCTCGGCGCGGGTCGTGGCGACGACGATGGACTCGTCCCCGTCCCCGTACCGCATCGAGACGAGTTCGCCGTCGTCGTCCTGGTACTCGACCTCGATGTCGGAGATCGCGGTGAGACAGCGCGGGCACCAGTTGATGATGCGTTCGGCGCGGTAGATCAGCTCGTCGTCGTAGAGCTTCTTGAAGATGGTCTGGACGGCCTGCGAGAGGCCCTCGTCCATCGTGAAGCGCTCGCGGGACCAGTCGACGCCGTCGCCGAGGCGGCGCATCTGGCCGAGGATCTTCCCGCCGAACTCCTCCTTCCACTGCCACACGCGCGCGATGAACGCCTCGCGGCCGAGGTCGTGGCGGGACTTGCCCTCACCGGCGAGCTGCTGCTCGACCTTGTTCTGGGTCGCGATGCCCGCGTGGTCCATGCCGGGCTGCCACAGCGTCTCGAACCCCTGCATGCGCTTGCGGCGGGTGAGGGCGTCGATGAGCGTGTGCTCGAAGGCGTGGCCCAGGTGGAGGGAGCCGGTGACGTTGGGCGGCGGGATGACGATGGTGTACGGGGGCTTCTCACTCTTCGCGTCGGCCTCGAAGTAGCCGCGCTCCACCCAGCGCTCGTACAGCGGCCCCTCTACGTCGGCCGGCGTGTACTGGGTCGGCAGGTCGGAGGCGGGCGCTGGAGTCTGCTGAGAATTCTCGGTCACCCGGCCAGTTTAGAGCGGCGGGGCAACTGCCCCGTACCGGGTTTCCGGGGCGCCGCCGGGACGCTCCGGCTTGGTAACAGTGCGGTCCCCGCCCGCCCCGCGCGGACGGCTTTCGGACAGGATGGCTGCGGCACGGACTGTCGCGTACGCGACAGGCGGCGCCGGACGTCCGAAGTTCGCAGTGAGAGGGAAGCCCAGCATGAGCGAGCAGCAGCCGGGCCCCTACGGGGGCTCGCAACCGCAGCAGCCTCCGGGGGGCAACGGTCCGAACCCGTACGGGTATCCGCAGCAGGGGCCGTACGGGACACCGCAACCGGGGCCCTACGGCGCCCCGCCGCAGGGCGGGGGCCCACAGGCGCCGAACCCGTACGCGCAGGAGGGCGGCGCCCAGCCGGGGCCGTACGGGCAGCAGCCGGGACCGTACGCCCAGCAGCCGGGCCCCTACGGGCAGCATGTCCCGCAGCAGGGCCACGGCATGCCCGGCCCCCCGCAGGCCGGGGCACCGACCGGCGGCGGCAGGGGCAGGCGGAACGGGCTGATCATCGGCGGGGCCGCCGTCGTCGTGGCGCTCGCCGTGGGCGCGTACTTCGTCCTCGGCGGCTCGGACGGCGGCTCGGGGCTCCCCGACGACGGCCCGCACAAGCTGACCGCTCCGCAGGCCGTGCTCGACACGTACCGGAAGAGCAAGGACGGCGCGGGCGAGGACGACTTCTCCGAGAAGGACGTCCAGGAGATGAAGAAGTACGGGGTCGACGCGGAGGTGGACGAGGTCCTCAGCGCCGACTACCAGACCGCCGACCCGTCGACCGCGCAGACGATGGCCGACCTCAAGGACATCGACCTGCTCAGCTACGCGGGCGCCTACGGGAAGCTCAAGAACCCGGAGAAGGCGGTCGACGCGCTGTTCAAGGTGCTCACGGACCGCTCGAAGAAGAAGGGCGGCACCGAGGGTCCGACGTTCGTCGGGGCGCCCAAGGAGTTCAAGCCGGCGGGCGGCGACGGCGCGGTCTTCAAGTGCCAGCAGGCGACGAGCGAGATGGAGGGCGGCGGGCAGAACGGCGTCCCCTCGAAGATGAAGATCGCGGTCTGCGCCTGGGCCGACCACTCCACCATGGCCGTCGCGATGCCGACGAACCTCGGTGACGTGATGCTGGAGGAGGCGCCGAGCCTGCCGAAGACCGCAGCGCTGACGGCGAAGCTGCGCAAGGAAGTACGGGTCGAGAAGTAGCGGTGGTACGCGGAAGGGGGCGGGCGCCCGCTCAAGGCGCCCGCCCCCTTCTCGTCTCCGCGTTCCTGTGAACGCGGGCGGCCTCAGGCCGACTTCTGCTCGCCCGCGCCCCGGCCGCGCGCCTCGCGCGGGATGAGGGTCGGGTTGACGTTGGAGCGGACGACGTCGGCGGTGATGACGACGCGGCCGACGTCCTGGCGCGAGGGCACCTCGTACATGACCGGCTGGAGGACCTCCTCCATGATGGCGCGCAGGCCACGGGCGCCGGTCTGGCGCAGGATCGCCTGGTCGGCGATGGCCTCCAGCGCCTCGTGCTCGAACTCCAGCTCCACGCCGTCGAGTTCGAAGAGGCGCTGGTACTGCTTGACGAGCGCGTGGCGCGGCTCGACGAGGATGCGCAGGAGGGCTTCGCGGTCGAGGCTGTGCACCGAGGTGACGACGGGCAGGCGGCCGATGAACTCGGGGATCATCCCGAACTTCACGAGGTCCTCGGGCATGACCTCGCGCAGGTGGTCGCTCGACTCGATCTCGCGCTTGGAGCGGATCGTGGCGCCGAAGCCGATGCCCTTGGCGCCCGCGCGGGCCTCGATGATGCGCTCCAGACCGGAGAAGGCGCCGCCCACGATGAACAGGACGTTCGTCGTGTCGATCTGGATGAACTCCTGGTGCGGGTGCTTGCGTCCGCCCTGCGGGGGCACGGAGGCCGTGGTGCCCTCCAGGATCTTCAGGAGCGCCTGCTGCACGCCCTCGCCGCTCACGTCGCGGGTGATCGACGGGTTCTCGCTCTTGCGGGCGACCTTGTCGATCTCGTCGATGTAGATGATCCCGGTCTCGGCCTTCTTGACGTCGTAGTCGGCCGCCTGGATGAGCTTGAGGAGGATGTTCTCGACGTCCTCGCCGACGTAGCCGGCCTCGGTGAGCGCGGTCGCGTCCGCGATGGCGAACGGGACGTTGAGCATCCGGGCGAGGGTCTGGGCGAGGTGGGTCTTGCCGGAGCCGGTGGGGCCGAGCAACAGGATGTTGGACTTGGCCAGTTCGATCGCGTCGTCCCGGCCCGTGGGCCCGCCGTTCTCACCGGCCTGGACGCGCTTGTAGTGGTTGTAGACCGCGACCGAGAGGGCCTTCTTCGCCGGCTCCTGGCCGACGACGTACCCCTCCAGGAACTCGTAGATCTCGCGGGGCTTGGGCAGTTCCTCCCAGCGCACCTCCGAGGTCTCGGCGAGTTCCTCCTCGATGATCTCGTTGCAGAGATCGATGCACTCGTCGCAGATGTACACACCGGGACCTGCGATGAGCTTCTTTACCTGCTTCTGGCTCTTCCCGCAGAACGAGCACTTGAGCAGGTCGCCGCCGTCACCGATGCGTGCCACGAGGTGCTTCCCCTTCGCCTGGGAGACGCGCTCGACGCGCGGACTCCTGGTCCCTCAACTCGACGGTACCTTGCCGGGAGCCCGGTCCGGGCCCCCCTCGGCACGGATCACACGGACTGTGACCGAACCGGGAGGGGGCCCGGTACTCGGGAATCCCGCTGAAACCACCGCTCGGGCGGCGGAATCCACCACACTCAGGCGGCGGAACCCACCACCTTACGCGGGGTGGTGATCTGGTCGACAAGCCCGTAGGCGAGGGCGTCCTCGGCCGTGAGGATCTTGTCGCGCTCGATGTCGTCGCGGATCTTCTCGATCGGCGTCGTCGAGTGCTTGGCGAGCATGTCCTCCAGCTGCGTACGCATACGCATGATCTCCTTGGCCGCGATCTCCAGGTCGGAGAGCTGCTCGCGGCCGGTCTGGCTGGAGGGCTGGTGGATCAGGACGCGGGCGTTGGGCAGTGCCATCCGCTTGCCGGGGGCGCCGGCGGCGAGCAGCACGGCGGCGGCCGAGGCGGCCTGGCCCATGCACACGGTCTGGATGTCCGGCTTCACGAACTGCATCGTGTCGTAGATCGCGGTGAGCGCGGTCATCGAGCCGCCGGGGCTGTTGATGTAGATGGAGATGTCCCGGTCGGGGTCCATCGACTCCAGGCACAGGAGCTGCGCCATGACGTCGTTCGCCGAGGCGTCGTCGATCTGCACGCCGAGGAAGATCACGCGCTCCTCGAAAAGCTTCGCGTACGGGTCGTACTCGCGCACGCCCTGCGAGGTGCGCTCGACGAAGCGCGGGACGATGTAGCGGTTGTCCACCTGGGGGCCCGTGTAGAGGCCGCTGCCGGGGAAGTTGTTCATGTGTGTGTTCACCATCCTGTGGCGTTTCGGGCGGGGGGTCTCGTCAGGAGAGGCACGGACCGGGGGCGGGTCCGGGCGGGACGGAGGAGTCCCGGTGGGACCGCGCGGGCCCCGGTACCGGCGGGGCCGGGATCAGGCCCCGGTGCCGCCGCCGCCCGGGACGCCGGAGGCGACCGTGATGATCTCGTCGATGAGGCCGTAGTCCTTGGCCTCTTCGGCGGTGAACCAGCGGTCGCGGTCGCCGTCCCTGATGATCTTCTCGATCGTCTGGCCGGAGTGCCGGGCGGTGATCTCGGCCATCCGGTTCTTCGTGCGCA
Organism: Streptomyces sp. Tu6071; assembly: GCF_000213055.1. Lineage (NCBI taxonomy): Bacteria > Bacillati > Actinomycetota > Actinomycetes > Kitasatosporales > Streptomycetaceae > Streptomyces > Streptomyces sp. Tu6071. Next base: position 5,314,426 of record NZ_CM001165.1, on the reverse strand, counting down.
GCAGGTACTCGGCCTGGATCTTGATGTCCGAGGCCGTACCGCCGATTCCGGCGGAGCCCTGGTGCATGAGGATGTCGGTGTTCGGCAGGGCGAATCGCTTGCCGGGCGTGCCGCCGGTGAGGAGGAACTGGCCCATGGAGGCCGCCATGCCCATCCCGATCGTGATCACGTCGTTGGGGATGTACTGCATGGTGTCGTAGATCGCCATGCCCGCGGTCACCGAGCCGCCGGGGCTGTTGATGTAGAGGTAGATGTCCTTCGACGGGTCGGCCGCCAGGAGGAGCATCTGTGCGGTGATCTTGTTGGCGATGTCGTCGTCCACCTGCTGGCCGAGGAAGATGATCCGCTCGCCGAGCAGTCGGCTGTAGACCTGGTCGCCGAGACCACCACCACTGAAGGCTTCGCCGGCGGCGGAGGGCATCAGATTCGTCACGTATCCACCTGCTCGTCTTGACGACGGCACCGGGCCGTCTTACGTCGTCTGCTGGAGCCTGGGACCCCGGCCGCCCGCCGTGCTCGACGGGGCTTCGGGGACTCCCCTGCCCTCGTATTCAAGGACCCTAACGCGCGGGTCGGCGCAGGCCATCCCGCATTCGGAACTGTTCGCTGTGAGCGCAGGTTCCGCCGGCGGGGGACGGAGATCGGCCCGGCCCGGCGGTCGGCCCCGTCCTCGAGCGCCGGACGGGCCGGTTTCGCGGGCCGGGGCGCGCTTCGGGGCGGACGCCGGTTAGGGGCGCGCTTCGGGGCGGACGCGTGAGGGGCCCCGGGATCGGTGTGATCCCGGGGCCCCTCATGTCGTACCGGTGCTTACTTGGACTCGGCCTCGGGCTCGGCGGCGTCCTCGGCGGACTCGACGGCCTCGGTGGCCGTCTCCTCCTCGTCCTCGTCGTCGCTGAGGTCGACGACCTCACCGTTGGTGTCCTTGACCGTGGCGGCCTCGACGACCGTCGCGAGGGCCTTGCCGCGGGCGACCTCGCCCACGAGCATCGGGACCTGACCGCCCTCGACGACCGCCTGGGCGAACTGGTCGGGGCTCATGCCGGAGGAGGCGGCACGGCGCAGCAGGTGCTCGGTCAGCTCTTCCTGCGAGACGTTCAGCTTCTCGCGGGAGACGAGCTCGTCGAGGACGAACTGCGTCTTGATGCCCTTGACCGCCTGCTCCTCGGTCTCGGTCTTGAACTCCTCGGCGGTCTTGCCCTGGATCTCCAGGTACTTGTCGAGGTCCAGGCCCATCTGCGGGAGCTGGTGGTGCTCCAGGTTGTGGCTGCGGGTCTCGATCTCGTCCGCGAGCAGCTTCTCGGGGATCGGGACCTCGACCAGCTCCAGGAGCTTGTCGAGGACGCGCTCCTGGGCCTGCGTGGCCTGGTCGTACTGCTTCATGTTCTCGAGGCGCTTGCGGCTGTCTGCGCGCAGCTCCTCGAGGGTGTCGAACTCGCTCGCCATCTGGGCGAAGTCGTCGTTCAGCTCGGGAAGCTCGCGGGCCTCGACCTTGGAGACCTTGACGGCGACCTCGGCCTCCTTGCCGGCCGCGGAGCCGCCCTTCAGCTCGGAGGTGAAGGTGGCCTCGCCACCGGCCTCCAGGCCCTTGACGGCCTCGTCGATACCGTCGAGCAGCTCGCCCGAACCGATCGTGTACGAGACCTCGCTGGCGATGCCGTCCTCCAGGACCTCGCCCTCGACCTTGGCCTCCAGGTCGATCGTGACGACGTCGCCGTCCTCGGCGGCACGCTCGACGGCGGAGGTCGAGGCGAAGCGCTCGCGCAGCTCCTCGACGGCCTTGTCGACGTCCTCCTCGCTGACCTCGATCGGGTCGACCTCGACCTCGATGCCGCTGTAGTCCGGGATCTCCAGCTCGGGGCGGATGTCCACCTCGGCGGTGAAGGAGAGCAGTTCGCCGTCCTTCAGCTCCTTGATGTCCACCTCGGGCTGGCCGAGGACGTTCAGCTCACCCTCGTTGACGGCCTCGGTGTAGAACTTCGGGAGCGCGTCGTTGACGGCCTCCTCCAGCACGGCACCCCGGCCGAAGCGCTGGTCGATGACGCGGGCCGGGATCTTGCCCTTGCGGAAGCCCTTCACCGTGACCTGCTGGTTGATCTTCTTGTACGCCGCGTCGAGGCTGGACTTGAGCTCCTCGAAGGGCACCTCGACAGTGAGCCGAACCCGGGTCGGGTTCAGGGTCTCCACGGCGCTCTTCACGGTTAGGTCTCCTTGGTGGCTGACTTCTGGGTGGTGCGCGGCCACACCGTTCGTGCGGACCGGACGATGAGGGCCCGGGGGCATCCGGCACGTTCTTCGATGGGCACGACGCTCCAGGGCCGTTGAGGCTCTGGGCACGTTCACCGGAAACGCGGACACACGGGCACGCAGCTTGCATAGTAACCGTGCGCGTGAGGAGACCCGCAATGCGATCCTGCCGCTGGTACGGCAGCGATCTTGCTGCTGGTGCTGATGGTCGGGGTGGCCGGATTCGAACCGACGGCCTTCCGCTCCCAAAGCGGACGCGCTACCAAGCTGCGCCACACCCCGCTGGTGCGGATCGTAGGGTACATGGCTCGCGCCCGCGTAGCTCACGAGCGGCACGCGGGAGGGGATGTGGGGTGATGTGGGGGGTTGGGGGGTGGGGGTGGGGTGAGGGGGTGGAGGGACGTGCGGGCGGGGCGGGGGTGATGTGTGGGCGTGGGGTTGGGGCGGGTCGGGACTTGGCGTGGGGTGCGGGCGGGGCACGGGGTGACGCTCGGACGGGACGCCGGGTGATGTGCGGGCTGGACGCAGTGTGACGTGCGGAGGGAACGCGTGGACGACGTGCGAGCAAGGCACGAGCGACGTGCGGACGGGACGCGGGGCGACGTACGGAGGAAGCACGTGCGCGACGTGTGGGCGGGGACGTGGGTGGGGTGCGGGCGGAGCACGGGGTGACGCTCGGAGGGGGCACGGGTGACATGCGGACGGGACGGGGGCGACGTGCGGACGGGACGCCGGGTGACGTGCGGGCAGGACGCGGGGCGACGCGCTGAGGGAGCACGCGAGCGACCTGTGGGCGGGGCACGGGGTGAGGTGGGGCGGGTGCGGCGGACGCGCGGGAGTGGAAGGGGTGTGCGCCGGGCCCCGGCGAACCGCTACGATGCTGCCCGTGCCGTGCGGCGGAAGCCGTCACCGGACGTGATGCGGGCGTAGCTCAATGGTAGAGCCCCAGTCTTCCAAACTGGCTACGCGGGTTCGATTCCCGTCGCCCGCTCCAGGCAGGACAACAGGGCCGCCCCGGAAGTTCGCTTCCGGGGCGGCCCTGTTGTGTGTGGGAGGCATGGGCGAGTGCGGTACGGAGGTGGGCGAGTACTGCGCGGGGCGGGAAGACCGGGAGGCTCGCGGAGTGGCTCGGTGGGTACGGGCACGAGGTGACGAGGCCCCAGGATGCGGAGGTTCGCCTGACCGATGCCGCCTTGTCGCCTTCCGGCCCGCTTACCGGTCGTCGCTCATGGGCAGGCCGAGGTCCGTCCCCTTGTCGTCGGCGAACTGGCGGCCCCGGCAGTACGGGTTCACCTCGGCGAGCGTCCTGGGGGCTCCCACGTCTTCGGGTCGTCCTCGCGCGGGGCCGCCACTTCGACCCCGGGGCCCACAGCGCCAGCCACTCCTGGCAGATCCCGCAGGGCGGCAGGATCAGCACGCGCCCGTGCTCCAGGTCACGGCACACGCATACGGAGGCGACCACGTCCCGGTCCCGCGTATGTACGCCTGAACGAACGCGCCGGTCTCCTGGCACAGGGCGACCGAGCCGTGCAGCTTGTCCAGCCCGACGCCGGTAAAGACCCCGCCGTCCGCGAGCCGCACGGCCGCCGCCCCACCCGGCTCCGCCGCCGGCCACCGCCGGTCCATCAACTCCACGGCCGCGTTCACCAGCCCTCGATCGAGGTGCATGGGCGCCGACGGCAGACGGCCGCGCGGCAGAGGCCACGGGGGCCAGGAGGCGGGGTTCACCAGGGCGGGGGTCACGGACTCACCGGGGCTGGGGCGTGAGTCGGGCCCCTCAGTCCTCGGCGATCAGGTCCGGGTGTGCTGCGACGTACACGAGGTAGGCCGTGGCAGCCGCCGCGCCGAGCACGGAGAGCACAAGGCCGAGGACGGCCTTCCCCACCGCGGCCGCCGCGCGGCGGGCGGTCCGGTACTCGCGGACGCCTCGGAAGGCTCCGGCCAGCGCGAGGGGCAGCAGCACGGGCGAGGTGACGATCCAGAGCGGGCAGCAGAACCAGCCCCCGACCGAGAAGGCGCCGAGCCACAGGGACCAGGGGACCGGGGTGCTCCGGGAGGAGGGCGCGGGAGCGGGGAGTGTCACGCCCGGATCACATCAGAGCGAAGGAGCGGTCTCCCCGGGGGGCTTCACTCGGGCGCGGCCGGGCGGACGGTCTGCCCGGGGCCGGTTTGGCACGGACCGGTCTGGCGCGGACCGGTTTGGTTGGAGCCGGTCCTCGCCCCGTCTCAGAAGCTGATCTGGTTGATCGTCTGCGCTATCGAGTCGAGGAAGCGCTGGATCGAGGGCGCCATGCCGCTGGAGGCGAGGAAGAAGCCGAAGAGCACCGCGACGATGGCGGGACCGGCCTTGATGGAGCCGCCGCGGAGCAGCACCACCAGGATGACCGCCAACAGCACCACCACTGACAGCGAAATGGCCATAACTGATCACACCCTCGGTCGGTCTGCTCCCGGCCCGGGAGGTGCACAGCCGCACGCCCCCGCCAGAACCATCGTGCCACCAACAGGGCCCTCCTATGCGGCGAGTGAGGCAACGTCGGCCAAGGGGGGTCCACCGGCCCAGGCGTTCAGGCCATATGTGAGGCGGCGGACGCCTTCTGAGGTATGTGGGGCAGAACGGGGGCGCGCGAGATGACGGGCAGCGCACGCGAAGCCCCGCACGCCGGTCGCGCGCCGGTCGGAAATGAGCGGTAAAGCCCGGGAAAAAAGCGGAACGCGAGCCGCCGGAACGGCGGGGATTTTCCGGCCGCCCCGCCCGGCCCCCTGCCGCGTCCCGGCTCGCACAGGCAGAGCGCGGCGCGGGCGCGGGCGTAGGAGAAGTGACGGGGAAAGGGTGCGGAATACCGCTGGTCCGTGGGGGTGTGACGGGAGTCGCGTGGCGTTCACCCCGGGCGGGCGGAAAGTCGGGTAGACGAAGACAACGACAACAGGTGAGCCAAGAAACGAACAAAGTCGATCAGTCGCCATCTCGTATCGATCGTAGAACCGGCGGGGCGCGGCGGCACCGAGGTACCCATGCATCACGACCCCGCGGAATCCGGCCAGCTCAGCGCGGTACCGGCGGACCCGGCGGCGCGCCGCCCCCTGCCGCCCGAGTCGTCGGCCCGCCCCGTCGGACCCGATGCCGCGAAGGGAGCCGGGACAGCGGACACCGGGGGCGGAAAAGCCCGCGACCCGTTCTTCGACAACGCGAAATACCTCGCGATCGTCCTCGTCGCGCTCGCCCATTCCTGGGAACCGCTCCTCGCGTCGAGCCGCCCCCTGCGCGCGCTCTACCTCACTGTCTACGCCTTCCACATGCCGGCGTTCATCATCATCTCCGGCTACTTCTCGCGGACTTTCACGCTCGGCGCCCCGCAGGTACGGAAACTGATCACCGGGGTGGCCGTGCCCTATGTGATCTTCCAGTACGCGTACACGCTCTTCGCCCGCCTCGCGGGCCCCGAACCCGTACCGCCATGGAGCGTTATCGACCCGTGGTGGCTCAACTGGTTTCTCGTCGCGCTCTTCGCGTGGCGCCTCACGACGCCGCTGTGGCGCCTCGTGCGCTGGCCCCTCCCGCTCGCCCTCGCCTTCGCCGTCCTCGGCTCGATGTCCCCGGAGATCGGCGCTGACCTGGATCTTCAGCGTGTGCTCCAGTTCCTTCCGTACTTCGTGCTCGGTCTGCTGCTGCGCCCGCACCACTTCGCGCTCCTCGCCCACAAGTGGCCGAAGATCGTCGCTGCGCCGGTGCTGCTCACGGGCCTCTGCGCCGCCTGGTGGCTCGCCCCGCGCATGCCCTACGCGTGGCTCTACCATCGGGAAAGCGCCCAGAACCTCGGCGCACCCTGGTGGAGCGGGCCGCTCATGACCTTCGCCCTGCTCGCCGCCTCACTCGTCCTGACGGCCGCATTCCTCGCCCTCGTGCCACGCCGCACGACCTGGTGCACGCGACTCGGCGCGGGCACATTGGGCGGCTACCTGCTGCACGGCTTCCTGATCAAGGCCGTCGAGTGGGGCGGCTGGTACGACAGCGCCTTCGCGCACTCCCTCCCCGGCGCGTTGCTCTTCAGCGCGGGCGCAACACTCGTGGTGACGCTGCTGTGCACGCCTCCCGTGCGTCGCGCTTTCCGCTGGGCGCTGGAGCCCCGCCTCGACTGGGCTTTCGGTGAGGCGCGCGGAGCCTGAGCATCCACAACTCCCGCACCGGACAACGCACTTCAATCGGGCAACTCTTCCTCTTTCAACCCTTTGGTAGGGTAACTTTTGACTTTCACTTGACCATTCCTTGACTTGATGCGGAGGTCGGGCTCATCGGACACGCGGAGACCCTCATAGCGATGGGCGGCGCTTTTCTCGCCGCCGCCGTGCTCGCCCGCGCGGGCGGGCGCATCGGACTCCCCACCATCCCCCTGTTCATCCTGGCCGGCATCCTGCTCGGCCCGCACACCCCCGGAGTCGTGCTGGTCTCGGACCCGCACGACCTGGAGATGCTCAGCGCCCTCGGCCTGGTGCTGCTGCTCTTCTACCTGGGGCTCGAATTCCATCTCGACGACCTCAAGGCGGGCGGGCGGCGCATGGCGCTCGCCGGGGCCACGTACCTCGCTCTGAACGTCGGCGCCGGCCTCGGTTTCGGATTCGCCCTCGGCTGGGGCACCTCCGAGGCTCTGGTCCTCGCCGGGGTGCTCGGCATCTCGTCCTCGGCGATCGTGACGAAGGTCCTCGTCGACACAGGGCGCCTCGGCAATCCCGAGACGCGCCCGATCCTCGGCATCATCGTCGTCGAGGACATCTTCCTCGCGCTCTACCTCGCCGCCCTCCAGCCGATCCTGTCGGGTGCCGACTCGCTCGCCGCGGCGGTGCTCGACGGAGCAAAAGCGTTCGGCTTCCTGCTGCTGCTCGCGCTGGCGGCGCGCTTCGGCACGAAGCTCGTCGGCCGGCTCATGCACACGCGAGACGACGAGCTTCTCGTCATCTCCTTCCTGGGTATGGCGGTGTTCGTCGCCGGGGTCTCGGAGTGGTTCGGGGTCGCGGACGCGATCGGGGCCTTCATGGTCGGCCTGATGCTCGGCAGCACGTCGTCCGGTGCGCGTATCCGCACCCTCGTACACCCCCTGCGGGACGCCTTCGGGGCCATCTTCTTCTTCGCCTTCGGCCTGTCCATCAACCCGGGCGACCTGCCGAGCGTGCTGTGGCCCGTCCTGCTCGCGGTCCTGCTCACCTTCGCCATGAACGTCCTCGCGGGACTGCTCGCGGGCCGCATGTACCGCTTCGGCAGGGGCCCGGCCGCGAACATCGCGACCACGCTCCTCGCCCGCGGCGAGTTCGCACTGATCCTCGCCACGATGGCGGCGGGCGCCGGCCTGGACGAGCGGCTCTCGCCCTTCATCGCCGGCTACGTACTGCTGCTCGCCGTCCTCGGCCCGTTGGCAGCAGGCCGCGCGCACTGGCTCGCGCGCCTGCTGCCGAGGGCCGAGAGGGACTCCGAGGAGGAGTCCGGGACCGCGCCGCCGACCGAGCCCGTCTCTCTGGTCAAGGCCGGCGGCGCGGGGTGAGTGCGGGACGCGGGGCAGCCGACCTCGGGGGCCGCTGCGTCCCGTACTCATGGCGGTTGAGGTTGCTGCCTCTCCGGGATGAGGTGGACCCGTGAGGCAGTAGAGCCCTCGTAGGGGGAGAGACGAACCCCGTACGGATGCCGCGATCCGAGCTTGGCCAGTGGGCTTCCCCGATCGCTGAGGAAGACAGTGGCACACATCGGCGACGGCTGCGAAATCACGAAAAAACCGTTCACTCGGAGGAGTGAGCGGTTTTGTGACTTGAGCGAAGTTATCCACAGATCCGCGGAATTGGCGCGGAAGGCGGGGCGGGGTGCGGAAGACTTGTAGCAGGGGTGCCCCCCAGGGAGGGTGGGGGCTGCCCGCGTGCACCACGTGAAGACCCGCCCAAGCCCCACCCCGCCTCGACCGTCCTCACCTCGGCCTCACCCCGGCCTGTCCCCAAGCCCCACCCCGCCCCCACTCAAGCCCCCCGCTCCCCTACGCCCCCACCTGATCCCGGCAAATCAGCACCAGCGCCCGGTCATCGTTCACATCCTTGGCCACCGCCTCGATGAGGTGCCACGAAGCGCCCACGAAACCGCCCGCGACGTAGCGGTCGGCCTCGCCGGTGAGGCGGTCGATGCCCTCGGAGATCTCGCGTTCGGCGGTCTCGACGAGGCCGTCGGTGAAGAGCATGAGGACGTCGCCCGGGTTCAGGCAGCCTTTGGCCGGGTCGAACTCGGCGCCGCCGTAGACGCCGAGGAGGGGGCCTTCCGCGGTCATCTGCTCCCAGCGGCCCGTCCCGGCGTGGAGCTGGACGGCCGGCGGGTGGCCGGCGGAGTAGACCTCGTACTCGCCGGTCTCCAGGTCGAGGACCAGGTGGATCGACGTGGCGAAGCCCTCGTCCCAGTCCTGGCGGAGCAGGTAGCCGTTAGCCGCGGGCAGGAAGTCGGCCGGGGGCAGTGAGCCGAGGAGGCCGCCGAAGGCGCCGGACAGGAGGAGTGCGCGCGAGGCGGCGTCCATGCCCTTGCCGGAGACGTCGGTGAGGACGACTTCGAGGACGCGGCCCTTCTTCGTGCGCGCGGCGACGACGAAGTCGCCCGAGAAGAACTGCCCGCCGGCGGGCCGCAGCGACATCTCGCGGTGCCAGCCGCGCGGCAGGCCCGGCAGCTTGCTCTGGACCCGGATGCGTTCGCGCAGGTCGAAGAGCATCGTGCCGCCGCGCCGCCACGGCACGCCGACGCGGCTGCGGAACTGTGCGACGAGCAGGCCGATGAAGCCGCAGCCCGCGACGACGAGGATCGAGCCGGGGGTGACCCGCGCGGGCCCGTCGGTGTACGGGCCGAGGACCACCGATTCCACGATGAGGGCCGCGGCCGACCCGGCGTAGAGCCCGAGCAGGCTCGCCGGGCGCAGGACGAGGCCGCCTATCGTGATGGGCACCGCGAGCATCGCGGGATCGCACCAGACGGGGGCGACGACCGTGAGCCAGCCGATGAGCGGCACGCACAGGAGCAGCCCGGCGAGGGCGATCCAGTCCGAGCCGTCGCCCCGGAAGTAGTCGACCCCGGCCCGGCGCACGGCGATGCGGACCCGGTGGTACCGCATTCGCCACCGTGCCGCGGGGGTCTGCGCCGCAACGCGTTCGCCTGTCATTGCTCGGGACCCTACCGAGCGGCGATACCTTCGCGCACCGAGGGGTCCACTTTGTCCAGGTAGCGCACACCGCACATTTTCCGCACAGATGATCGGGCGCAGGGAGTGCACAGCGGGCGCACACGGCGCACCCACGGGAAAATGCCCTCGCGGCGCGGCGGCGGCCTTGGTAGGGAGGCGGTATGACGACCGAGGTGCGCAAGCTCGACAAGGCCCATTACCCCCAGTGGTACGACAATCTGACCCTCGCTTTCGGCGGGCTGCACGAGGCGGAGGAGGAGCGCGCGCTCTGGGACGAACTCGTCGAGTTCGCACGCGCGTTCGCCGCCTGGGACGGTGACGAGCTGATCGGCACGGCGAGCGGCTTCGCGTTCCGGATGACGGTGCCGGGCGGGGCCTCGGTCCCGGCGAACGGCGTGACGATGGTGAGCGTCGCGGACACGCACCGCAGGCGGGGCGTACTCACCGCGATGATGCGCCGTCAGCTCGACGAGGTGCGCGCGCTCGGTGAGCCGCTTTCCGTGCTCACCGCCTCCGAGGCGCCGATCTACGGTCGTTTCGGGTACGAGGCGGCCACGCGCATGGTGCGGGCACGCATCGACGCGCACCGGGTACGGGTGGCGGCGCCCGAGGGCACCGAGCGGGTCCGGGTGCGGCGGGCGGGGCTCCTGGAGTCGCTGCCCGCCTGCGAGGCGGTGTACGCGGCGCTCGTACCGGGGCGTCCCGGGCTCTTCGCGCGGCAGCCGGGCTGGGAGCGGCTGGGGGTGCTCGATCCCGAGGCGGACCGTGCGGGTTTCTCGGCGTTGCGTGTCGTGCTCGCGGAGCGGGACGGCGAGGTCGTGGGTTACACCCGCTTCCAGGTCAAGCCGGTGTGGGACGCGGCGGGTACGCCGCACGGCGAGGTGCGGGTACGGGCGCTGGAAGCGCTTGATCCGGCGGCGTACGCGGCGCTGTTGCGGCACGTGCTCGCGCTCGACCTGGTGGAGACGGTGGAGCTGAGCCGGACGCCGCTCGACGCGCCGTGGCAGACGCTCGTCAGCGACGTGCGCCGCTGCCGGCCGACGCTGCGCGAGGAGCTGTACGTGCGGCTCGTCGACGTGGGCGCGGCGCTCGCGGCGCGTACGTACCAGGTTCCGGTGGACGTCGTCGTCGAAGTGCGGGACGACTTCTGCCCGTGGAACGCGGGGCGTTGGCGGCTGCGGGGCGGTCCGGAGGGGGCGGAGTGCGTACGGACCGAGGACGCGGCCGATCTCGCGCTGTCGGTACGGGAGCTGGGCGGCGCGTACCTCGGCGGCACGTCCCTCTCGGAGTTCGCCGCGGCCGGGCGGGTGCGCGAGCTGAGGGCGGGCGCGCTGAGCCCCGCGTCGCTCGGCTTCGGCAGCCAGGTGGCGCCTTTCCTGGCGCACGGGTTCTGAGTCGCCTACGGGAGCGGGAGGGGGGCGGGGCGCACGGGTGACGCCCCCGCGTTCCGCCCCGCGCCGAGCTCCCGATACGGGCCGGCCCCGCTCCCGTAACGGGCCACCCCCGCCTGCTCCCCTTGCGGGCAGCCCCCGGCCCGTCGCCTACGCCCCGCTCCCCTGGCAGCGCGGGCACCAGAAGAGGTTGCGGCCCGCCAGTTCGCGTGTCCTGATCTCCGTGCCGCAGATCAGGCAGGGGAGGTGGGCGCGGCGGTAGACGTAGACCTCGCCGCCGTGGTCGTCGCGGCGGGGCGGGCGGCCCATCGCCTCGGGGGTGTGTTCGGGGCGGACCGTGTCGATGCGGCCGAGGCGGACGCCCTCGCGCATGAGCACGCGCAGGTCGGCCCAGAGCGCGTCCCACTCGGCGCGGCTGAGCGAGCGGCCGGGGCGAGCGGGGTCGATGCCGTGGCGGAAGAGGACTTCGGCGCGGTAGACGTTGCCGACGCCCGCGACGATCTTCTGGTCCATGAGCAGCGCGGCGATCGTCGTGCGGCTGCGGGAGATACGGGCCCAGGCGGCCTCTCCGTCGTCGGCCTCGCGGAGCGGGTCGGGGCCGAGGCGGGCGTGGACGGCGGCCTTGGCGTCGTCGTCGATCAGGGCGCAGGCGGTGGCGCCGCGCAGATCGGACCAGCCGCCGGGTCCGGTGAGGCGCAGCCGGATCGTGTCGGTGGGCGGGGGCGGGGTGCCGGGGCCCTGGGCGACCTTGCCGAAGAGGCCGAGGTGGATGTGGACCCAGCCGAGCGGGCCGAAGCCGAGGAAGAGGTGCTTGCCGTGGGCCTCGGCGCCGTCGAGGACGGCTCCGTCGAGCAGGGCGGCCGACGCGGCGAACTTGCCCTGCGGCGAGTCGGCCCGCACCGGCCGGCCGCCGAACCGCTGGTCGTGGTCGGCGGCGAGCCGGTGCAGGGTGTGGCCTTCGGGCACGGTCAGGCTTCGGGCTGCGGGTGGTGGGCCGGGACGGGGGGCAGGACGCCGCTCTTCTCGTACGCCGTGAGCATCTCGATGCGCCGGGTGTGGCGCGGCTCCTCGGAGTACGGGGTGCTGAGGAAGACCTCGACGAAGGAGGTGGCCTCGTCGGTCGAGTGCATCCGGGCGCCGACCGAGACGACGTTGGCGTTGTTGTGCTCGCGGCCGAGCTTCGCCGTCTCGACGCTCCAGGCGAGGGCGCAGCGCACGCCCTCGACCTTGTTCGCCGCGATCTGCTCGCCGTTGCCGCTGCCGCCGATGACGACGCCGAGGGCCTCGGGGTCGGCCGCGGTGCGCTCGGCGGCGCGGAGGCAGAACGGCGGGTAGTCGTCCTGGGCGTCGTAGAGGTGGGGGCCGCAGTCGACGGGCTCGTGGCCGTGCTCGGTGAGCCATTCGACGAGGTGGTTCTTGAGTTCGTAGCCCGCATGGTCGGAGCCGAGATACACGCGCATACCCAGGAGTGTGGCACGTCGGGAACGGGGTAGCCGCTCCCGGGTCCGGGTGGGGCGCGTCCCCCCGTATCCGTGCCGTCCCGGACCGTGACCAAGCCAACTGAGCGTGTCCTTGACAACAAACCGGACGCGGGGGTTCCACTAAGCGCGCGCTTTGTGGTCCTCTTCCGGGACCCACGCTCGGATGAAACGAAGGACTCAACGTATGACGCAGTCGATCAGCGAGCCCGGACACAAGGACGGCCCCGAAGGGCCGGGCGGCAACGGCGGACCGGGCGACCCGGGTGGTCCCGGCGGCGACGGGGGACCCGGCGGGCCGCGGGGCGACGGCGGCGGTCCCGAGGGAGGCGAGGGCCGTCCCGGTGGAGGCGATGGCGGCGGTCCCGCGAAGAACGCGGAGGGGCTGCAACAAGGGCTCAAGGGCCGCCACCTGTCGATGATCGCCATCGGGGGCGTGATCGGCGCGGGTCTCTTCGTGGGCTCCAGCGCCGGTATCGCCGCGGCGGGCCCCGCGATCCTGGTCTCGTACGCGCTGGTCGGGCTGCTCGTCGTCCTGGTGATGCGGATGCTCGGCGAAATGGCCGCCGCGCGGCCGTCGTCGGGCTCGTTCTCGGCGTACGCGGACATGGCGCTCGGGCGCTGGGCGGGCTTCTCGATCGGCTGGCTGTACTGGTTCTTCTGGGTCGTGGTGCTCGCGGTCGAGGCCACGGCGGGCGCCGTGATCCTCAACGGCTGGGTTCCCGGGATACCGCAGTGGGGCTGGGCGCTCATCGTGATGTTCGTGCTCACCGCGACGAACCTGGTCTCGGTCGGCTCGTACGGGGAGTTCGAGTTCTGGTTCGCGGGGATCAAGGTCGTCGCGATCGGCGCGTTCGTGATCATCGGACTGCTCGCCGTCTTCGGCATTCTGCCCGGTTCGGACAATCCTGGTTCGGGGTTCGACCACCTCACCGATACGGGCGGGTTCCTGCCCAACGGGGCGGGCTCGATCCTCACCGGCGTTCTGCTCGTCGTCTTCTCCTTCATGGGCAGTGAGATCGTCACCCTGGCCGCCGGTGAGTCCTCGAACCCGCAGAAGGCCGTGACGAAGGCGACCAACAGCGTCATCTGGCGCATCGCGATCTTCTACCTGGGCTCGATCTTCGTCGTGCTCACGCTGCTCCCCTGGAACAGCGAGTCGATCCAGGACGACGGTTCGTACGTGGCGGCGCTCGATTCCATCGGCATCCCGCACGCCGGTCAGATCATGGACATCATCGTGCTGACCGCCGTGCTCTCCTGCCTCAACTCCGGCCTCTACACCGCCTCCCGTATGGCCTTCTCGCTCGGCGGGCGCGGTGACGCGCCGAAGGCCTTCGCGCGCGTGACGCGGCGGGGCGTGCCGCAGGCCGCGATCCTCGGCTCGGTCGTCTTCGGGTTCGTCGCGGTGTGGTTCAACTACCAGTGGCCCGAGAGCGTCTTCGAGTTCCTGCTCAACTCCTCGGGCGCGGTCGCGCTCTTCGTGTGGCTCGTCATCTGCTTCTCCCAACTGCGCCTGCGCCGGAAGATCCAGCGCGAGTCGCCGGAGAAGCTCGTCGTGCGGATGTGGCTGTACCCGTATCTGACGTGGCTGACCATCGCCATGATCCTGTTCGTGGTCGTCTACATGCTGTTCGACGACGACGGCCGCGTGCAGATGCTCCTCTCGCTGCTCGTCGCGGCACTCGTGGTCGGCTTCGCGCTGATCCGCCAGCAGGTGCGCAAGAAGCAGGGGCCCGGCGCGGGCGCGGGCCCGGACGTACGGGAGACGGCGGCGGTACGGGAGTGACGACGTCCGTACGCTGACGAGCGCCACGTGGGGGCGGGCCCGGACGGGGCCCGCCCCCACCTCGTGTCAGGCGCCGGCAGTACGGGTCAGGAGAAGTCGAGTACGTACCGGCCCCGCGTCCCGCCCGCTTCCAGGGCCGCGTGCGCGCGGGGGGCCTGCTCCGGCGGGACGATCCCCGCGACGCGCGGGCTCAGCCGCCCGGCGCCGAGCGCGGCGGCGATCTCCGCCATCAGGTCCGTCCTGCCGAACCAGTCGTGCACACCGAAGCCCCGGTACGACATACCGGGCGGCGCGGGCGGCAGCGGTTTCGTACCCGGCTCGCCGAGCTTGCGCAGCCCGGCGTAGGCACGCCGCCGCCCATCGGGCCAGGCCGGGCCGGGCTGGGCCAGGCCGGGCCGGGCTGGGCCGGGCCGGGCTGGGCCGGGCCGGGCCGGGCCGGGCCGCGTACGCGAGCGCCGCCCGGCGGCCGGTTCGGCCGGGGCGGCGCTCGCGTCGGGAGTGGGGGTCAGTCCTGGTTGCGGCCGATCAGCTTCCAGGCGGTGGGGAGGGCACCGGTCGCGAGGGCGGTCTTGAGGAGGTCGCCGAGGATGAACGGGGTGAGCCCCGCGGCGATGGCCGCGCTCGCGTCGAGGTGGGCGGCGTACGCGAGGTAGGGGACACCGGTCGCGTAGATGATCACATTGCCGAGGAGCATCGCGCCCGCGGTGCGCAGCGGCGAGCGGTCGGCGCCGCGCCGGGCGAGCGTGCCGACGACGAGGGCGGCGATCATCATGCCGGGGATGTAGCCGAAGGAGGCCATCGCGGCACCCGACTGCCCCTCGGAGAACCACGGCATCCCGAGGACACCGGCCACCGCGTAGAGGGCGAGGGCGAGGAAGCCGCGGCGGGCCCCGAGTGCCGTGCCCACGAGGAGCGCGGCGAAGGTCTGGGCGGTCACGGGGACCGGGGAGCCCGGCACCGGGATCGCGATCTGGGCGGCGAGCCCGGTGAGCGCGGCACCGCCGAGCACGAGGACGGCGTCCCGGGTACGGCTCGCGGGGAGCAGGTCCGCGAGGACCGCTCCCGGGCGGTGGACGGCAGAGACAGAACTCATCGCATAACTCCGGTTCTCGGGTGGTTCCGTGGGGACGGGGCCGTTCGGCAGGCGCGGCGCCCGGAGGGGCGCAGTGCGACCGTACCGAGGAGTCAACGGGCGTTCACCGGCCGTCGCGGACAAAGCCGCGAGGAGAGACTTGGTGGGGATCTCACAAAGGGCCCCCTTCACACCCTTTACCCCGCCCCTTCGGCGTGAGCCTCGTCACCTTCCGGGCAAGCCCTGCATGACGGCACACGCTTCCGGTGAGGCGGGTGAGGCGGGAGGGTCCACCTCGCGCAGCCCCGGAACTGACGGCTGTGGAGTTCCGCCAAAGCCGCTCGGCAAGCGCGATCTCACCCCGCGTGAGCCGTGTGTCCGCATTACGGACGTGGCATTCCAGAATGCGGACCGCGCGAGAGAATCCCTCCGCGTCCCCGTCCCCCACTCCACGGATCGTGTTCATGACCCCGCGTACCCCACCACCGGCCGGAAGCTCGACCGCACCGGCCGGAGCACCCACGTCCCCCGAGACGAAGGCGTCCTCACCCGCCGCCGCCCCTCCCGACCCGGCCTCTTCCGCTCCCACCGGCAGCGATCTCGGCAACGGCCTCAAGCAGCGTCACCTGTCGATGATCGCGCTCGGCGGGGTCATCGGCGCGGGGCTCTTCGTCGGCTCGGGCGCGGGCATCGCGTCGGCCGGGCCCTCCGTCGTCCTCGCCTACGCGCTCTCCGGCGCGCTCGTCATGCTCGTGATGCGGATGCTCGGCGAGATGTCCGCCGCGCATCCCGCCTCCGGCTCCTTCTCCGTCCACGCCGAGCGTGCGATCGGCCCGTGGGCCGGGTTCACCGCCGGGTGGATGTTCTGGATGCTGCTCTGCGTCGGGGTCGCCGCCGAGGCGATCGGCGCGGCCTCGATCATGACGGGCTGGTTCCCCGGCTCCCCCGACTGGCTGTGGGTCGCGCTCTTCATGGTGCTGTTCTGCGCGACGAACCTCAGCGCGGTGGGCAACTTCGGCGAGTTCGAGTTCTGGTTCTCCGCGCTCAAGGTCGCCGCGATCGGCGCCTTCCTCGTCCTCGCGGTGCTCGCCATCGCCGGGGTGCTGCCCGGCAGCGACGCCCCCGGGGCGCGGCACCTCACCGGCGAGGGCGGTTTCTTCCCGCACGGCGCCGACGGGCTCGTGACCGGGCTGCTCGCCTCGGTCTTCGCGTACGGGGGCCTGGAGACCGTGACGATCGCCGCAGCCGAGTCCGAGCACCCCGCGCGCGGGGTCGCGAAGGCCGTGCGCACCGCGATGTGGCGCATCGCCGTCTTCTACGTCGGTTCGATGGCCGTCATCGTCACGCTCGTCTCCTGGCGCGACCCGGAGGTCTCCACGAAGGGCCCGTACGTGGCGGTGCTCGACAACCTCGGCATCCCGGCGGCCGGGCAGGTCATGAACGTCGTCATCCTCGCCGCGCTGCTCTCGGCGATGAACGCGAACATCTACGGCTCCTCGCGGATGGCCTACTCGCTCGTCGCGCGCGGCCAGGGCCCCTGCTTCCTGCGGCGCCTCTCGCGCGGCGGCGTACCGAGCCCCGCCGTCGTCGCCTCGTCGGCCTTCGGCTTCCTCGCGGTGCTGCTGAGCTACTGGTGGCCGGACACGGTCTTCTCGTGGCTGCTCAACATGGTCGGCGCCGCGGTCCTCGTCGTGTGGGGGTTCATCGCCGCGGCCCAGCTCCGTACCCGCCGCCGCCTCGAACGCGAGGCGCCCGAGCGGCTCCTCGTCCGCATGTGGGGCTTCCCCTGGCTCACCTGGGTCGCGCTCGCGGCGATGGTCGCCGTACTGCTGCTCATGCTCCGCGAGCCGGACACGCGCACGCAGCTCTACTTCACCGGCGGTCTCGCGGTGGTGCTGAGCGCGGTGGGAATGGCGCGGTACGGGAGGGGACGCGGCGCGGCGCGAGGAGACGACTCCGGCGTGCGAGGCGAAGGCGAAGCCGTACCCGCGCAGGCGACGCCCGCGCGCGGCGGCCGGGAGGGAACCCGGGCGCGTACCGACTGACCAGCCGTCCTCTTCCCTGCCCGACGGGCCTCCGGTGTTCTCGCCGGGGGCCCGTTCCCGTTGCCGGGGGCCCGTTCCCGTTGCCGTGGTGGGCGAGGGGCCGCCTCCCGTGCCGGGCGGGGCCCGTCCCCTGCGCGAAGGGGGCTGTTCGGCCGCTCCCGGGGCCGGGCCGTCGCGCGCCTCTGAGCGGCGGCATGTCGCGTACGCCCGCATGATCCACCGACGACTCTCGCTGATAACGTGCACTTGCAAGCCATTCGCAATAAGCTCGGCGCAACAAGAAGTCTTGGAGGGCGTCTCCGCATGGCCGTCTACACACTCCCGGAACTGCCGTACGACTACTCCGCGCTGGCCCCGGTGATCAGCCCGGAGATCATCGAGCTGCACCACGACAAGCACCACGCCGCGTACGTCAAGGGCGCGAACGACACCCTGGAGCAGCTCGCCGAGGCGCGGGACAAGGAGTCCTGGGGGTCCATCAACGGGCTGGAGAAGAACCTCGCGTTCCACCTCTCCGGGCACATCCTGCACAGCATCTACTGGCACAACATGACCGGTGAGGGCGGCGGCGAACCGCTCGCGGCCGACGGTGTCGGCGACCTCGCGGACGCCATCAAGGAGTCCTTCGGCTCCTACGCGGGCTTCAAGGCGCAGCTCACCAAGGCCGCGGCGACCACGCAGGGCTCCGGCTGGGGCGTGCTCGCCTGGGAGCCGGTGAGCGGTCGTCTCATCGTCGAGCAGATCTACGACCACCAGGGCAACGTCGGTCAGGGCTCGGTGCCCGTCCTCGTCTTCGACGCCTGGGAGCACGCCTTCTACCTGCAGTACAAGAACCAGAAGGTGGACTTCATCGAGGCGATGTGGCAGGTCGTCAACTGGCAGGACGTCGCCGCGCGCTACCGCGCCGCGAAGGCCCGTACGGACTCGCTCATCCTGGCCCCCTGAGGCCCCGGCTCCCTCCCCGAGCCCTGCGCACGTCCTGCTCGTGATCGTCTTCTCACCCTTCACGCGGCAGGCCGGTAGAGAGGAGAACCCCCGCGAGGACATGACTCGCGGGGGTTCTCCGCGTCCGGACGCGTGACGATGGGGCGTGCGGGTGCTTTCCGGGGGCTTACGGGCCCACGTCGCCGCGCGCCCTTACGCGACCCGTTCCCGTGCCGCATCGTGGGCGGATGCAGCCCAAGGACACGTATTGCGTCTTCTGCCGCAGCACGGAGCGGCACGTCCCCCTGACCGAGAACCAGCAGCGCTGGGTGCGTGAGAAGAAGGGCGCCACTCTCTACGTCGGCGATCTGATCATGTGCGCGGGGGGCACCTGCCGAAAGGTCCGCTCCTCGGGAAACACGCGCCGCTTCCACCCGGAGTTCCTGCGAATCCCGGAGGGGGTGGACTAGCGGGCGTGAAGTAGCGGGGCCGGTCTCCGGAGGGGGTCTGTCGCGGGGAACTCCGGAAGGGGCAGTCGCCGGGCGCCCGCACCGTGGGTCCATGGACCCGTGCGCGGGCGCCCGCCGCCGTGATCAGTCGAAGATCGGGCCCTGGGTACGGGTGCGCTTCAGCTCGAAGAAGCCCGGGACCGAGGCGACGGCGAGGGTGCCGTCCCACAGGCGGGCCGCCTCGTCGCCCTTCGGGGCCGGGGTCACGACGGGGCCGAAGAAGGCCACGCGCTCGCCCGTGGCGCCGGGGACGGCGATGACCGGGGTGCCGACGTCCTGGCCGACGAGGTCGATGCCCTCCTTGTGCGAGGCGCGCAGCTCGGTGTCGTACGTGTCCTTCTCCGCGTAGTCCGCGAGCGAGGCCGGCAGTCCCACCTCTTCCAGCGCGCCGATGATCGCCTCACGCGTCGGGCCCTCGCCCCGGTTGTGGAAACGGGTGCCCAGCGCCGTGTACAGCTTGCCGACCACCTCGTCGCCGTGCAGCTCACGGGCCGCGATGACGACGCGGACCGGGCCCCAGGCGGGACCCGCCATCATGTCCCTGTAGTGGTCGGGCAGCTCGTCGAGCCGCGGCTCGTTGAGCACGGCCAGGCTCATGACGTTCCAGCGCACGTCGACCGGGCGGAGCTTCTCCACCTCCAGCATCCATCGCGAGGTCATCCATGCCCACGGGCACAGCGGGTCGAACCAGAAGTCCGCGGTCACCCGGTCCTGCGTCTGCTGCTCGCTCATCTCGCTCCTCGTAGTGCCGTCCCGCGGTCACGGGCACCGGACATTCTTCGATCAGCCTTCACCGCTGGCAACGTGCCTTCGCCGCCGGGGATTCCTGCACCGAGCGATCTCAGGGAAAAACTCAGGGTCACGGCCTTTCGACCCTGAAAAATCTCCGGGTTGTTTGTCCGGGGACTCCCTGATGTCCTCCCTCCCGGCCTCGTGCGAGGATCGTTGGCGTATCCCCACAGTGCGCCCGCCGTGCGGCGCGGTGCGGCAGCACCGCACGCCATGTCACGCAGCGCGACCTCAGCCACGCCCCACAGTCACGAAGGAGTGCCGGTGCCCGGAGAGAACCTGACCCGCGAGGAAGCCCGTACCAGGGCGGAGCTGCTCTCCGTCACCTCGTACGAGGTGGAGCTCGACCTGCGCTCCGCCGTCGGCGAAGGCCCCGCTTCGGGACCCCGTACCTTCCGCTCGCTCACCACGCTCCGCTTCACGTGCGCGGAGCCCGGCGCGAGCAGCTTCGCCGACCTCGTCGCGCCCTCCGTGGACTCCGTGACGCTCAACGGCCGCGCCCTCGACCCCGCCGAGGTCTTCGACGGCACCCGCGTCGCGCTCGACGGGCTCGCCGCCGAGAACACCCTCGTC
Source organism: Streptomyces sp. Tu6071 (assembly GCF_000213055.1). Lineage (NCBI taxonomy): Bacteria > Bacillati > Actinomycetota > Actinomycetes > Kitasatosporales > Streptomycetaceae > Streptomyces > Streptomyces sp. Tu6071. Next base: position 5,294,419 of record NZ_CM001165.1, on the reverse strand, counting down.
GTCGACGCGCGCTGCGCCTACTCGCGCACCGGCGAGGGCATGCACCGCTTCGTCGACCCCGAGGACGGCGAGGTCTACCTCTACACGCAGTACGAGCCGGCCGACGCCCGCCGGGTCTTCACCAACTTCGAGCAGCCCGACCTCAAGGCCCCGTACCGCTTCCGCGTCCAGGCCCCCGCGGACTGGCGCGTGTGGAGCAACGGCGCGGGCGAGCTGACGTCCGGCGTCTGGGAGTTCGCCGAGACCGCGCCGATCTCGACGTACATCACATGCGTCGTCGCCGGTCCCTACCACTACGTGACGGACTCCTACAGCCGTGCGCTGCCCGACGGCTCGACGCTGGAGATCCCGCTCGGCGCCATGTGCCGCAAGGGACTCGCCCCCTACTTCGACGCGGACGACATCTTCCTCGTCACCAAGCAGGGCCTCGACTTCTTCCACGAGAACTTCGACTACCCCTACCCCTTCGGCAAGTACGACCAGGCGTTCGTCCCCGAGTACAACCTCGGCGCGATGGAGAACCCGGGCCTCGTCACCTTCCGCGAGGAGTACATCTACCGGGGCAAGGTCACCGAAGCCTCCTACGAGCGGCGCGCGAACGTCATCCTGCACGAGATGGCGCACATGTGGTTCGGCGACCTCGTCACCATGAAGTGGTGGGACGACCTGTGGCTCAAGGAGTCCTTCGCGGACTTCATGGGCGCCTTCTCGATGGTCGAGTCCACGCGCCACCGCAACGGCTGGATCACCTTCGCCAACAACCGCAAGGCGTGGGCGTACCGGGCCGACCAGCTCCCCTCGACGCACCCGATCACCGCCGACATCCGCGACCTCCAGGACGCGAAGCTCAACTTCGACGGCATCACGTACGCGAAGGGAGCGAGCGTCCTCAAGCAGCTCGTCGCCTACGTGGGCCAGGACGCCTTCCTGGAGGGCGCGCGCCGCTACTTCAAGCGCCACGCCTACGGGAACACGACGCTCGGCGACCTGCTCTCCGCGCTCGCCGAGACCTCCGGACGGGACATGACGGGCTGGGCCGCGGCCTGGCTCCAGACCGCCGGCGTCAACACGCTCACGCCCGAACTGACGCTGAGCGAGGGCAAGGTCGCCGAGCTGGCCGTGCGCCAGGAGGCCGCCCCCTCGCACCCCGAGCTGCGGCCCCACCGCGTCGCGATCGGCCTCTACCGGCGTGAGAACGGCGCACTCGTGCGGTACGCGCGCGCCGAGGCGGACGTCGCCGGACCCCGCACGGTCATCACGGAGCTGGCCGGGCAGGACGCGCCCGAGCTGGTCCTCGTCAACGATGACGACCTCACCTACTGCAAGATCGGCTTCGACGAGACCTCGCTCGCCACGCTGCGCGCGCACCTCGGCGACATCACCGACCCCCTCGCCCGCGCCCTGTGCTGGTCGGCGCTGTGGGGGGTCACCAGGGACGGGCTGCTCCCCGGGCGCGAGTTCATCGCGATCGTGCTGCGGTTCGCCGGACGCGAGAGCGACATCGGCGTCCTGCAGATGCTGCACTCCTGGGCCCGCACCACGCTCGCCCACTACGTGGCGCCCGCGCGCCGCGAGGAGACGGCCGCCGCGCTCGGCGCCGGTGCGCTCAAGGAGCTGCGGGCCGCCGAGCCGGGCAGCCAGCACCAGCTCACCTGGGCGCGCTTCCTCGCCACCACCGCCGCCTCGGCCGAGGAACTCGCCCTGGTGGCGGGGCTGCTCGCCGGTACGGAGTCGGTCGAGGGCCTCGAGGTGGACCAGGAGCTGCGCTGGGCCTTCCTCGAACCGCTCGTCGTGGACGGGCGCGCGGGCGAGAAGGAGATCGAGGCCGAGCTGGCCCGCGACCACACCGCCTCCGGCAAGCGTCACCAGGTGCGGCTGCTCGCCTCGCGTCCCACCGAGGCGGTCAAGGCGCAGGTGTGGGCGCAGGTCGTGGAGTCGGACGAGCTGTCCAACGCGCTCGTCGAGGCGAGCATCGACGGTTTCGAGCAGTCGAGCCAGCGGGCGCTCATCGCGCCGTACGCGGAGAAGTACTTCGCGGCGATCGCGCGGGTATGGAGCGAGCGGTCCATCCAGATCGGGATGGACATCGTGCGGGGGCTCTTCCCCTCGCTCCAGGACAGCGCGGCGACGCTGGAACAGGCCGACACCTGGCTGCTCCAGCACCCGGAGGTCTCACAGGCGGCGCGGCGGCTCGTGGCCGAGTCGCGGGACGACCTCGCGCGGGCCCTGCGGGCGCAGGAGTGCGACGCGAAGGCGGGCTGAGGCGGTTCCGGGACGCCGGGGCGGGGTTCGCGCCCTGCCTCGGCGTGCCTGTACGCGTGGAGGAGCGGGACGAGCCGGGCGTGCGGGCCCCCAGTGCCCGCGCCGGGCCTGCGGGCCCCCGGTGCGCGGGCTTTGGCTGGCGGGCTGGCGGGCTGGCGGGCTGGCGGGCTGGCGGGCTGGCGAAGGCTCTCCCGCCCCGGTTGGCGCGGGCCGGTAGTCCGCGCAGCCGGGCGCGGTCACTGCCACCGAGGCCGAGAGGTGTGTGGTCGGCGCTGTTGTCGCAGGCCGGGCGGCTCTCACCCGTTCGGCCCCGCTCCCGTCTCGGCACTCGAACATGCGTACTTTAGGACGAAGTTGTCCGGTTTCGTCGACGGAATCGTTACAGCGGTTAGCCGGAGGGGTGGAGGAGGAAGACCCCCGGCATGACTCATCTCTCCTCTGCCGTCCCCGCTTCCTCAGCCGCCCCCGCGGCCCGCGAGTTGCCCGTCACGGGGCCGCACCTGGTGGCCGACGCCGCGCAGTTGCGCGCCCGGGGCATCAGCACCGCCCGGCTGACGGCCCGTTGTGCCCCCGGCGGGGGCTGGCAGCGCCTGCTGCCCGGCGTGTTCCTGCTGCGTTCCGGGCGGCCCACGACGGAGGAGCGGCTGCACGCCGCCGTGCGGTACGCGCGGCGGCCCCCGGCCGGGCGGGCGCGCGGGGTCCCGGCCCAGCCCACCTCCGAGGAGTCACGCGACCCCGGCACGGTCGCGATGATCACCGGCCCGGCCGCGCTCGCCCTGCACGGCTTCCCGCTGGAGGGCCCGGTGGGCTCGCTCGCGACGGCGGAGCGCTACGACGTGCTCGTGCCGCGCACGCGCAGGCTGCGCTCGACCGCGTTCGTACGGATCGTGCGCGGTGCCGAACTGCCCGCCCCGCAGCAGGTGACGGGCGTGCCGACGGCCCCCGTGACGAGGGCGCTCGCGGACACCGTCGCGGAACTGAGCGACGCGGGCGCGGTGACGCGGCTGCTGGGGCGCGCGGTCCGTGAGGGGTACTGCGGCACCGGGGCGCTCCTGGCCGAACTGCGCCGCTGCGGGCTCATGAACAGGCCGTGCGTACTGGACGCCATGGAGACGTTGTTGCGCGAGGACCGGGGCGTCGCCGAGGAACGTCTGTACCGCATGGTCGAGGAGAGTGGGCTCCCGGACCCGGCGTGGAACGTCGAACTGCGGCTCCCGCAGGGCCCCTCGCTCGGCACGGTCGACGCGTACTGGCCCGAGCAGGCGGTCGCGGTGGAGCTGGACACGCGGGTGCACCGCCCCGGCGAGGCGCACGAGCCGGACGCGACGTGGACGGAGTCGGCGCGCAAGCGGGAGCGCCTGGAACTGCTCGGCATCACGCTCCTCCACCTCACCCCGCGCAAGCTGCGGGACGCAGCCGAGCAGCAGTCCTGCGTCGTGCGCACCGCGCTGCTCACGGCGGCGGACCGCGAACCGGCGGCGTACGTGGAGGTGCTGCCGCGCTGAGGGCGCGCGGACGCCCGGGGACGCCCCGCCCCGAGGTGTGCCGTGCCCGGGACGACGCGGGGACCCGCCGCGACCGGGGCGGCGCGGTGACCCGTACCGGCACGACGGCCCGTACCGGCACGACGGCTTGTATCCGCACCGCGCCCCGTTCCGGCACCGCGCCCCGTTCCGGCACCGCGCCCCGTATCGACACCGCGCCCCGTATCGACACCGCGCCCCGTTCCGGCGCGCCGCCCGGAGCCTCGTAGCCGCGCGAAGGCTCCCCTTCTCCCCCTCCCGCGTGAGGCTTCCGAACACCCGCACGAGACGACTTCCGGACATATGTCGACAAGGCGATGTGGTCACTCGTCGGCGGGTGTACGGCCGTTCGGGGGACGGGGCTCAGCGGGTGGGGAGCAGGAGTTCGGTGTTGCGGTCGGAGGGGCGTCCGGCGAGGGTCGTGCGGGCGCCGGGGGCGTTGAGGGCGAGTTCGCGGTAGAGGGAGGCGAGGCCCCGGGGGCCGAGGTCGGTGAAGTCGGTCGTGGCCGGGGCGTCGGACTCGACGAGGGTGGTGAAGAGGGAGAGCGTGCCGTCGCCGTTGGCCGTCAGCTCGACGACACGGGCGAGCTGAGGGTGGTCGATGTGCGAGGCGGTGGAGATCTCCCAGAAGCCGGGGTGGGGGGTGATCGCGTTCTTGTGGCTGTGGCCGTTGATCCACGCGAGGACGCGGGGGCTGCGGCTCAGCAGGGCCCGTACCGCCGCGCCGTCCCTGCGGCGTTCGCCGGGGCGGGCCGGGTCGGGGCGGGTGTTGCGCATCGTGGCGCTCGTGTGGTGGCTGAAGACGAGCGCGTAGGGCTGCTCGGCGCGTGCGAGGGTGCGTTCCAGCCACCGGAACTGTGTCTCGTCGAGCGAGCCCTCGTAGTGGCCGCCGAGGTCGGTCGTGTCCAGGCTGATCCCCAGGACGTCGTCGCCGATCGGGAAGGCGTAGTAGCGGACGCGGCGGTCGAGGGAGTTCTCCGTGTAGCCGTGGCCGTGCGGGCCGGGGCCGGTGTGGCGGGGGTCGAGGTGGGCGCGCAGGTACTGCTCGGGGGTGACGGGGGCGCGGCGCGGGTCGGGGGTGACGCGGCGGGTGCGGCGGCGCTGCTCGTGCAGGAGGGCGCGGAAGAGGTCTCCCTTGGGGTCCTGTCCCGCGGTGACCTTGCGCCAGAAGCCGGCTCCGGTTCCGGCCGGGAGGCTCATGAGCTTGCGGTCGCCTGTGGCGATCTCGTGCGCCCAGCCGTCCCCCGGGGCCCAGCAGCCGCCGGGAAGGAAGTCGTGGTTGCCGACGGTGGAGTACCAGGGCAGGTTGAGTCCCGGGCTGCGCAGGGGGCGGGTCGCGGCGGCGAGATAGCCCGGCAGGTACGGGAAGCCGTGGCGCTTGTCGGCGTCGGCGCGGCGCTCGCCCGGCTGCCAGTACAGGTCGATCCCCGCGCTCTGCACGCCCTCGAAGTGGCCGCGGAGGCCGGTGTCGGGGGTCACCTTGCCGCCGCTCATGAGGCCGAGGAACCAGTCGAGTTCGCAGGCCGCGTTGTTGTCGGTGTTGTCGCCGGTGGTCATGACGAGGTCGAGCGGGGCCCCTGTCGCGGGGACGCCGCGCAGCCCGTTGACCCGTTCGACGAGCGCGAGCGCCCCGACGACGGACAGCGCCTCCTGCGGGCGCCAGGCGCTCGCGGTCGCGGCGCGCAGGTACTCGTACCGCAGCGGGTGCTGCACATCGACGAGGTGCAGGTCGGTGAACTGGACGAGGGCGGCGAGCGTACGCCGCCGCTCCTGCCGTCCCGCGTGCGCGGTGGCGAGGTCCTCGCGTACGAGCCGCTGCCAGCCGGGCCCCTCGGCGAGCCGCCGGTAGCCTCCCGGGCCGCCGCGCGGGGTGGCGACGGAGTCGAGGGTGGTGCCCTCGGTGTAGGGGGTGAGGGGTCCGGGCGGGGAGGGGCGGGAGGAGAGCCGGGTGACGGGGACGGGTGCCGCGGCCGGTCCGGCAGCGGGGGGACGGGGTGGGCTCCCCCAGGCGCCGAGCGCGCCCGAGAGGCCGGCGGCCCCCGCGGTGAGCCCGGCCGCCGACGCGGCGAGCAGGAGAGTGCGGCGGGCGGGGGCCGAGCGCGGGGCGGGGGTGTGGGGAGCAGGGGTGCTGTGGGGGTTACTGCTGGAGTGCGTACGCGACATGCGCGTCCCTCCCGGACGGCGGGAGGGAGCGGCTCCCCCTCCTCACCAGGGAGGTTCGGCAGCGCGCGTGGCCACGACGTGAACGCCGCCGCACGGCTCGCCGCCGCTTGGGCTACGGGGATCACCCGGCACGCCCGCCCGTCCCCACCCCGCCGGACGACGGCCTTCCCCGGGCAACGAGGGGTTCATGTACGGGGGTAGGAGCGGCCGGGCCCATGTGTCGGCGCGTCCGCGCCGGGCGTCGGCGAGCGCGGGCGTATCGCCGGGACGGGGGACTTGAGCCGTTCGCCGGGACGGGGGACTTGAGCCGTACGGAACGGGCCACCAGCGACCGCGGGGCCCGCGCGGTCACGGGCCGCCAGCGACCGCGGGGCCCGTGCCGCTCACGTCTCCCGGGGCACTCTCCCCACGGCGGGCCGTTCGCGCCACAGTCGCATCCCCACCTCGACGAGTTCCACGTGCGGGAGCTCGGCGATCCCGGTGACCGGGTGCCAGGCGGCGAGGTCGGTGGAACCGTTCTCCTCGTTGCGGAGGCTGCCGCCCGTGATCGCCGCCTCGTAGACGAGGCGGAGGCCGTGGAAGGCGGAGCGGGTGCCCATGCGGCTGTGCTCGCGGCGGATGGAGTCCGTGCCGAGGAGCGAGGTGGGCTCGGCCTCGTAGCCGGTCTCCTCGGCGACCTCGCGGATCACCGTGTCGTACGGGTCCTCGCCGGGTTCCATGCCGCCGCCCGGCAGGGTCCACAGACGGCGGCCGTCCGCCGCGACCCAACGGGCGAGCAGGATCTCGGGCCTCGCGTTCACACGGTTCTCGCGGACACACACGGCGTAGGACGCCACCCTCAATTCCCAGCGCATCCATCGACGTTAGCCGCTCCGCGCGGAGGCGGCCCAGAGATCGGGAATGCGGCCGGGTGGTGATCACTCCGGTTTTCGGCACGGCGACGATCGGAAAATCGCCCTGGAAACCGGCCGGGCAATGATCCGATGATCGCCCGGCAAACCTGCACGGCGATCGTCCTACCATCGCCCGGCAATCCGGCACGGCGATCATCCTCCCCTCGGACGGCAGCCGGGCGATCATCGGACGATCGCCCGGCCCGCAGTGTCAGCTCCCGCCGCCCCCGAGTGGCCCGCCTCACTCCGTCACGCCCGCCCCGCCGCCGCCCGCCTGTGGCACGTCCCACGTAGTGAACATTGCATTGGACAGAGCGGCCCCGGGCAGTCGCATCATGGTCGTATGTCCGCAGGCCAGCCAAGGCCGCAGCAGTGAAGGAGTCCCCCGTGAGGGTCGGAATCGTCGGAGCCACCGGTCAGGTCGGCACGGTCATGCGCAGGATTCTCGCCGAGCGGGAGTTCCCGGTCACCGAGCTGCGGCTCTTCGCCTCCTCGCGCTCCGCGGGCTCCACGATCGACTGGCAGGGCAGCCCCGTCACGGTCGAGGACGCGGCCACCGCCGACTACCAGGGCCTGGACATCGTCCTCTTCTCCGCGGGTGGCGCGACATCGAAGACGCTCGCCGAGAAGGTCGCCGCTGCCGGTGCCGTGGTGATCGACAACTCCTCCGCCTGGCGCCGCGACCCCGAGGTCCCCCTCGTCGTCTCCGAGGTCAACCCGCACGCGATCGCGGACCGCCCCAAGGGCATCATCGCCAACCCGAACTGCACGACGATGGCCGCGATGCCGGTGCTCAAGCCGCTGCACCGCGAGGCGGGGCTCGAAGCGCTCGTCGTCGCCACGTACCAGGCCGTGTCGGGCTCGGGGCTCGCGGGCGTCGCCGAGCTGCACGGGCAGGCGCAGAAGACCGTGGCCGAGGCCGACAAGCTGACGCACGACGGCGAGGCGGTCGACTTCCCCGAGCCCGGCGTCTACAAGCGCCCCATCGCCTTCAACGTCCTCCCCCTCGCGGGCAGCCTCGTCGACGACGGTTCCTTCGAGACCGACGAGGAGCAGAAGCTGCGCCACGAGTCGCGCAAGATCCTGGAGATCCCCGGGCTGAAGGTCTCGGGCACCTGCGTGCGCGTCCCGGTCTTCTCCGGCCACTCCCTCCAGATCAACGCCCGCTTCGCCCGCCCGTTGACGGTCGCGCGCGCCGAGGAGCTGCTCGGCGAGGCGGAGGGCGTCGAGCTGTCCGAGATCCCGACGCCGCTCCAGGCCGCGGGCAAGGACCCCTCCTACGTGGGCCGCATCCGCGCCGACGAGACGGTCGAGAACGGCCTCGCGCTCTTCGTCTCCAACGACAACCTGCGCAAGGGCGCGGCGCTCAACGCGGTGCAGATCGCGGAGCTGGTCGCGGCCGAGCTGAAGGGCTGAGAATCCCGCCGGGACCCGTGTGACGAGTCGAGGCCCCGCCGGCATCGGCGCGAGGCCGGGACTCCCGCCCGATGCCCGGCGCACGTACCGCCACGGGGCGGTCCCGCCACACGCGGGGCCGCCCCGTACGTGTCTCGCGCCCCGGCGCGCCCCAGCCCCCGCCCGCTGGCACGCGAGCGCGCCGCCGGGCGGTCACCACGCCTCCGCCGCCGCTTCCAGCGACCGGTGCGCCGCCGTCCAGTGGTGCAGCTCCTCGGCCGTCAGTACGTCCCCGACCTGCGCGAATCCGTACGGTGCCCGCTCGGCGACGAGGTCGAGGAGGCCGTCGCAGGGCAGCGGTCGTGCGATGTCGAGCGCGGCGACGCGGGCGGCGCGGTGGCTCTCGTAGAGGCGCATCCCGGCCGCGCGGTCGGGGGTCGTGCGGGCGAGGCAGCGCGCGAGGACCGCCGCGTCGAGCACCGCGAGCCCGGTGCCGTCCGGCGCGGCGGGCAGCAGCGGGTGCGCGGCGTCGCCGATGAGGCTCACGCGGCCCTCGCCCCAGCGCGTGAGCGGCGCGCGGCCGACGAGCGGGCTGCCGTGGATACGGGGTGTGGCGGCGAGCAGCGCGGGCACGTCGAGGTCGCCGATGCGCCAGCCCGCGTAGTGCGGCAGCACCTCGGCGAGCCGCCCCCTGCGGTTCCAGTCGGCGGCCCCCGCGCCGCCGGGCAGGACCTCCGGGTCGAGCCGCACGCTCGCGGTCCAGTGCAGGAGCGCCTGCCCGCGTCGCGGCAGGCTCTCGTGGGGATACGGGGTGCGCGGGCCGCCCGGGTACGGGGCCCCGGGGCCGCTCTCGTACCCGTAAGGGGACCGCGCGCCGTTGTCGTACGGGTACGACACGGGGTGGACGTGCAGCCGGATTCCGCCGCCGCCCGCGACCACGACGGTGCGCCCGCCGAGGACGGGCTGCCAGGGGACGAGCCCGCGCCACAGCCACACGCCGCTCCAGCCCGGGGGCGCCTCGCCGGGGTGGAGCCCGGCACGGACGGCGGAACGCAGGCCGTCGGCGCCTATCAGGGCGAGCGCCGTCTCGGTGCGGACCCGGCCGCCGCCTCGCAGGGTGACGCGGACCCCTTGGCTCTCGCTCTGGTGGAAGCGGACAACGGCGGTCGAGGTGCGGACCGCGTCGGCGCCGAGTCTGGCCCGTACCGCCTGGAGGAGGAGGTCCTGGAGGACGGCGCGGTGGATGCTGTACTGCGGCACGGGGTGCCCCAGGCCGAGGCCCCGCGGCTCGCTCCACAGGTGGCCGCCGTGCCGGTCGTAGTGGGAGAGGACGGCGGGGGCGACGGCGTGGTGGGCGAGGGTCTCGCCGAGGCCGAGCGCGGTGAGTTCGGCGACGGCGCTGGGCGGCAGGCTCACGCCGGTGCCCGCGGGCAGCGGGAGGTCGGCGGCCTCGACGACGGCGGCCCTGATACCGGCGGCGTGCAGGGAGAGCGCGAGGGTGAGGCCGCCGATCCCGGCCCCTGACACCAGGACGTCGTGGTCCACGGGCACAGGCGCGCACCGCCTCTCGTACGGGGCCCTCGGCGCCTGGCGCCGGGCGGGCCCGCGGGTCCCGGTCGCGGCCCGGGACGGGGCCTCGGCGCGCGGATAGTACCCCGGGTGGCACGGGGTGCAGAACGGCCGGAGGGGGCGGAGGGTTCCCTTCTGTGCGGAGAAAGGGGTTTCTGGCCCCCTCGGACGGAACTCGGGGAAATATCAGGGCAGCCGGACGGGCATCCCGGGGCGGTGGCGGGGGAAGGGGCGGACGGGACAAGGAGTCTCGGGGACATCCCCCACCGCCGCCTCAGGGGTGGCTCAGGGACGGGTTCGAACAGAACCCGGGGACCCTCTCGGGGAAAACCCGGAGCGCCCCCGGAGAGCCGGTGGCCCTCGCGCGACCGGCGCGGGAATCCGTGGTCCTCCCGGGCCCCACCAGGGCCTGCCCGCGTGGAAGGATGGGCGGCATCACACACCGAACCCGACATTCGGCGCGGCGGGTCATCCCCCTCCCGCACCGGACCGAGCAGGACGAGGAGCGAGCGTGCCTGGCACGAATCTGACCCGCGAAGAGGCGCAGGAGCGGGCGCGGCTGCTGACGGTCGACGCCTACGACATCGACCTCGACCTCAGCGGCGCGCAGGAGGGCGGTACGTACCGCTCCGTGACGACCGTGCGCTTCGACGCGGCCGAGGCGGGCGCGTCGACGTTCATCGATCTCATCGCGCCCGCGGTCCACGAGGTCGTCCTCAACGGCGAGTCCCAGGACCCCGCCGAGGTCTTCGCCGACTCCCGCATCGCGCTGAACGGCCTGCGCGAGGGGCGCAACGAGCTGCGGATCGTGGCGGACTGCGCGTACACCAACACCGGTGAGGGCCTGCACCGTTTCGTCGACCCGGTGGACCAGCAGGCTTATCTGTACACGCAGTTCGAGGTCCCGGACGCGCGCCGCGTCTTCGCCAACTTCGAGCAGCCCGACCTCAAGGCCGCCTTCACCTTCACCGTGACGGCCCCCGAGGGCTGGACGGTCGTCTCGAACTCGCCGACGCCCGAGCCGAAGGACAACGTCTGGTCCTTCGCGCCGACGCCGCGCATCTCCTCGTACATCACCGCGCTCATCGCGGGCCCGTACCACGCGGTGCACAGCGAGTACGTCAACGGCGAGCAGCGCGTGCCGCTCGGCATCTACTGCCGTCCCTCGCTCGCGGAGCACCTGGACGCCGAGCACATCTTCGAGGTCACCCGGCAGGGATTCTCCTGGTTCCAGGAGAAGTTCGACTACCAGTACCCGTTCGAGAAGTACGACCAGCTCTTCGTCCCCGAGTTCAACGCGGGCGCGATGGAGAACGCGGGCGCGGTGACCATCCGCGACCAGTACGTCTTCCGCTCCAAGGTGACGGACGCGGCCTACGAGCGGCGCGCCGAGACCATCCTCCACGAGCTGGCCCACATGTGGTTCGGCGACCTCGTGACGATGGAGTGGTGGAACGACCTGTGGCTCAACGAGTCCTTCGCCACCTACACCTCGGTCGCCTGCCAGGCCCACGCGCCGGGCACGCGCTGGCCGGCCTCCTGGACGACCTTCGCCAACACCGAGAAGACGTGGGCCTACCGGCAGGACCAGCTGCCGTCCACGCACCCGATCATGGCGGAGATCAAGGACCTCGACGACGTCCTCGTCAACTTCGACGGGATCACGTACGCGAAGGGCGCGAGCGTCCTCAAGCAGCTCGTCGCCTACGTGGGCATGGACGAGTTCTTCGCCGGGGTGCAGGCGTACTTCAAGCGGCACGCCTTCGGCAACACGCGGCTCAGCGACCTGCTCGGCGCCCTGGAGGAGACCTCCGGCCGTGACCTGTCGACGTGGGCGGAGAAGTGGCTCCAGACGGCCGGGATCAACGTGCTGCGCCCGGTGATCGACGTCGACAGCGAGGGCCGCATCACCTCCTTCGCCGTCAAGCAGGAGGCGCCCGCGCTGCCCGCCGGGGCGCGCGGCGAGGCCGTGCTGCGCCCGCACCGCATCGCGATCGGGCTCTACGAGCTGGGCGCGGACGGCAAGCTCGTGCGCACGGACCGGGTCGAGCTGGACGTGGACGGGGAGCTGACGCCCGTCGAGGCGCTCGTCGGCAAGCCGCGCCCGTCCGTCGTGCTCCTCAACGACGACGACCTCTCCTACGCCAAGGTTCGGCTCGACGAGGACTCGCTGAGGGTCGTCACCGAGCACCTGGGCGACTTCGAGGAGTCGCTGCCGCGCGCCCTGTGCTGGGCCGCGGCCTGGGACATGACGCGTGACGGCGAGATGGCGGCGCGCGACTACGTGGAGCTGGTGCTGCGCGGGGTCGGCAAGGAGTCCGACATCGGTGTCGTGCAGTCGCTCCAGCGGCAGGCGAAGCTCGCGATCGACCAGTACGCGGACCCGGCCTGGCGCGACCGCGGGCTGACCCGCTGGACCGACGCGACGCTGGCGCACCTGCGGGCCTCGGCCCCAGGCAGCGACCACCAGCTCGCCTGGGCCCGTGCCTTCGCGGACACCGCGCGCACCCCGGACCAGCTCGACATCCTCGTCGGCCTCCTGGAGGGCACGCAGAGCATCGAGGGACTGGCCGTGGACGCGGAGCTGCGCTGGGCCTTCGTGCAGCGGCTCGCCTCCGTGGGGCGGTACGACGTCGAGGAGATCGACGCCGAGTTCGCCAAGGACCGTACGGCGGCCGGCGAGCGGCACGCGGCGACGGCCCGCGCCGCGCGGCCGACCGAGGAGGCGAAGGCGGAGGCGTGGGCCTCGGTCGTCGAGTCCGACACGCTGCCGAACGCGGTGCAGGAGGCCGTGATCTTCGGCTTCGTGCAGACGGACCAGCGTGAGCTGCTCGCGCCGTACACGGAGAAGTACTTCTCCAGCGTGGGCGCGGCATGGAACAGCCGCTCGCACGAGATGGCGCAGCAGATCGCGGTGGGCCTCTACCCGGCGCTCCAGGTGAGCGAGGAGACCCTCGCGGCCACGGACGCCTGGCTTGCTTCGGCCGAGCCCTCGGACGCCCTGCGCCGCCTGGTGACGGAGTCCCGCGCGGGCGTCGAGCGCGCGCTGAAGGCGCAGTCGGCGGACGCGGCCGCGGGCCGCTGAGCCGAAGCCCCGGCGGGGCGGGGCCGGGCGGCCCGGCCCCGCCCCGCCGGGGGCGAGACGTCGGGGGGCGATCCGCTGGGGGCTGTGGGTGGTTCGCCCTGCCGGGGGCTGGTTGCCCCTGGCACGGGGAAATGGTGATCTGCGCCCAGGTGCGGACGCCGGTTCCGGCCAACGGCCGACCCGCGCCATATCCGGGAGGCAGGTCCCTTGGGCGGCCGGGAGCCGGTCGACCGTCGAGGGGCCGGTCCAGCCCGCCCAGGGGACCGTCCGACGCCCAGGGGATCGGTCGGGGGCCAGAGGAACGGTCGGGGGGCCGGATAGGTCGAGGCCGGAGCCGGTGCAGGGCCCGCCCAGAGGGCCGGTCCGGCCCGAGGAAGCGGTCCAGGCCGGGGAAGCGGTCCAGGTCGAGGGCTGATCCGCGCCCGGTGGATCGTTCAGCACCCGATAGGCCGATCCGCGTCCGATGGATCGTTCAGCGCCCGAAAGGCCGATCCGCGCCCGGCGGGCCGTTCAGCGCCCGCCCAAGGCATTGCTCCGCCCCAGACCCGACGCACGGCTTCCGGAGGCCGGGCGCGGGTCGGCGCCCACGCCCGGGAGTGGCAGGTGGGGCGGCGGTGCGCGGTGAGGTCTCGTCCCGGACGGGTCGTGTGAGCCATATCGCTTACCCGGCAAGGGAACTGACGAAGCATCAGCAAGCGTCTTATCGGGAGAATTCGGGGGGTCGTGGAGAGGTCGGTGGGTGCCCGGAGTCATCCGAGCGCACCCCCGCTCGCTACAGTGGCCACTTCGCGATGACGAGCCGTCAAGGTTCGGGCGCGTCCGTCCCCCTTTGGTGACGTGCCTCGTCGCGACTCCCGGAGCAGCGCGGCGCAGTGGCGTCCGCCGCTCCGGAACACCTTCAAGTTCCCCCAAGGAGCATGATCTTGAGCGTCACCGAACCGGAGACGACCACCAGGACCTGGCGAAGGGGCCGGCGTACGGCCCGCCTCTCCCGCCTCCCCCGTCAGGTCCACCGCCCCGCCGCCGGGGCAGGCCGCACCCCGCTCAGCGCGTCCGCTCCCTCCCCCGCCCCGGCCCGCCCCGCCGCGGGCACCGGCACCGCTCTCGCCGAGGTGCCCTCCCCTCCCTCCCCCGGCACCCCGCCCGGCGCGCCCTCGGTCGGCAGCGGGGGCGAGGAGGAGGTCCGGATGCGGCTCTCGCTCGCGGACCTGCTCACGCTCGGCAACGCGGTGTGCGGTTTCGCGGCGATCTACTGCGTCACCACCGCCGTCCTCATCCCGCACCTGCTCGACGGGACGAGCGGCGACGGGGTGCGGCAGGGCGGTGCGTCGGCGGTGATGTTCATCCTGCTCGGCGCGCTCTTCGACCTGTGCGACGGGATCGTCGCGCGCCGCTTCGGCGGCTCCGGGATGGGTCCCGAGCTGGACAACCTCTCGGACCTCATCAGCTTCGGCCTCGCGCCCGCCTACTTCGTCCTCGTGTGGGGTCTCGTCGGTGGCGGCGAGAACCACCTCGGGCTCGCGACGGTCTCGGCCGTCGCGGTGCTCCTCGGCGGGGTGATGCGGCTCGCGCGCTTCTCCATCACGACGATGCGGGACGGGATGTTCGAGGGGATGCCGATTCCCTTCGCCGCGCTCACCGTGCTCTCCGTCGTGCTGCTCCAGCTCTCCTTCGTCGTGACCGTTCTCGCGGTGCTCGCGATCGCGTACCTCATGGTCAGCCGGGTCGCGTACCCGAAGCCGAGCGGGCGGCTCGCCGTGGCCACCGCCGCGTGGGGCGCCGTCAACATCGGCTGCCTCGTGGCCTGGGCGCTGGACTGCCCGGGCGGCGAGACGCTGCTCGTGACGGGCTGCTGCCTCCAGGTCGCCCTCGCCGCCGCGCTGCCGGTCACGGCGGGCGTGCGCCGGGTGGCGGGCCGGCGCTTCGCCTGACCCCGTACCGCCGAGAGGGGCCCCGGAGCTGACTGCTCCGGGGCCCCTCTCGCGTCGGCACGGCCCACCTAGGACCCGGCCCCGCGCACCCCGCCGGACTCACGCACCCCGCCAGGCCCGCGCATGTCACCGGCCCCGCGGATGCCACCCGCCCCGCGCACCCCGCCGGGCCCGTGCCGCGGTGTCAGCGCGCGTTGCCCGTGACGCGTTCCGGGGTGATGCGGAGGACGACCCGGACGTCCTCCGGCGGCTGCTTGAGGAAGTCCTCGCCCGCGCCGGGGCCCGCGTACCGCTCGGCGAGGCGGACGGCGAGGGCGCGTCCCTCGTCCTCGGAGACGAGCGCCGTGCCGCGCACCTCGACGTAGCGCTGCGGGTCCTCGGGGTCGTAGACGCACAGGCTGACGGCCGGGCGCCGCTGGGCGTTGCGGACCTTGAGGCGGCCCTCCTGCGAGGAGACGACGATGTCGTCGCCGTCGAGGCCGTACCAGACGACGGAGGTCGCGGGTGCGCCGTCGCCGTCGGTGGTGGCGAGGACGGCGTAGAGGGGCCGCGCGAGCAGCGCGCGGGCGGAATCGCTCAGCTTGATGGCCATGCGCCGGATGCTATGCCCGGTGGCGGTGCGGGGGAACGGGAGGACAACGCCCGTACGCCGGGGGCGCCGGAGAGGGAAGCCATGGCGGGGCATCAGTCAGCGGTGAGGCGGCGCGACGGCGAGGCGGCGCGGCAGGCGCTGGCCGCTGGTCACTGATCGCGCTGGTGTGCGCACGTGCCGGTCTCGCGTCGAACGCGGGGCCGGCGGGGCCGGCGGGGCCGGCGGGGCCGGCGGGGCCGGCCGGAGGCGGTGGAGTGACGCGGGACGGAGTGAGCTGAGCCGTCCTGAGCGTCTGTCCGGTGATGCGGCTCTGCACGCTCCACGTGCGGAGGCACCCGCGCGGGACACGCCGTAGGCGGGCCGAGCCGGGCCCGCCGCGCTCGCGGAACTCCGGACACGCCACGGGCCGGACCCTTGCCCTCACCCGTGGCGAGGGAACGGTCCGGCCGGCCCGGCGGACGGGGAAGCGGTGCGGCTCAGGCGTGCGGCTGCTGGCCCGCGCTCTTCTTGGTGCCGACGATCACGAGGCCCGCGATCACCAGGAAGGCGAGGATCGGGATGCCGACGAACAGACCGAGGGTCTGGATCACGCTCAGACCTGAGCCGGGGTCGTCGCCGTCGTCGCGGGTGAGCGCGAGAGCGGGGGACGTCATGGCCAGCATGAGCAGCGTCGTACCGGCGGCGATGGTGCCGGCGCGCAGGGAGTTCTTCTTGTCCACGGGCTTCTTGTCCACGCTCCCAATTTAGCCGGGCCGCTTGGGCGCCGCGCGGGCGGGGGGCCGTATGGGGAGGTACTTCCGCAACACGCCGGGAACCCGTGCCCGGCGGAAGCCCGCGCGCGACGCAACCCCGTTCGCGCGGGACCCGCGCCCCGACCGGAGCCGCCGTTCGCGCCAGAGCCCGCGCCCCGGCGAAGCCCCCGTGCACCGAGGCCCAACACCCCACCGTCCGCCCACGCCCAACGAAACCCCGCGCCCCCACGGAGCCTCGCCGCACCGGAGCACTGCCCGCGCCGAAGGCCACCGTTACCGAGGCCCCACCGTTACCGAGGCCCCACCCTCACTGAAGCCCCGTCCTCACCGAAACCGCGCCCGCGCCCGCGCCGAAGCCCCCCTCACCACTCCCCCGGCTCCCCCACCCCGTCCCGCAGCCCCGCGAAGAACTCCGCCACCCGCTGTGAAGCCGTCAGTTCCTCCAGGCTCAGGGCGCGCGCCTTCGCGTCGGCGAGCGGGAGGCGCCAGTTGGGGTACTCCGTCCAGGTCCCGGGCAGGTTCTGCGGGCGGCGGTCGCCGACGGTGTCGGGGAGCCAGATGCCGGTGAGCGCGGCCGGGGTGCGCAGCAGGAAGCGGTGCACGGCGCGGATCACGCCCTCCTCGTCCTCGGGCCCTTCCGGCAGCAGCCGCAGTGCGCCGAGGCGGTCGAGCCACTCGCGGAGGTCGGCCTCGGCCCGCGCGCGCTCCTCCTCGTAGGGGCCGCTGAGCAGCCCGAGCCGTTCGCGCAGGACGACGTCGTCGCCCGTGAAGCGGGCCGCGGTGGGCGGCAGGTCGTGCGTCGTGGCGGTGGCGAGCGCGCCGGGGCGCCACTCCTCGGGGGCGAGCGGGCGGGCCCCGTCCTCCCAGTCGCGTTCGAACCACAGCACGGACGTCCCCAGGATGCCGCGCCGCGCGAGCGCGTCGCGCACGCCCGGCTCGACGGTGCCGAGGTCCTCGCCGATGACGAGCGAACCCGCCCGGTGCGCCTCCAGGCACAGCACGGCGAGCATCGCCTCGGCGTCGTAGCGCACGTACGTACCGGCCGTCGGCTCCTCTCCCGCCGGAATCCACCACAGCCGGAAGAGGCCCATGACGTGGTCGATGCGGACGGCGCCCGCGTAGCCGAAGAGGGCGCGGAGCAGGGCACGGTAGGGGGCGTAGCCGGAGGCGGCGAGGCGGTCGGGGCGCCAGGGCGGCAGGCCCCAGTCCTGGCCGCGCGCGTTGAAGGCGTCGGGCGGGGCGCCGACGGAGATCCCGCCCGCGAAGACGTCGCGCTGCGCCCAGGCGTCCGAGCCCTCGGGGTGGACGCCGACGGCGAGGTCGTGGACGAGCCCGACGGGCATCCCGGCCTCGCGGGCGGTGCGCTGCGCGGCGCGCAGTTGTTCCTCGGTGAGCCAGGCGAGGTGGCGGTGGAAGGCGACGCGCGCGGCGAGGTCGCCGCGGGCGCGGGCGGTCGCGGCCGAGCGCGGGTCCTGGAGCCCGTCCGGCCAGGCCGCGCGCTCGGGCCCGTAGGTGTCGACGAGCGCGCACCACGTGGCGTGGTCGTCGAGCGCCTCACCGTGCTCCGCGTAGTAGCTCTCGCGCGCGGCGGCGCGGCCGGGATCGAGCGGTACGGCGCAGACCTCGGCGAGCGCGGGCCGCTTGAGGGCCCAGACGGCGTCGCGGTCGATGAGCGCGTCCTCGCGCAGGACGGCGTGGCGCAGCCCGGCGGCGGCGTCCAGGAGCGGCGCGGTACGGGCGCGGGCCGCCGCGTCGAGGTAGGCGTACTCGGGGACGTCCTCGACGCGCAGGTGCACCGGGTCGGGGAAGCGGCGCGAGGAGGGGCGGTACGGGGACGGGTCGGTGGGCTCGCCGGGGACGGCCGCGTGGAGCGGGTTGACCTGGACGAAGCCGAGGTCGTGGGTGCGGGCGGCCCAGCCGGCGAGCGCCCCGAGGTCGGCGAGGTCGCCCATGCCCCAGGAGCGCGCGGAGAGGAGGGAGTAGAGCTGGACGAGCAGCCCGGTGGCACGGCCCGCGGGTGCGGGGGCGTGGTCGGGGGCGACGACGAGGTGGACCTGTGCCGCGCGGCCGTCCGGGGTGAGCACCTGGAGGCCGTGCACGCCGAGCGGGAGTGCGGGGACGGCCTCGCCGGGCGCGGCCGTCCACTCCGTGACCCCGCCGTCCTCGGTGCGGGCCGAGCATCGGGTGCCCGCGGGGAGGCCCGCGAGGGCCTGCGGCGGGGCGACGGGGCCCTCCGCCTCGTCCGGGGGGCTCCACACGACGACGGTCGGCGGCAGCACCCGGCGCTCGCGCTCGGCCTCGGCCGCCGCGAGCGCCGCCGCCGCCGACTCGGGCGTGGCGGCGTCCACGCCGAGCGCGGCGAGCGCGGCGACGACGGCGGAGCGGGGCACGTCGACGGTCTGCTCGGGCCCCTGCGCATAGGAGGTGGCCACTCCGTGGAGCGCGGCGAGCCGGGCGAGTGCCATGTCGGGTCCGCTTTCTCTCGGTCGCGCGGCCGGAGGTCAGACGGCCACGCAGGGCCTTCCGGGCGCGTAGGTCTCGGCGGGGTGGGGGTCGGCGAACGGGGGCTCGCTGGTGAGGGGGACCGCCTCGGCGAGCGGGGGTTCGCTCGTGAGCGGCGCGGTGTCGGTGAGGGGAGGTTCGCTGGTCAGCGGGGGTTCCTGGGCGCCGTGCGAGGCGGCGCCCGGGAGGCCGGCGTCGGGATCGGACACTGCCGACAGGTCGGGCCGTGCGGGTCGCGGACGCCGGAAGTCAGCGAGGCGGTGGCGGTCGACCGGGGATGCCGGCAGGTCCGGGCGTTTGGAGAGGGCGGACAGAAGCAGTTGAGCCGGTGTTCCCACGGGGGCCTCCTCGGGTGGGGTGCGTGGTAGACGCAGCCCTACCCGCTGGCGGCGGGGACACCCTTGATTGGGGGCGGGAGGTGGCGCGGGTCACATTTTGACGCGGGGGGATGCGGGCGGGGGACGTGGCGCGCCGTCCGCCGGGAGGTTCCTGGGGCCCCGCCCCGGACCTCCCCCTCCCCCACCGAAGGGGCAGGGAGGGGCGGGTCCGGAGCGGAGATCGCTCTTCACCGGCACGGGCACACGTACGGGCACGGGCACCGGCACGGGCACCCGCACCCGCACCCGCACCGGCACTCGCACCCGCACCGGCACTCGCACCCATATCGGCCCCCTTCGTCGCGGTGTCTCACTTCAGGGCGAACACCCACCGGTTCGCCGCCAGGGCGTCGTTCTTCTCCGGCATCGGGCCGCGGCCCAGGGCGCGGCTGTGGGCGAAGGGGCTGCGGGTCTCGGTGCGCCAGCCGAGTGCGGCGAGGGTGGAGGCGGAGTCGGGGCGGGGTTCGGTGTCGAAGAGGTCGAGGAGGTCGATGCCGAGGCGCTCGCGCGTGTCGGCGTAGACCGGGGAGTCGCGGACGGCCGCCGTTTCGAGGCCGAGCTTGATCTCGTACGCGAGGCTGCTGCCGGGCGCGCTGTGGGCGTGCAGGTCGGCGAGGATACGGGCCTCGGCGGCTGCGGGGAGGTAGAGGAAGAGTCCCTCGGCGAGCCAGGCGGTGCGCTGGGTGGGGTCGAAGCCCGCCTCCTTGAGCGGCCCGGCCCAGTCCTCGCGGACGTCGGCGGCGAGAATCCGGCGCTCGGCGGCTCCCGGCACGGGCGGCAGCGCGTCGAGCACGCGCTGCTTGAAGGCGAGGACGGGGGCCTGGTCGATCTCGTACACGACCGTGCCCTCGGGCCAGGGGAGCCGCAGGGCGCGGGTGTCGAGCCCGGCGCCGAGGAGCACGACCTGCCGTTCGCCGCTGTGCGCCGCGTGTCCGAGGTGGTCGTCGAGCACGCGGGTGCGCAGCGCGAAGTACCTGCCGAGCCGCCCCCACAGCGGATCGTCCTCCCCGCCGGGCACGTCGTCGGGGTGCAGCGGCCAGCCCGTGCAGCCCCCGGCGGCCCGGACGAAGTGCTCGGCGTAGGGGTCGCGGGCGAGGGCGTCGGGGCGGTGGGTCTCGATGGCGCGCGCGGCGGCGACGAGCAGCGCGGTACGGGCCACGCCGGTCTCGGCCCCGCGCACGGCCACTCCGGTCTCGGCGCCGACCGCTCCGGTCTCGGCGCAGCCCGCGCCGGACGGGCCCGTGCCCGTGGTGTCGCTCATGAGGAGCCTCCCGGTACCGGTACCTGGGGTCCCGGGATCGCCTCCGGGTGGCGGGTCCAGGTCTCCGCACGCGCGTGCGGGACGACGCGGGCGCCGTAGAGGCGGTGCATGAAGGTGAGGATCTGCGTGTCCGGGGTGTGCAGCGCGGTGGTGCAGTCGGCGAGAAGGGTGAGGTGGAAACCCTTCTGGAAGGCGGTACGGGCGGTGCTGTCGACGCAGATGTCGGTGAAGACGCCCGCGAAAACGAGGTGCCCGGCGCCGAGGCGGCGCAGGTGGTCCTCGAAGCCCTCGCAGAGGAAGGCGTCGAAGCAGGCGCGTTTGGTGAAGTCGGCCTCGTGCGGGGCGGCTTCGAGCGGGGCCGCGAGTTCGGCGCCCCAGGAGCCTTCGAGGCACTTGGGCGGGCGCCCCCTGGCGCGGTCGCGACTGCGCCAGGCGGGGCCCTGGTGGGCGGGGTCGCCGAGGAAACGGACCCAGACGACGGGGACCCCGGCGTCGCGCGCCGCGGTGACGGCTCTGGCCGTGTTGTGGACGACGGCGGTGAGCACGGCGGGCTCGCCGGGGTAGCGCGAGGCGGCGAGCGGACCCTCGCAGAAGTCGTTCTGGAGGTCGACGACGACGAGCGCCGTGCCGTCTTGGCCGCTCACCTCGCGAGCCCCGGCGCGAGGTCCTGCCCGGGAGCGGGCACGACCGCCTGCGCGAGGGACGCCGCAGCGAGGGCCACGCCCGACGCGGGCGACTCGGGCGCTACGGGCACGTGGGCGGCCCCGAGTTCCTCGAGGAAGGCGTCCACGACCCCGGTGGTCGAGTGCTTGCCGCCCTGGTCGGGGGTACGGATTCCGGCCTCGCCGAGCCGGGCGAGCGCCGCCTCGGTGGCGGCCTCGGCGCCCGTGCAGCCCACGTACCGCTCCGCGATCGCGGCGGCGGCGCGCAGGGTCGCGACCGGGTTGAGGAGGTCGCGGCCCTCCAGGTCGTCGGCGGAGCCGTGCACCGTCTGGTACTCGACGAGTCCGGCGACGTCCGGGTCCAGGTGCACGTTGCGCGTGCAGTGGTCCTCCTGGCGGCCCGATCCGTACCGGTCGAGGAGGACGAGGTGCATGATGTCGGCCCACTCGTTGCCCGCGAGGAGGACGGTGCGGTCCTCGGGGCGGTGGGCGACGAGGTTGCGGTTGACCGTGTCGGGCTGGAAGACGCCCACCTCGATGCCCTCGCGCGCGGCGAAGTCCCGTACCCAGGCGTCGAGTGCGCCGTCGAGGAGGTGGAACTTGTACGCCATGACGATGCGGGCCGGGCCCTCGGGCCACTCCTCGCGGGCGCGGCGCAGCGCGTAGGCGAGGAGCTGTTCGGTGATCTCGCGGCTGAACTCGGTGGTGCGCGAGACGTGGCCGGGGGTGTGGGTGTTCCCTCCGGTGTAGAAGCCCTGGGCCTCGTCGCGGACGAGCAGCATGCGGGCGCCGTCCGCGTCGAGCGTGTCGACCTTCACGGCGCGCAGCCGCTGCCGTACGAGGTACAGGCTCTGCGCGTTGATGGCGGTGCGGAAGACGACCCGGGTCCCCGCGGCGGCCCGTGCGCGCAGCCAATCCTCGTAGTGCGCGGCGTCCTCCGCGCTGAGGCGGCGGATCTCGGGGACGCCCGCCCCGCCCGGCTCGATGGCGAGCGGGCGCAGCGAGACGTACGAGTGGTAGACGCGCGGGGAGCGGACGAGGGTGACGGGCCGTTCGTGGCGCGTCGCGAGGTGGCCGAGGACGCGGGTGAAGACGGCGGCGACCTCCTCGCCCGTACCCCGGCCGACGGCGAGGCCGACGGTGGGGGCGGGGCCCGCGAGGGGGCCGGTGCCGGCCGGGGCGCCGGGTGTCTGCTCGCTCATGTCGTTCATTTCGGTGATTCGGGCTTCCCGGCTCAGACCGTGACCCCGCCGACCAGCTGGTCGCCGGGGATGTCGGCCTTCTCGGGCGCGTAGAAGTCCTTGATGCCCTCGACCCAGACGGGGACGGGGAGCTGATCGGCCGTCGTGGGGCCGAAGGCTTCGAAGAGCGCCTCGGTGTT
This sequence comes from Streptomyces sp. Tu6071, assembly GCF_000213055.1. Classification (NCBI taxonomy): domain Bacteria; kingdom Bacillati; phylum Actinomycetota; class Actinomycetes; order Kitasatosporales; family Streptomycetaceae; genus Streptomyces; species Streptomyces sp. Tu6071. Next base: position 5,272,071 of record NZ_CM001165.1, on the reverse strand, counting down.
GACCGGCGCGAAGCCGATCGCGGTCATGAGGGCGAGGAAGTCCTGCCGGTCGATGAGCCCGTCCCCGTCCGGGTCGCCGAGGGCGGCGAGGGCTTCGGCGAACTCGGTGACGGTCGCGTCGAAGCGCTCGGGCGAGAGCACGCAGGCCGCGTACTCCTCGAAGTCGATCTCGCCGTCGCCGTTGGTGTCGAGCGTCGTGCGCAGGGTCGTCCAGTACTGGGCGAAGGCGCCGCGCAGCCGGTCCTTGGCCGGGGCGGCGGCCTCGGGCGCCGCGGCGACGACCCGGTCGGCCATGAGCGTGAAGTCCTCGGCCTCCAGGACGCCGCTGTGGTTGGCGTCCAGCAGGGAGAAGACGAGCGCGACCCGCTGGGTGGCCTCAGCACGCATGTTCTGCTCACTCTCGTGCGGCGGGACCGGTCGCTCCGGCGGTCCGGCAACTCCGGCGGCCCGCTCCGTACGGCCGGACGGTGCCCGGCCAGGACCGGACGTCGTCCGGCCCGGGGGATGACTGCCCCGCCGCTCCGTCCCCACACGAATAGCGGGAGATTTAACTGAATGGGGTGAAGTGCCGCTGTTTTCAGGTGCGTTCACTCTCCCGTGTGCTGTACGAAAGAACGCCAGGTGAGGGGTGGTGCGGGGCGGTGGATTCGGGCAGGCGCCACTGGGCGCGGGCCGCTCTGAAATTCGTACAAGTTATCTTGTTGTTTCCGTGTGTCCAGGGATGGTTGAGCGGATGGTCGAGGGGAGCAGGCACGTGTCCGAACCGGACCGGCTCATCAGTGGCCGCTACCGGCTGCTCGAACGGGTCGGCAGCGGGGGCATGGGCACCGTCCACCTCGCCGAGGACACGATGCTCGGGCGCCGCGTCGCGCTGAAGAAGCTCCATGTGCCGCCGCACCTCGCCGAGGACGAGCTCCAGCGCATGTACGCGCGCACGCGGCGCGAGGCGCGCAGCGCCGCGATGATCACGCACCCGCACGTCATCGTGGTGCACGACGTCGTGGACGACAGCGGCCTGCCGTGCATCGTCATGGAGTACGTGCCGTCCCGGACGCTCGCCGACGTGCTCCGCGAGGACGGCCCGCTGCCCGTCGCGGAGGCCGCGCGCATCGGCGGGGCGATGCTCTCCGCGCTGCGCGCCGCGCACGCGGTGGGTGTGCTGCACCGCGACGTGAAGCCGGCGAACGTGCTCCTCGGCGAGGGCGGGCGCGTCGTGCTCACCGACTTCGGGATCGCCGTCGAGCCGGGCACGCCCTCGCTGACCCGGACCGGGGAACTCATCGGCTCCGTGCAGTATCTGGCGCCCGAGCGGCTGCGCACCGGCATCGCCGTGCCGGGGCCGCCGGCCGACCTGTGGGCGCTCGGGGCGACGCTCTACCAGGCCGTCGAGGGGCAGCACCCCTTCGACCGGCCGACGCCGATCGAGACGGCGTACGCGATCTTCGAGGCGGCCCACCCGCCGCCCCGTCAGGCGGGCGGGCTCGCCGCGGTGCTCGAAGGGCTCCTCGTCAAGGACCCCGCGCGCCGGATGGACGCGGCGACGGCTGCGCGGCTCCTGGAGCGCGCGGAGCGCGAGGTCGGCGGCTGGCCGGAGCCGCTGCGCGGCGGCGGGGACGTCACGGCGCGGGTGATCGACGCGACGCCCTCGGGCGGCAGTCCGTACCCGGGGACCGGCGCGGTGGAGGCACTGCCGACGGCGGGAGCCCCGCCCTTCCCGGGTACGGATACGGGTACGGGTACGGGGCCGGTCGCCGCGACGGCCGCGCGGCAGCCCGAGCCCGGCCACCCCTCTCCCGGCCGGACCGCCTACCCCTCCCCGAACCTCGCGGCCACCTTCCCCGGAGAGGCCCCCACCTTCCCGTACCAGCCGACCCCGCCGCACACGCGGCTGCCCGGCGAACCGGCGCGGGCGTCCCGGCGCCGGGTGCTGTGGTGGACGCTCGCCGCCGTGGTCGTGGCGGGGGTCGTGACGGCGGGGCTCGTCGTGAGGCCCTGGGAGGGCGACCGCACGGGGTCCGGCTCCGACCGCAAGCAACCGGTCGCGGCCACGGGCCCGGCGTCCCCGGCCCGGCAGGACGTCCCGCCGGTGCCGGAGGGCTACGTCCTCGCGCAGGTCCAGAAGGGCCGGGTCGCGGTGCCGATGCCGAAGGGGTGGAAGGTGCGGTCCTCGGGCGAGGGCGCCTTCCTCGCGTACGCGCCGGGCATGGCCGCGAATCTGCGTGTCGATGTCAGTACGTACACGGGCGACCCGCTCCAGCACTGGCAGGAGACCGAGGAGCCCCAGACCTCGCACGGCGTGGCGGCCTACCAGCGCGAGAAGATGTCGCGCACGACGTACCGGGGCCACGACGCGGCCTACTGGGAGTACACGTACACCGACGGCGGTGTGCGCACGCGCGCGGCCGAGCTGGCCTTCAAGGCGAAGGACGGCACGCTGTACGAGCTGTACCTCGCCGCCCCGAACGCCAAGTGGCAGACGTACCGCCCGACGTTCGACGCGGCCCTGGACGGCTTCCGCTTCCCGGAGTGACGCCGAAGCGGAGCCGCCCCCGCCCCCCTCCTCCCTTCCCCCGGAGTCCGCCCATGCCCCGGCTCAGCAAGCTCGGCTTCCTCACGATCGGCCTCTTCGACCCCGCCTCGCCGCGCGCGGGCCACGAGTCCACGCTCGGCCTCATCGCACACGGCGAATCGCTCGGACTCGACTCCGCCTGGGTCCGCCACCGCCACCTCCAGTACGGCATCTCCTCCCCCGTCGCCGTCCTCGCCGCCGCGACCCAGCGGACCTCGCGCATCCAGCTCGGCACCGCCGTCACGCCGCTCGGCTGGGAGAACCCGCTCCGGCTCGCGGAGGACTGGGCGACGGTCGACGTGCTCTCGGGCGGCCGGCTGAACCCCGGCTTCAGCGTCGGCCCGCCCGCGCGGTACGAGGAGGTCAAGGACGCCCTGTACCCGGACACGGCCGAGGCCGAGGACTTCTCCTACGCGCGCGTCTCGCGCCTCCTCGCGTGCGTACGCGGCGAGGCGGTCACGACGGGCGGCGCCACGACCGGCTTCGAGGCCCGCTCCGACCTCGTGCAGCCGCAGTCGCCCGGCCTCGGCCGACGGCTGTGGTACGGGGCGGGGAGCCTGCGCTCGGCGCGGTGGGCGGGCGAGCAGGGGCTCAACCTGCTGACGAGCAGCGTCGTGAAGTGGGACCCGGAGGTCGCCCCGGACACGGGCGTCCCCCCGTTCGCCGCGATCCAGCGCGCCCAGATCCGCGCCTTCCGCGCGGCCCACCCGGACGGCGCGCGGGCCCGCGTCTCGCAGGGCCTCGTCGTCGTCCCGACCGACTCGGCGACGCCCGCGCAACGGGAACGCTACGCGGCGTACGCGCGCGAGCGCCTGCCCCGGACGACGGCGCCGCAGGGCCCCGCCGGACTCCTCTTCGCACCCGACCTCGTGGGCCCCTCGGCCGAACTCGCCGAGCGGCTGCACGCCGACGCCGCCTTCCAGGAGGTGGACGAGGTCGCCTTCGCGCTGCCCTTCGACTTCGCCTACGAGGACTACATCCAGATTCTCGGCGACTTCGCGCACCACCTGGGCCCGGCGCTGGACTGGAAGCCGGGCGCCTGAGGGGAGGTGTGCCGCTCCTGAGACGGCTGAGCGGGGAGGCGCGCCGCGTCCGGGGGGCGCCGCGTCCGGGGGGCGCCGCGTCCGGGGGGGGCGCCGCGTCCGGGGGGGGGGGCGCCGCGTCCGGGGGGGCGCCGCGTACTGCGGAGGCGGGAGGCGGGCTCAGGCGGTGGCGGCGGGCGACACCTCTCCGAAGGGCTGCGCGCCCCCCGGGCCGCTGCCCCGGCTCCCGGAACCCGGGCCCTGCCCCCGGGAGCCGAGGCCCTGGCCCGCCACCGTCCCCCAGCCCTCCGCCGCCTCCCCGGCCTGCTGCCCGCCGAGCGCCTCGATCCGCGCGAGGGCGTCGTCCGCGCCGAAGGGGCGCAGGTAGGGCAGCCAGCTCGGGTCCCTGTGCCCCGTCCCGATGATGCGCCAGGCGAGCCCGGTCGGCGGGGCGGGGGCGTGGCGCAGGCGCCAGCCGAGGTCGGCGAGGTAGCGGTCGGCCTTGGTGTGGTTGCAGCGGCGGCAGGACGCGACGACGTTGTCCCAGGCGTGCCGGCCGCCTCTGCTGCGGGGCACGACGTGGTCGACGCTCGTGGCGACGGACCCGCAGTAGGCGCACTTGCCGCCGTCGCGGGCGAAGAGGGCGCGCCGGGTGAGCGGCACGGGGCCCCGGTAGGGCACCCGGACGTAGCGCTTGAGCCGGACCACGCTGGGTGCGGGGACCGTGCGGCTCGCGCTGTGGAGGAAGGCGCCGGTCTCCTCCAGGCACTGGGCCTTGTTCTCCAGCACGAGGACGAGCGCGCGGCGGAGCGGTACGACGCCGAGGGGCTCGTACGACGCGTTGAGGACGAGGACGTGCGGCACGTGTGCCTCCTTGTACGCCGGCGGCGCGTGGCTCGCGCCGGGACGATCCGCTCCAGTCTCACCCCGGGCCGGGTGGCGGCGCCACCATGGACGGGTAACGGGCCCGACGTGTTTTCGCCCACAGCGGGCCCCGCCGCGGGGCCGCTGCCTGGGGCGGAGCGGCCCCGCGGCGCACGAGCGACGGAGCGTCGGCGCTGCCCCGTTAGTGTGGTGAATCGTCCCCGAACATGGAGGTCCCCGTGGTGTCGCCCGTCCTCTTGGCCACCGGTGCGAGCCCTGATCCGGTCACTTTCCAGGACGCCCAGGAGAGCGCCACGGACGCGGCCGGCTGGGTGCGCGAGAACTGGTCCGACTGGCTCGGCGTGGGACTGCGCATCGTCATGATCGTGGTCATCGCGCTCGTCCTGCGCCAAGTCGTACGCCGTACGATCACCCGTTTCATAGCCCGGATGAACCGCCCCGGCGAGAACGCGGCGACCAGCGCGCTCGGCGGTCTGCTCGTCAACGCGGAGCGCCGCCGCCAGCGCTCGGAGGCCATAGGGTCCGTCCTCCGCTCCGTCGCCTCGTTCCTCATCCTCGGCACGGCGGCCCTCATGGTCCTGTCCACCTTCAAGATCAACCTGGCGCCGTTGCTCGCCTCGGCGGGTGTCGCGGGCGTCGCGATCGGCTTCGGGGCGCGGAACCTCGTGACGGACTTCCTCTCGGGCGTCTTCATGATCCTGGAGGACCAGTACGGGGTCGGCGACACGATCGACGCGGGCGTGGCCAGCGGCGAGGTGATCGAGGTCGGGCTGCGCGTGACGAAGCTGCGCGGGGACAACGGCGAGATCTGGTACATCCGCAACGGCGAGGTCAAGCGGATCGGCAACCTGAGCCAGGGCTGGGCGACGGCGGGCGTGGACGTGACCGTCAAGACGGAGGAGGACCTGGACAGGGTCAAGGCGACGCTGGCGTCCGTGGCCGAGGCGATGAGCAAGGAGGAGCCCTGGAGCGAGCGGCTGTGGGGCCCGGTGGAGACGCTGGGCCTGGAGTCCGTGCTTCTGGACTCGATGGTGGTCCGCGTGGCCGCCCGTACGATGCCGGGCCAGGCGGTCGCGGTGGAGCGCGAACTGCGCTGGCGCATCAAGCACGCCTTCGACAAGGAGGGCATCAGCATCGTCGGCGGCATGCCCGTCTCGTCCCCGGCGGCGGACGGCTCGGACGCGGCGGCGGGCGTGGCGGCCCCCTCGGCGTACGCCTCGACGACGTCCCCGCAGTCGCTCAACGCGAGCCCGCTGCCGCCGCAGACACCGTTGCAGAAGTGAGGGGGCGCGGGGCCCTCAGGACTGTGCGAGTCCGGTCGCCCCGGCCGCCCAACTCCCGTGTATCACACATGAATTGCCGCACCTCACTTGGCTTGTCATGCACCTGTACGCCCCTCCTCCCCCGAGGTACGTTCTCCGACCGACGCGGCGGTCCGCCGCGCTTTGGGAGCGCTCCCGTAGTACCGCTCCTTCCCCTGGGGACGACAGGAGGAACATGGTGAAACGCCTCATGGCCGTGCTCGCGGCCTGCGCGATGGCGCTCGGGCTCACCGCCCTGACCGGCTCGCCGGCGTCGGCCGCCGCCGGCTGCAAGGTTGAGTACAGCGTCAGCAATCAGTGGCAGGACGGCTACCAGGCCACGGTCAGGGTGACCAACCTCGGCGACCCGGTGACCGGCTGGAAGCTCAGCTTCTCGCTCCCCGGCACGGGCCAGAAGGTGGTGCAGGGCTGGAACGGTACGTGGTCGCAGTCCGGCGCGACGGCCGGCGTCACGAACACCGACTGGAACCGCACGCTCGCGACCGGCGCCTCCGCCGACCTCGGCTACGTCGGCGCCTTCAGCGGCGCGAACCCCGCTCCCACCTCGTTCGCCCTCAACGGCGTGGCCTGCACCGGCTCGACGGGCGGAGGAGGGGAACAGCCAGGCGGCACCGGAACGCCCGTCGCCACGAACGGACAGCTCCATGTCTGCGGCACGCACCTGTGCAACCAGTACGACCGTCCCATCCAGCTGCGCGGCATGAGCACGCACGGCATCCAGTGGTTCAGCAAGTGCTACAACCCCGCCTCGCTCGACGCGCTCGCGAAGGACTGGAAGGCGGATCTGCTCCGCATCGCGATGTACGTGCAGGAGGACGGCTACGAGACCGACCCGGCCGCCTTCACGGCCCGCGTCAACTCGCTCGTGGACGAGGCCGAGGCGCGCGGGATGTACGCCCTGATCGACTTCCACACGCTCACGCCGGGCGACCCCAACTACAACCTGGAGCGGGCGAAGACGTTCTTCGCCTCGGTGGCGGCACGCAACGCGAACAAGAAGAACGTGATCTACGAGATCGCCAACGAGCCGAACGGCGTGAGCTGGCAGGCCATCAAGAACTACGCGGAGCAGGTCATCCCGGTGATCCGCGCCGCCGACCCGGACGCGGTCGTCATCGTCGGCACGCGCGGCTGGTCCTCGCTCGGGGTCTCGGACGGCTCGGACGAGAACGAGATCGTCAACAACCCGGTCAACGCGAGCAACATCATGTACGCCTTCCACTTCTACGCCGCGAGCCACAAGGACAACTACCGCACGACGGTGAACCGGGCGGCGTCCCGGCTGCCGCTCTTCGTCACGGAGTTCGGCACGGTGAGCGCGACGGGCGGCGGCGATCTGGACCGTTCGAGCACGACGGCCTGGCTCGACCTGCTCGACCAGCAGCAGATCAGCTACGCGAACTGGACCTTCTCCGACGCCCCCGAATCAAGCGCGGCTCTGAAACCGGGCACGTGCGACGGCACGGACTACGCGAGCGCGGGAACCCTGACGGAATCGGGAACCTTGCTGAAGGCCCGCATCAGCACCCCGGACAACTTCCCGACGAGCTGAGTCGGCGAAGGGGGCCGCCCCGGACCGGGGACACCGGTTCGGGGCGGGGCCCGTACCACCTCGGACAGCTCCCGGGCCGCACACGCGGAACGGGAGGTGTACGGCGTCGGCCCGGCCCATGCGTTACGCGGCGGACCCTGGCCCCTGCGCCGCGCGCGCCCGCAGGGTCCCGTACCACCGCGCCACCGACCGCTTGTACCCTTCCGGCATCCGCAGCCCCACCACCTCCCCCTCCGCGAAGAGCCCCAACTCCCGGTGCTCGATGCTCAGTACGGGAGCCTGGTCGGGCGTCAGCAGGTGGCAGCCGTACGTCAGGATCAGGACCCGTTGGCCCGGCAGTGGCTCGTAGAGCCAGGAGTCCAGGAGGGCGACCGGCCGCACGCCCCAGCCCGCCTCCTCCCCCAGTTCCCGCACCACCGCCGCTTCGGGGCCCGCGTCGGCCGGGTCGAGGTGGCCGCCGGGGAGTTCCCACTCGTCGCGTTCGTTGCGCAGGAGGAGGACGCGGTCCCTCGCGTCCAGCGTCACGGCCTTTACCGAGACCGGCCAGCGCGCCATTCACACCCCCATGGGCGATTTGCCCGCATTCGCGGACTATTACGCCAATTCCCCACCCTCGCCCCCCTCCTCCCCTCCCTCACGCCTCCCGAAACCCGGCTATTGACTCCCGTCCCCCCGTCCTTTAAGTTCCTGCCACCGATAGGAAACCTTCCTAACAATGCTGTGGGGAAGGTCAGGAACCCCGAAGGGCGGGTCGCAGGCGATGGCTTCCAGCACCACCCCCGGCACCCCGGCCGCGACGCCCGGCACCCCCGCCGTCCTGCGCGCGATGAACGACCGCGCCGCTCTCGACCTGCTCGTCCTGCACGGGCCGCTCACCCGGACCCGGATAGGAGAGCTGACCGGGCTCTCGAAGCCGACGACCTCGCAGTTGCTCGCGCGGCTCGAAACCGCCGGGCTCGTGCGCAGCAGCGGGAGCGAGAGCGGCAGGCCGGGCCCCAAGGCACTGCTGTACGAGGTCGACCCGAGCGCGGCGCACGTCGCCGCGCTGAGCGTCGGGCACACCGGGATCAGCGCCGTCGTGGCCGATGTCACGGGCCGGGTCGTCGGGCGCGGGCGCGTCGAGGCCGACGCGGTCGCCGAGGACGTACGCAACCGGACCGCGCAGCTCGTGCACGAAGCCGTCGAGGCCGCGCTCGCCGAGGCCGGCCTGCGCGCCGACCGCCTCCACCACACCGTGATCGGCACGCCGGGGGCGCTCGACCCGGTCAGCGGCGAGCTGCGCTACGCGCCGCACCTGCCCGGCTGGCACTCCCGCACGCTCCTCGCCGAGCTGACCGAGGAGATCGGCACGCCCGTACGGATCGAGAACGACGTCAATCTCGCGGCGCTCGCCGAGCAGTACCAGGGCGCGGCGCAGGACCACGACGACTTCGTGCTCGCCTGGGTGGACCGCGGCGTCGGCGCCGCGATCGTGCTCGGCGGCACGCTCCTGCGCGGCGCGACGGGCGGCGCGGGCGAGATCGGCTACATGCCGCTGCCCGGTGCCCCGCTCGCGCGCGGCGGCGAGGGCGCGACCGCCGGGGACGACGGGGGCGGCGGCCTCCAGAGCCTCGTATCCGTTCCGGCGGTACGGGCCCTCGCGGGCGACGCGCCGCTCGCCGAGGCGCTCACCGTGCCCGCCGTGCTCGACGAGATCGCGCGGCGGCTCGCCACCGGGATAGCGGCGGTCGTCGCCGTGGTCGATCCCGAACTCGTCGTGCTCTCCGGGCAGGTCGCGGAGGCGGGCGGCGAGGAGCTGCGCACGCGCGTCGAGGCGGAGCTGACCGGGCTCGCGCTGCCCAGGCCGCTGCTGCGCATCAGTGAGCTGGAGGGCGACCCGATCCTCGTCGGGGCCCTGCACATCGCGCTCGAACAGGCCCGCGACGCCGTCTTCGACACCAGTTGACAACTGTTCACCGAGCGGGATGAGAGCGCCGATCTTGCGGTGGACACTTGTTCACCGAAAGCGCCTCCCCCGCCCGCTCACCGACCGCCGGGGCCCGCCCGAGGAGACTCCCCCGTCCAGCCCGGACGGGCCCCGGCCACCAGTCCGCACCCGCACGACCCGTACCCGCACAGCCCGCACGACCGGCAGCACCCCGCAGCACCCGCGAGACCCGCCCCACCCCCACTCCCACCGGGCCGGTCGGACGGACCCCCCGCCTCTCCCCCGTATCCCCGTCCCACGAAGGAAGCCAGCCATGCCGCGTTGGCGCATACCCGTCCCCCGGCCGAAGGCCGCACGGACGGCCTCCGCAGGCCCCCTCGCCCGTACGACCGCCGCGAGGACCCGGCGCCGTGCCGTGATCCCGCTCGCCGGGCTCGCGAGCGCCGCGCTCGTCCTGACCGGCTGCGCGAACCCGAGCACGGGCAGCGCGGACGACGACCCGACCAAGCCCGTCACGATCAAGTTCTGGCACGGCTGGTCGGCGCCCGGCGAGGTCAAGGCGATCAACGACTCGATCGCCCGTTTCGAGAAGCTGCACCCGAACATCCACGTGCAGGCGACCGGCAACGTCAGCGACGAGACGATCAACCAGGCGCTGCGCGCCGGTGGTTCGAAGGCCCCCGACGTCGTGACCTCGTTCACGACCAACAACGTGGGGCAGTACTGCTCCTCGGGCATGTGGGCCGATCTCGATCCGTTCATGAAGAAGAACGGCATCGACAAGAACAAGGTCTTCCCGAAGACGCTGCTCGACTACACGCAGTACGAGGGCACGCAGTGCGCCCTGCCGCTGCTCGCCGACGCGTACGGGATGTACTACAACAAGGACCTCTTCAAGGCCGCCGGGATCTCCCGGCCCCCGCACACGATCTCGGAGATGAAGGCGGACGCCGCCAAGCTCACCGAGAAGAACTCCAACGGGACGCTCAAGCGTGCCGGTTTCATGCCCAACTTCCGTCTGTACCAGAACAGCCCCGACCGGATGTTCGCGCAGTGGGGCCCGGAGTACTTCACCAAGAAGGGCAAGGCCCAGCTCGCCGAGGAGCCGAAGACCTACGCCTTCTTCAAGGCGATGGACGACATCTCCAAGGCGCAGGGCGGCTACGGGAAGCTGGAGCGCCTGCGCGGTTCCTTCGGCGACGAGATGTCCGCGCAGAACGGTTTCCTCACGCAGAAGCTCGCGATGCACCTCGACGGCGAGTGGCGCGGTCTCATGCTCGACGACGCGAAGGCGAAGTTCGACTGGGGTGTCGCCCCGCTCCCCGTACCGGACGACCAGGCCGAGACCTACGGGCGCGGCTACCTGACCGGGACCGTCGCGGGCGTGGCGCACAGCAGCAAGCACCAGAACGCGGCCTTCGAGCTGGTCAGGTACCTGACCACGGACACCGAGCAGGTCGTGGACTTCGCCAACGCGATCCACAACGTGCCCTCGACCTTCGCGGCGCTCAAGTCGCCGAAGCTCGACGCGGACCCGTCCTTCCAGCAGTTCATCAAGATCGCCCAGAACCCCGACAGCCAGGCGATCCCGCCCTCCAACAACGGCGGGCAGTACATCACCTCCCTCCAGGATTTCTCGTACTCGGTCGAGGAGGGCAAGGTCCACAACCTCAAGAAGGGGCTTGAGGACCTGGACCACCAGATCGACGCCGACAACCTCCAGTCCGAGAACTGAGGCAGCGAACCATGGCACTCTCCTTCCCGGCCGGACGCGCCGGCACCAAGGACGGCACGAGCGGCGGCGCGGGCGACGGCTCCGAGGGCGGCACGCTCCGGAAGAACGGCACGCCCCGCGACAGCGCGCCCCTGCGCCGCAAGAAGAACCGCGCGCGACTGCGCACGGTCGGATTCCTCTCCCCGTGGCTCATCGGCTTCTCGGTCTTCTTCGCTTATCCGCTGATAGCGACCGTCTACTTCTCGTTCATGCACTACAACCAGATCAAGTCCCCGACCTTCGTGGGGCTGAAGAACTGGAAGTACGTGTTCACGCAGATGCCGCTCTTCGGCCCCTCGCTGTGGAACACGCTGTGGCTCGTCGTGGTCATGGTGGCGCTGCGGGTGGTCTTCGGACTCGGCATCGGGCTGCTCGTCACGAAGATCAAGTCCGGGGTCGGCATCTTCCGGACCATCTTCTACCTGCCGTACCTCGCCCCGCCCGTCGCGGCCACGGTCGCCTTCGTCTTCCTGCTCAACCCGTCCACGGGTCCGGTCAACGAGCTGCTCGGCCACCTCGGCATCGACGCGCCGACGTGGTTCAACGACCCGCACTGGTCGAAGCCCTCGCTCGTGATGCTCTCGCTGTGGGGCATCGGCGACCTGATGGTCATCTTCATGGCGGCGCTGCTCGACGTGCCGAAGGAGCAGTACGAGGCGGCCGAGCTGGACGGCGCGAACGCGATCAGCAAGTTCCGCTACGTGACGTGGCCCTCGATCACGCCGATCGTGATGTTCGCCGTGGTCACGGGCGTCGTGCAGACGATGCAGTACTACACGCAGGCGCTCGTCGCGGGGAAGCTCGCCTCCGGCGTCAACATCGGCCCCGGTTCGGTCATCCAGCCCGGCTACCCGGACCACTCGACCATCACGGTCCCCCAGCTCGTCTACTCGATGGGCTTCCAGAACTTCAACACCGGCGCCGCGTGCGTGCTCTCGCTCGTGCTCTTCGCCATCGCCATGGCCGTCACCCTGCTGCTCATGCGCAAGAGCACCGGCCTGCTGACGGAGGACTGACCCATGACCTCGACCACTTTGAACCCGCCGCTCCAGGCGACCGCCGGGGACACGGGGACGGCTCGCGCGCCGCGTGCGGGCAAGCGCAAGAAGGCGCTCAACTTCATCGCCGTGCACACCGTCGCGATCGCCGTGGCGCTCCTGTTCATCCTGCCGTTCGTCTTCGTCTTCCTGACCTCGGTGATGAGCGACAGCCAGGCGATGAGCGGCGACCTGTGGCCCAGCTCCTGGCACTGGGACAACTACTCGAAGGTCTTCCACACCGACGGGTTCCTGACCTGGTGGAAGAACTCGATCATCTACGCGGTGGCCGGCACCTTCTTCACGGTGTGCTCCTCCGTGCCCGTCGCCTACGCCCTCGCGAAGTTCCGCTTCCGGGGCCGCAAGACGGCGATGATCATGGTGATCTCGACGATGATGCTGCCCCCGCAGGTCATCGTGATCCCGATGTACCTCGTGTGGGCGCAGCAGTTCCACCTCTCCGGCTCTCTGTGGCCGCTCATCATCCCGATGGCCTTCGGCGACGCGTACTCGATCTTCCTGCTCCGCCAGTTCCTGCTGACGATCCCGAAGGAGTACATGGAGTCGGCGCGGGTGGACGGCTGCGGCGAGTTCAAGACCCTCGTCAAGGTCATCGTCCCGATGGCCAAGCCCGGGATCGCCGCCGTGGCCCTCTTCCAGTTCTTCTACTGCTGGAACGACTACTTCGGCCCGCAGATCTACGCGGCGCAGAACCCCGGCGCCTGGACGCTCAGCTACGGACTCGAATCCTTCAAGAGCGCTCACGCCGTGAACTGGAACATGACGATGGCGGCCACGCTGCTGATCATGGCGCCCGTCGTCATCGTCTTCTTCTTCGCACAGAAAGCCTTCGTCGAAGGCGTCACTCTCACCGGGGTCAAGGGCTGACGCCCGCCCCGAGCAAAGGGCTGAGAACCAATGAAGCTCACCGTGGTCGGCGGCGGATCGACCTATACCCCCGAACTCATCGACGGCTTCGCCCGCCTGCGCGACACCCTGCCCATCGAGGAACTGGTCCTGGTCGACCCGGCGGCCGAGCGGCTGGAACTCGTCGGCGGCCTCGCCCGGCGCATCTTCGCCAAGCAGGGCCACCCCGGCAAGATCGTCACCACCTCCGACCTGGACGCGGGTGTCGAGGGCGCGGACGCCGTGCTCCTCCAGCTCCGCGTCGGCGGCCAGGCGGCCCGCGACCAGGACGAGACGTGGCCGCTGGAGTGCGGCTGCGTCGGCCAGGAGACGACGGGCGCGGGCGGCCTCGCCAAGGCGCTGCGCACCGTGCCGCTCGTCCTCGACATCGCCGAGCGCGTGCGCCGCACCAACCCGAACGCGTGGATCATCGACTTCACCAACCCGGTCGGTATCGTCACGCGCGCCCTGCTCACCGCCGGGCACAAGGCGGTCGGCCTGTGCAACGTGGCGATCGGTTTCCAGCGCAAGTTCGCCAAGTTCCTCGACGTGGCGCCCTCCGAGGTCCACCTCGACCACGTCGGCCTCAACCACCTCACGTGGGAGCTGGGCGCCCGGCTCGGCGGCCCCGAGGGCGAGAACGTGCTGCCGAGGCTGCTCATCGAGCACCTCGACGCGATCGCCGAGGACCTGCACATGCCGAGCGACGTCGTCACGCGGCTCGGCGTCGTCCCCTCGTACTACCTGCGGTACTACTACCAGCACGACGCCGTCGTGCGGGAGCAGCGCACCAAGCCGACCCGCGCCTCCGAGGTCGCGGCGATGGAGAAGCAGCTCCTGGAGCTGTACGGGGACCCGAAGCTCGACGTGAAGCCGGAGCTGCTCGCCAAGCGCGGCGGGGCCTTCTACTCCGAGGCCGCCGTCGACCTCGCCGCCGGCCTGCTGGGCCGCTCGGCGGACGGCATGGCGACGGGCGGCTCGCCGTACCAGGTCGTCAACACCTTCAACAAGGGCACGCTCCCGTTCCTCCCCGACGACGCCGTCATCGAGGTGCAGGCGAGCATCGACGCGACCGGGGCGACCCCGCTGCCCGTGCCCACGCTCGACCCGCTGTACGCCGGGCTCATCGCGCACACCACGGCGTACGAGAACCTGGCGCTCGAAGCGGCGCTGCACGGCAGCCGCGACGCCGTCTTCAAGGCGCTCCTCGCGCACCCACTGGTCGGCCAGATCGAGTACGCGGAAAAGCTCACGGACGAGCTGATCGCGCACAACAGGGAGCACCTGGCGTGGGCCTGAGCACACCCGGCGCGGGTCAGTCCGCCGTCCTGGCGATCGACGCGGGCAACAGCAAGACCGACGTCGCCGTGGTCGCCGAGGACGGGACCGTCCTCGGGGCCGCGCGCGGCGGCGGGTTCCAGCCGCCCGTGATCGGGGTGGAACCGGCGATCGACATCCTCCACGAGATCGTGGAGCGCGCCTTCGCGGACGCCGGGCTGCCCGTCGTCGGCGGGGCGCGGCACACCTCGGCGTGTCTGGCCAACGCCGATCTGCCGGTCGAGGAGGCCGAACTGGCCGCCGCGATAGAGGCGCGCGGCTGGAGCGCGAGCACGAGCGTCTACAACGACACCTTCGCGGTGCTGCGGGCGGGGCTCCTGGAGGACGCCGCCCCGCGCGGTGTCGCGGTCGTGTGCGGCGCGGGCGTCAACTGCGCCGGGATGCACCCCGACGGCCGGACCGCCCGCTTCCCGGCGATCGGCAAGATATCCGGGGACTGGGGCGGCGGCGGGGGCCTCGCCGAGGAGGCGCTGTGGTTCGCCGCGCGCGCCGAGGACGGGCGCGGCGAACCGACCGCGCTCGCGCGGGAGCTGCCCGCGTACTTCGGGCTCGACTCGATGTACGCGCTCATCGAGGCGTTCCACCGCGGGCGGCTCGCCTACGGGCGGCGCCACGAGCTGAACCCGGTGCTGTTCTCGACGGCCGCCGCGGGTGACGCGATCGCCTCGGCGATCGTGGAGCGCATGGCGGAGGAGGTCGTCGTCATGGCGACCGTCTCGCTCGGCAAGCTCGGGCTGCTCGACGAGGAGGTCCCCGTCCTGCTCGGCGGCGGCATCCTCGCCGCGCGCCACCCGCAGCTCAACGGGCGGATCGGGGAACTGCTCGCCGCACGCGCGCCGCGCGCGGTGGCGCGCGTGGTCAAGGAGCGGCCCGTGCTCGGCGCCGCTCTCCTCGGTCTCGACCACCTCGCGGCGCCGACCGCAGCGCACCGCACGGTGCGCGCGCACTACGCGCAGGGGCCGGGGGCGGCGTCAACTCCGGTCGCCTGCTCCTCGTCCGTCGGGGCCTGAACGGCGCCTCGGTTCCCCCTCCTGACACGGCCGTCCCGCTCGCGCGGGGCGGCCGTTCACTTGTTCGGGTGAACCCGGAACGGCGGGGAACCGGGCACGTCGTTCCGTTCGTATGTGAGAGCGAGTGGCGCGCACGGTTGTACGGAGCGGCGCCACGGTACGGGGTCGTGGCGACCCCGGAGCGCGGGGGCGCGTGCGCCGGTCGTTTTCCACGGGTTCGCCCGTGAACGCCGGGGCGGGCGGGACGCGATCCGGGGGAAGGCCGTGCTCCCCGGGGCCGCCGGGGGACATACTGGCGCCCGGCAACCGACAGGACCGACGGGGGAGGTCGACGTGGCACAACGGCGAAAGGGCGGCGCGGCGCCGCCCGGCCGCGCGGGCGCGGTGAGCGCCGTCGAGGCGGAGGGGTACGCCCCCGTACCGCCCCAGGGCGGCCCGCTCCCGCAGGCACCCGCGGCCCCCGGCGCGCCCGCCGCCCCGGCAGCGCCCCGCAGGACAGCGCTCGCCGAGGGTGTCGACCGGCTGCGCCGGGGTGCCCGGACGGAGCCGGGACGGTTGCGCCTCATCGGCGCGGGACTCGCGCTGCTGCTCCTCGCGTTCGGCGCCGCGAGCGCGTGGCAGACCTCCTCGCGGGCGGCGGCGGCCGACCACGTCCTGACGGGCAGCCAGCCGCTCACGACCGAGGCGGCGACGATCTACCGGAGCCTCGCCGACGCGGACACGACCGCGTCCACCGGCTTCCTCTCCGGGCACGGCCAGGTGCCCGAGGACGTCAGGAAGAGTTACGACGAGGACATCGCGCGCGCCTCGAAGATGCTCGCCGAGGCAGCGGGCCGGCGCGGCCTGAGCTCGTCCTCCTCGGAATCGCTCGCCCGGCTCAACTCGCAACTCCCGGTCTACACCGCGCAGATACAGAACGCGCAGACGTACAACCGGCAGCTCGTCCCGCTCGGCGGCGCCTGGTTGCGGCACGCGAGCGACCTCATGCAGAAGACGATGCTCCCGGAGGCCGAGCGGCTCTGGCAGGCGGAGAACGACCGGCTCGCCCACGACTACGACACCGCGACCCCGTACCCCTGGCTCGCGATCGCCCTCGGCGTGCTCGCCCTCGCCGCGCTCGGCGGGGCCCAGTACCGCGACTACCGGCGCACCAACCGGGTGCTCAACAGGGGCCTCGTGGCCGCGGGCGCGGCGGCGCTCGTGCTGCTCGCCTGGATGGTCACCGGGCACACCGTGGCCCTCCAGCACCTCACCACCTCGCGGGCGAGCGGCGTCGACTCGCTCACCGTCCTCAACGAGGCCCGCATCGCCGCCCTCAAGGCGCGCGCGGGCGAGAACCTGACGCTCGTCAACCGGGGCGCGAAGGTCAGGAAGATCCAGCAGGGCGACGAGCAGGTGGAGATCGACGCCTACGAGTACGCGTACCAGCAGGAAGCCGGGCTCCTCGACGGCGCGCGCGACGCGGGCGGCGAGAAGCCCCGGCAGAACCTGCTCGCCGAGGCCGCGCGGCGCGCGGACAGCCCGGCGGGGCGCTCGTCGGTCGACCGGGCCCGCGAGGCGGCGCGCGGCTGGCGCACCGCGCACACCTCGGCGAGGAAGGCCGACGACAGCGGCGACTACGCCAAGGCGCTCGGGATGGTGCTCGGCGGCGACCCGGAGGTGCCGAAGCCGACCTCACGGCTCTTCCAGAACGTGGACGACGCCCTCGCCGGGGCGATCGCGACCGAGCAGCAGGACTTCCGGCAGGCCGCGCGGACGGGGGTGGACGCCTTCACCGGGATCACGCTCGCCGCGGGCGTCCTCGCCGTGCTCGGGGCGCTCGGCGCCCTGCTCGGTGTCGGCAGGCGTCTTTCGGAGTACCGGTGAGGGCCGGCGGGGCCCGGCGCGGAACGCCGCGCGGCGGGAGGAGGAACGACATGCGGGACGACGAGCGACAGCCGCCTGCGACGGACGGGCACGAGGGCGCGGCGGAGCGGCGGGCCGCGCCCGCGCGGCCACGGGTCCGGCTGCGGGGCTGGGGCGGGATCGCGGCGATGGCCGCCCTGTGCGCCCTCGCGGCGATCGGGGCGCTCTGCCTGCCGGGGGCCCGCGCCGGGGCGCCCTCCTCGGGGCACGACGGGGTCACGGCCGCTCCCGCTCCCGGCGCCAGCGCGGCCGGGTACCGGAGCGCGGACGGCTCCTGCCCGTACGCGTACGACCGGAGCGCCTCGGACAAGGACGACGACGCGATCGTCGAGGAGATCAGGACCCGCCGGGAGCACCCCGGGCTCCCGCGGGGCAAGCTCGTCGTGGGCGTCGACCAGAACAGCTACCGGTGGGGCTTCCGCAACCCGCAGCGCGACGGCAACAACGACATCGAGGGCTTCGACATCGACCTCGCGCACGCCATCGCGAAGGACCTCCTCGGCGACCCCGACGCGCTGGTCCTGCGCGCCATCCCGACCAACCGGCGGGTCCAGGCCGTGGCGGACCACGACGTGGACATGGTCGTGCGCACCATGACGATCACGTGCCGGCGCCTCAAGGACGTCAGCTTCTCCACGCCCTACTTCCGCACCACCCAGCGGATCATCGTCCCGCGCGGCTCCTCCGTCGACGGCTTCAACGCCTCCCTCACGGGCAAGCGGCTGTGCAGCGCCGACAGTTCGACGGCCGAGAACGTCCTCACGGAGGGCTTCAAGGACAAGGTCGAGCTGGTCTCGGTGCCGAACCAGCTCGACTGCCTCGTCCGCCTGCAGCTCGGCGAGGTCGACGCGCTCGTCACCGACGGGGCGCTCGGCGAGGGGCAGTTGGCGCAGGACCCCAGCCTCGACATGCAGGGCGGCCCCGACGAGAACAACCCGGCGGACCGGGACAGCCCCGCCTGGGAGTACTACGGCATCGCGATGAACCAGGACTCGCCGCAGCTCGTCGCCCGCGTCAACAAGATCCTGGAGGACTTCCGCGCGGACCAGTGGCAGGCCACGTACACGAAGTGGTTCGGGGCCGGCGAGAAGGTCGAGCCGCCGAAGGCGGACGTGAAGATCAACCTCGGGACGCCGTGAGGGGGGACGCGCATGGCGAGGGGGGTGTGAGGGGCAGGGTGCAGGTGTGATCGCTGTGGCGGGCGTGCGGACCGGGCGGGGGCCGGGCGGCGCGTTCTGGGATGCGGCCCCGGCCGGGGCCGGGCGGAAGGGAGTGCGATGGGCGGCGCGCGAGCGATGTCCGCTGGGGCGGGTGAGCGGGAGCCGGGCCCGGTGATGGACCGCGAGGCGGTCGACCGCGCCCTCGCGCGGCGCGGCGCCGAGCACGAGGCGGTCGAGACCTCGCTGCTCGCGCTCCAGGACCACGCGGGGCGGCGGCTCCTCGAAGGCGCGGAGCTGACCGGCGTGACGCGGCAGCGCTGGGCGGCCACGGAGGCGGCGATCTCGCTCCTGTGGGCCTGCTTCGACACGTACACCCAGGCACTCGCCACCGCCCGCGCGCTGCGCGCCAGGCGCCGCAACCCCAGTCGCGAGGACCTCGCCGAGCTGACCGAGCTGTTGGAGGGCCGCTCGCTCGCCGTGCCGGGGGCCGCCGGGGCGGCGGGGAACGGGCCCGTCGCGAGCCTGACGGGCGAGGTGCCCAGGCTCAGCCACCGCTGCTCCCTGGAGGAGCTGGTGGAGCGGATGAACGAGCTGTACGCGGACTCGCTCGCCGTCGTGATAGCGGCCGACGCGGTGTGGTCGGCGCTGCCCGCGCGGATCGACCTGCTCTCCGCCGAGCTGAACCGCACCCGCACGCTCGCGCACTCGGTCGGCGTGCGCCCCGGCGAGCACCCGGCCGGGGACGACCTGGAACGCATCGCGCGCGTGCTCGGGGCGCTGCGCGAACAAGTCGTCAGCGATCCGCTGGAGTTCTGGCAGCCGCAGGCGGGCGCGGCGGCCCCCGGCGCGGGCCGTCCCGACACGCGGCGCTACGACCGCGAGGCGCGCGGACTCGACGAGGTGCGCCGCGAGATCGAGGCCGTGCTCGCGGTGCGGCAGGACGCGGAGGCGCGGCTGCGCGAGCTGAGCGACCTGCTCTCGCGCGCGGACCGCACGCTCGCCGAGGCGCGCGCGGCGCGCGGCGAGGTGCTCGCGAAGATAGCGGCCTCGGAGGTCCCGGCCGTGAGCGGGCCGCCCGTCGTGCTCCAGGAGGAGCTGTCGCGGGCCGCCGAGTACAGGAGGCGCGGGCACTGGTCGCGGCTCAGCCCGCTGCTCGACTCGCTCGAAGCGCGGGCCGAGGACGAACTTCTCCGCGCCCGCGAGCAGTTGTCCGCGGTCGCGGCGCCGCTCGCGATCCGCGCGGAGCTGCGCGGGCGGCTCGACGCGTACCGCGCGAAGGTCGCGAGGCACGGTCTCGCCGAGGACACTCTCCTCATGGAGCGCTACGACGCGGCCCGCCGCATGCTGTGGAGCGCGCCCTGCGACCTGCGGGCCGCCGAGCAGGCGGTGCTGCGGTACCAGCGGGCGGTGGCGGAGACGCTGGCCGGTGAGCAGGGGTGAGCCGGGCGAGCGGGCGAACGGACGGCGTCCCGACGGGGCGGAACGGGGGAAGCGGATGAACGAGCAGGCGTGTCAGCGGCCGGGCTGCGAGGGCCGGTACGAGGACGTGGGCGGCGGGGAGCTGTACTGCGACACGTGCGGGCTCGCCCCCGTGGTCGCCCCGGACGGCGCGCTCGGCTCGCCCCCGACCGGCATGACGGCGAGCGGCGGGCGCGGCGCCTCGGGCGGCACGGCGGCCACCCACGGCTCGAAGGCGCCGGGGGCACGCGCGGCGGGAGCGGGCTCGGGGGCCGTGTACGGCGCGGGCTCGGGGGCCGTGTACGGCGCGGGCTCGGGGGCCTCGTACGGCGCGGGCGCGGCGTACGGCTCCGGCTCCGGTGCCCCCCATGGCTCCGGCTCGGGTGCCACGTACGGCTCCGGCGCGGTCGCCTCGTACGGCTCGGGCGGGTCCGCCTCGTACGGTTCAGCGCCGTCCGCGCGGGCCTCCGGCTCCTCGCGCTCCTCGCGGCGCTCGGTCTCCGGGCGGCTCTCCGGGAGCAGCACGGCGCGGCAGGTGAGCGCGCGCAGCACGGGCTCCGCGTCCTCGGGCTCGGCGCGCGGGCGGCTCGGGGCCGGGCTCGTGAGCGTGCCGACCGTTCCCCGGCACGACCCGCGCGCGGCGGTCCTGGAGCGGGCCGAGGTGCCCGAGCGCAAGCGGTTCTGCTCGCGCGCCGACTGCGGCGCCCCGGTGGGGCGTGCGCGCGGGGAGCACCCCGGACGCACGGAGGGTTTCTGCACGAAGTGCGGGCACCCGTACTCGTTCGTGCCCAAGCTGGGGGCCGGGACGGTCGTGCACGGTCAGTACGAGGTCGTGGGCTGCCTCGCCCACGGCGGGCTCGGCTGGGTCTACCTCGCGATCGACCGCGCGGTCTCGGACCGCTGGGTCGTGCTCAAGGGCCTCCTCGACACGGGCGACCAGGACGCGATGGAGGCGGCGATCTCGGAGCGGCGCTTCCTCGCCGAGATCGAGCACGCCAACATCGTGCGCATCTACAACTTCGTCGAGCACCTCGACCAGCGCACGGGGTCGCTCGACGGCTACATCGTCATGGAGTACGTGGGCGGCAAGTCGCTCAAGGAGATCGCCAACGCGCGCCGCACCTCCGAGGGCCGCCGTGACCCGCTCCCCGTCGAGCAGGCGTGCGCCTTCGGCATCGAGGCGCTCGACGCGCTCGGCCACCTGCACAGCCGCTCGCTGCTGTACTGCGACTTCAAGGTGGACAACGCGATCCAGACCGAGGACCAGCTCAAGCTCATCGACATGGGCGCGGTGCGCCGCGCCGACGACGAGGAGTCGGCGATCTACGGGACGGTCGGCTACCAGGCGCCGGAGGTCGCCGAGGTGGGTCCCTCGGTCGCCTCCGACCTCTACACCGTGGCGCGCACGCTCGCCGTGCTCGCTTTCGACTTCCAGGGCTACACGACGGTCTACGTGGACAGCCTGCCCGATCCGGCGCAGGTGCCCGTCTTCCAGGAGTTCGAGTCCTTCTACCGGCTCCTCGTGCGCGCGACGGACCCGGACCCGGCGCGCCGCTTCGCCTCGGCGGAGGAGATGGCGGAGCAGCTCACGGGGGTGCTGCGGGAGATCGTGGCCCGCCGCACGGGCCGCCCGCACCCCGCGCTCTCGACCCACTTCGGGCCCGAGCTGCGCGTCCCCGACACGGAGTTGTTCCTCCCGGCGGGCGGGGCGGTCTCGGCGCTCGGGGTGCGGGACACGGGCGGCGGAAGCGGGACAGGCGGCGGAAGCGGTGCGGGCGGGACGGGCTGGGGGCGGCGCCGGGCGCGTACGGCCCTGGCGGGAGAGGCGGCGGGCACCCCGGCGCTCGCTCCGGGCACCGCCCCGAGCGCCGCCACACCCACCGGCTTCGGCGCCCCGCCGAGCCTGCCCGCACAAGCCGGACTGCCCGCGCCCTCCGGACCGCCCGCGCAGGCCGCCCCGCCCGCGCGGGCCGGTCTCCCGCCGCTGCCCGGAGGTGCCCCGCTCCCCGCGCCTCCCGCCGCGCCCCCCTCCTCCCCCGCTCTCGCGCTGCGCCCGATGCGGGTCCCCGAGGCGGCGCTCGCGCTGCCGGTGCCGCGGGTGGACGCGAGCGACCCGAGCGCGGGCTTCCTCGCCGGTCTGCACACGGCGGTGCACAGCGAGTTGATCAGCGCCCTGCGCGACGCCCCCGCCGATTCGCCCGAGGTGCGGCTGCGCGAGGTGCGGGCGCGCCTGGAGATGGGCCAGCCGGACGCGGCGGGCCGCTCGCTCGACGACCTGGAGCGCGGGTACCCCGAGGACTGGCGGGTCGTCTGGTACCGGGGCCTGGCCTCGCTCGTGACGGGCGAACTGGACCGGGCCGCGCTCTCCTTCGACGCGGTCTACGACGCCTTTCCCGGCGAGGCCGCGCCGAAGCTCGCGCTCGCCCTGTGCGCCGAGGCGCTCGGCCAGCTCGACAACGCCGTGGAGTACTACCGGCTCGTGTGGCAGACCGACCCGGGCTACGTGAGCGCCGCCTTCGGCCTGGCGCGGGTGCTCTTCGCGGCGGGCGAACGCGAGTCCTCCGTACGGGCCCTGGAGACGGTGCCCGAGTCCTCGGCGCACCACGCCGCCGCCGGGATCGCGGCCACCCGGGCGCGGTTGCGCGGCCGGACTCCCGGGCAGACGCCCCTCGCCGACCTGCGCGCGGCGGCGGCCCGGGTGGGTGAACTGGGCGACGCGGTCGACGCGGTGCGGGCGCAGACGCTCACGGCCGAGGTACTGGGCGCGGCGCTCGACTGGGTACTCTCGGGTCGCCACGGCGCAGGGCCGCAGGAGGGCGGTCTGCTGGGCTGCCCGCTCGACGAGCGCGGGCTCCGGTTCGGCCTGGAACGCGCCTTCCGGACCTTGGCCAGGCTCGCCGGTGACGGCGGGGAACGGATCGAACTGGTGGAGCGGGCCAACCGACTCCGCCCCCGGACGTGGGTGTGATTGATGGCGCGGACGCATCAGCTGGCGGCTTGTCCCCGGTGCGCGGAACCACTCGACGCGAGTGATCTGTACTGCGGGGGCTGCGGCTACGACCTCTCGGCGGTGCCCGGCCCCCCCGCGGGTCCGCCGCCGCCCGCCCCCGACTGGCCGCAGGCCCGCGAGACGGACGGCACGGGCCGTCCCGCGCCGGTCCTGCGCGCCTCGGACCTCCCCGCGACGGTCTCGGACACGTCCGCGCGCCCGGAACAGCCGACGCTGCCCGAGGGCGTGCGGCTCCCCGAGGAGGCCGGGGCTCCGGCGGAGCCGGGCGTACGGGCGGGCGGCGGTCCCCGGTACGTGAGCGACGACCGCCCCGCGGAGCACCCCGAGCCCCCGGACAGCGACTACGCCCTGGCGGCCCCGCCGCCGGTGCCGCCCACGCCGCCCACGCCCCCGGGCGCCGGGGCGCACGTACCGGCGCAGTCCGCCGCCGCCCCCGTACCACCGCGCCCGGAAGCGGCACCGGAGGGCGCGCAAGGCGCGCCCGGCCCGAACGCCCCCGCGCCGGACGCCCCCGCGCCGGACGCCCCCGCGCAGGGCGCCCCCGCGCAGGGCGCCCCCGTACCGGGAACGCCCCTGCCGAACGCCTCGCCGGGCGCCCCCGCCGCGGGCGCCCCGGCCTCCGCCCCCGAGACCGCGCCCGATCCGCGGCTGAGCCCGCCGCCGCCCGAGCCCGGCCCGGTGTGCGCGCGGTGCGGGGCGGGGCGGGTCGACGCGGACGGGTACTGCGAGCGCTGCGGGCACGCGCAGCCGCGTCCGCGCGACCACATGGAGCGGGAGTTGAGCACCCTCGCGGCCGTGAGCGACCGGGGGCTGCGCCACCACCGCAACGAGGACGCCTTCGCGGTCGCCGCGACGGCGCTGCCCGACGGGGCCACGGCCGCCGTCGCCGTCGTGTGCGACGGCGTGTCCTCGGCGACGCGCCCGGACGCCGCCTCGCTCGCCGCCGCGCAGACCGCCGAGGCCGCGCTGATGGCCTCGCTGCCGCGCGGCACCCGTCCCGAGCAGGCGATGCGCGAGGCGATCGAGCAGGCGGCCGAGGCCGTCAACGCGCTCGCCGACGAGCCGGTCCTGCCCCCCGAGGAACCCGGGCAGAACGCCCCGGCGTGCACGCTCGTCGCCGCGATCGTCACCGAGGAACTCCTCGTCGTCGGCTGGGTCGGCGACAGCCGCGTCTACTGGGTGCCCGCCGACCGCTCAGCGACCCCGTACCGCCTCACCGAGGACGACTCGTGGGCGGCCCAGATGGTCGCCGCGCGCCTGCTGAGCGAGGAGGAGGCGTACGCGGACGAACGCGCGCACGCCATCACGGGCTGGCTCGGCGCCGACGCCTACGAACTGGAGCCGCACACGGCCGCCTTCCGGCCCGAGGCGCCGGGCAGCGTCGTCGTGTGCACGGACGGCCTGTGGAACTACGCGGAGAGCGCGGAGGCGATGGCCGCGCTGCTGCCCGCCGACTCGGGCAGCCGCCCGCTCGACGCGGCGCGCACGCTCGTGCGGTACGCGCTCGACAGCGGCGGCCACGACAACATCACGGTCGCCGTCGTCCCGTACCCGGCCCCGGGGGAACCGGTGCGCCTGGAGGCGCGGTGACACCCCGGCGGCGCCGCCCGCACGCGAGGACGGCGGGGGCACCGCGGAGGCCGGGACACGTCAGAAGTCGTGTCGGTACGTGAGAAGTCGATGAGGGGGAACGACGTCATGGCGAATTTCTCGAAGCCCCAGGGGCCCCGGTTCGAGGTCGAGGTCTACCAGAACCCGTATCTGCCGGAGGGTTCCGGCGAGGTGCACGCCGTCGTCACGGTGACCGCGACGGGTGGCGGCACGGGCGCGCTCACCGCCGCGGGCCCTGGCCAGGACGCCGCCGTGGTGCTCATGGTCGACTGCTCGGGCTCGATGCAGTACCCGCCGAGCAAGCTCCACCACGCCAAGGAGGCCACCGGGGCCGCGCTCGACACGCTCCGCGACGGCACCCGCTTCGCCGTCGTCGAGGGCACGCACGTGGCCAGGGAGGTCTACCCGCGCGGCGGCGCGCTCGCGGTCGCCGACGACCGCACCCGGGCCGAGGCGAAGGAGGCGCTGCGCACGCTCCGGGCCTCCGGCGGCACCGCCGTCGGCAGGTGGCTGCGCCTCGCCGAACGCCTGCTCTCCCAGGCGCCCGTCGCGATCCGGCACGGCATCCTGCTCACCGACGGGCGGAACGAGCACGAGACCCCGGAGGAGCTGCGCGCCGCGCTCGACGACTGCGCGGGCCGCTTCACCTGCGACGCGCGCGGGGTCGGCACCGACTGGAAGGTGGCCGAGGTCACCGGGATCGCCTCCGCGCTCCTCGGCAGCGCCGACATCGTCGCCGAACCCGAGGCGCTCACCGAGGACTTCACGCGCATGATGGAGAACGTCATGGGCAAGGAGGTCGCGGATGTCGCACTGCGCCTGTGGACCCCGCAGGGCGCCGAGCCGGTCTTCGTCAAGCAGGTCGCCCCGAGCGTCGAGGACCTCACCGCGCGCCGCACCGAGCCGGCCCCGCGCACCGGGGACTACCCGACCGGCTCGTGGGGCGACGAATCGCGCGACTACCACTTCTGCGTCCGCGTGCCGCCCGCCGGGCTCGGCCAGGAGATGCTCGCGGGGCGGGTGTCGCTCGTCGTCCCCGAGGCGGACGGCTCCGTGACGCGCCTCGGGCAGGGGCTCGTACGGGCCGTGTGGACGGACGACATCGCGGCGTCCACGCAGCTCAACCCGCAGGTCGCGCACTACACGGGACAGGCCGAACTCGCGGGAGCGGTACGGGAGGGACTCCAGGCGCGCAAGTCCGGTGACCAGGAACGCGCCACGGCCCGGCTCGGTCGCGCGGTGCAGCTCGCGCACGCCTCGGGGAACGAGGCGACGGCCAAGCTGCTCGCCAAGGTGGTGGATGTCGTGGACGCGCCTGCGGGTACTGTGCGACTGAAGGCGAAAGTGACGGAGGCGGACGAGATGACCCTCGAAACACGGTCCACCAAGACCGTGCGGGTCAGGAAGTAGCCCTCGCGCGCCGCCCGCCGCACGACGCATGTGTGGCGGTGGGCCCGCCCTTCCGGACCCGCCGGGCCGGATGCTGTCAGTGACCGGCCGGGAGGCCGGAGAAGAGAAGGAGAGGAGGAAGCGCCGACATGCCGACCTGCCCGAACGGACATCAGTCGAGCTCCGACGACTGGTGCGAGATCTGCGGCCATCGCATGGCCGGGTCGGGCGGACCTGTGCCGCCGCCTTCCCCGCCCCCCGCGCCCAGCCCGTACGGATACCCGCACAGCGGGAACCAGGAGGCCGAGCGCTGCCCCCAGTGCGGTACGCCACGCGAATCCGGTGGCCCGTTCTGCGAGCACTGCCGATGGAACTTCCTGACCGGTACGGCGACGACCTACGTGCCGGCCGCGCCCGGCTCGCCCGCCGGAGGCGGATTCCCCGGCCCCCAGACGCACGAGTACCAGGAGTCGCGGCCCTCCAGGATCAACAGGCCCCCCGAGCCGATCGTCCCGGACATGATCCAGCGGCCCGCGCCCGGCTACCCGGGGCAGGGCGAGCAGGAGTCGTCCTCGTACCCGGGCGGCGGTTCCGGCAACCACGGTGGCAACGGCACGGGCGGTGACCACGGCGCCCGCCCGGCGCAGGGCGGCTTCCCCGACCCGTACCACCAGACGAGCGGCTACGCGCCCGGCCCCGCCACCACGCAGCCACCCCAGCAGCAGCAACAGCCGCAGCAGCACCAGCCACCGCAGCAACAGCAGCAGCAGCAGCCCGGTGTGGACGACTGGCCGATCGCCCCGCCCGCCCCGTACCCGCCGAACGGTCCGGGACCGAACGGCCCCGGCCAAAGCGGTGGGCTGCCGCACACCTCGGCGCCGAACGGCCCCGGTCCCCAGGGCCAGGGACTGAACGGCCCCGGTCCCCACGGTCCGGGCATCCCCGGTCCGGGCGGGCCGCGCCCGGGTGACCCCTTCGCGCAGGGCCCCGCCGGTCCCGTGCCGGGGACGTGGAGCGCCACGTACGGTCCCGATCGCGAGTACTTCCTCGCGATGATGCAGCGCAGCGGCCCCGAGGCTGCCGGGCTCAGCCTGCCCGCGTACTCCCCGGAGCAGCGCGTCGAGCTGACCGGGAGCCAGATCACGATCGGCCGCCGCCGGCACTCCACGGGCAACACCCCCGACATCGACCTGTCGGTGCCCCCGGAGGACCCCGGCGTCTCGCACCAGCACGCCATGCTGACGCGCCAGCAGGACGGCACGTGGGCGGTCGTGGACCAGAACTCCACGAACGGCACGACGGTCAACGGCTCGGAGGAGCCCATTCAGCCCTTCGTGGTCCAGCCGCTCTCGGACGGCGACCGCGTGCACGTCGGCGCGTGGACGACGATCACGATCCACCGCGGCTGAGCGACACCCCGCGAGCAACATCCCGGAGGGGCCGCACGCCACGCGCGTGCGGCCCCCGCTTGCTGTCCGGGGCGGGCCGTCACGGCAGCGCCCACGCGTACGGCCCGTCCGGGTCGTCGAGCCACGCCCACAGGTACTCGCCGCGCAGGGTGACTCCGAAGCGCTCCCTGGCGGGCAGTTG
Source organism: Streptomyces sp. Tu6071 (assembly GCF_000213055.1). Classification (NCBI taxonomy): domain Bacteria; kingdom Bacillati; phylum Actinomycetota; class Actinomycetes; order Kitasatosporales; family Streptomycetaceae; genus Streptomyces; species Streptomyces sp. Tu6071. Next base: position 5,244,606 of record NZ_CM001165.1, on the reverse strand, counting down.
CTCGCGCCGCCACAGCGCCAGCGCCTCGTGCGGGTCGAGGGTGCCCGAGGTGAGCGCGAGCAGGAAGTGGAAGTCCTCGTCCCGCGCGGCCCAGGAGGGCAGCCCGCCGAGATAGGGGGCCGGTTCGGGGGTGCGCTCGGCACCCCGCATCGGGACGAAGTACGCGGGTGTGGCGAGAAATCGCCCCTCGGCGTGCTCGGCGTCCCGCACCCGCAGCGCGAGCAGCCCCGTCGCGAGCGGCGCCACGACGAGCGCGCCCGGGGCGCACTGCCGCAGCAGCGCCCGCGGCACCGTGTTGACCGCCGCCGTGACGAGGACGCGGTCGTACGGGGCTCGCGCGGGCCAGCCGCGCATCCCGTCCCCCGTGCCGACCTCGGGCCGGAACCCGGCCCGCGCGAGGTGCGCGCGCGCCGATTCGGTGATCTCCGTGTCGAGATCGACGGTCGTCACGAGGTCCTCGCCGAGGCGGTGGCACAGCAGCCCGGCGTTCCACCCGGTACCGGCGCCGACCTCCAGGACCCGGTCGCCGGGGCGCACGTCGAGCCCGGTGAGCATGCGGGCCATGAGCGAGGGCTGGCTGCTCGACGAGACGAGTTCGCCGTCCCGCAGCCGGGTCGCGAGCGGGACGTCGGCGTAGGCCCCCGTGAGCCAGCGGGCGCGGCGCTCACGGTCGGGGTCCTCGCCCCACAGCCGCTCGAAGCCGCCGGTGGGGGCGCGGACGTAGTAGTACGGCACGAAGTAGTGGCGCGGGACGGAGGCGAAGGCCGCGTACCAGGGCGAGTCCTCGTCGAGCAGGTCGCACTCGCGGGACAGGCGGCGCAGGAGGCCCTCGCGCGAGCGGGTGGCGAGGTCCTGCCACTCCTCCTCGGTCCGGGGAGCCCTCGCGGGCTGGGCGGGCTGCGGGGTCATGGGTCCACTGTGGGGGGCGTGGGGGCGGGAAGCGAGTACGCGTGCGGGGTGCTTTCGGACGGGTCGGCGGGAGCGGGGGGGGGCGGCGGGCGGATGCGGCGTCGGGCGGGCGCGGGCTCCGGCGGCGGGCGGGCGCGGGATCCGGCGGACGGGTTCGGCGTCCGGCGGCGGGCGGTGTCGGGCGGCGGTCCTACGACCCGGGTCCTCGGCCGGGGCGTCTGAGACGATGGACACGTGAACGAGATCCCGCACGGCACAGTCCAGGAGCAGACCTTCTACGAGCAGGTCGGCGGCGAGGAGACCTTCCGGCGCCTGGTGCACCGCTTCTACGAGGGCGTCGCCGGGGACCCGCTGCTGCGCCCGATGTACCCGGAGGAGGACCTCGGCCCGGCCGAGGAGCGGCTCGCGCTCTTCCTCATGCAGTACTGGGGCGGCCCCCGCACCTACAGCGAGAACCGCGGCCACCCCCGGCTGCGGATGCGCCACGCGCCCTTCGCCGTGGACCGTGCCGCGCACGACGCGTGGCTGACGCACATGCGCGCCGCCGTCGACGACCTCGACCTCACCGAGGAGCAGGACCGCACGCTGTGGACCTACCTCACGTACGCCGCCGCCTCCATGGTCAACCGCGCGGGCTGACCTCCACCTCGGTGTCCACCTCGACGGGTACGGCGAGGCTGTTCGCCACGTAGCAGGCGCGGTGGGCGCGCGCGGCGAGTTCCCGTACGGCCTCCGGGTCGGTGCCGGGCGCCACCCGTACGGTCACCGCGAGGCGGATCGCGTCGAGCCGTCCGCGCTCCGGGTCGAGGCGGGCGCTCGCCTCGTCCTCGTACGCCAGGACCTCCACACCCGCGCGCGCCGCCTCGCCGAGGAACGACAGCAACTGGCAGGAGGAGGCGGCCGTCAGGAGCAGTTGCTCCGGGTTGAGCAGTTCGGGATCGCCGCGGAACGCCGGGTCGGCGCTCAGGGCGAGGCGCTGCGCGGCGGGCGGGGCGAGGGCGGTGTGGGTGCGGGAGTAGCCGCGGATTCCGGTGGCGGTGGAGCCCTGCCACTGGAGGAGGGCGAGGTAGGCGTGGGGTGCGGGCCGCGTCGTCATGGGGCGACCGTAGGGCGGGGTCGTTTCGGTGCGTACCGAAGGATGCCCGGACTATCGTCGGACGTATGTCCAGCTCCGTGACCGTCTCCGCGACGGCCTCCGTGCCCGGCCGCGACCGCGACTTCAGCGTGGTCGCGCAGGCGCTCGCGGCCCCGGCGCGTTCCGTGTTCTGCAATCTGCTCATGGACGGCACCGCGCGCCCGGCCGGTGAGCTGGCGCGCGCCGCCGGGGTCGGCGCGTCGACCGCGAGCGAGCACCTGTCCGTGCTCGTCGCCGCCGGGCTCCTGGAGTGCACGGCGTCGGGGCGGCGCCGCTACTACCGGCTCGCGGGGCCCGAAGTGGCGCGCGCGCTCGAAGCGCTCGGGGCGCTCACAGGGCCGACGCCCGTACGGGGCTACCGCCCGAGCCGCCAGGCCGCACGGCTCGCCGCCGCCCGGTTCTGCTACGACCACCTCGCCGGGCGGCTCGGCGTCGCCCTGAGCGAGGCGTGGCACGCCTCGGGATGGCTGCGCGAGGGGCTGACCCCGGCGGGCGCGGAGGGCTTCGCGGCGCTCGGCGTGGACGTGGGAGCGGCGCGTGCGGCGCGCAGGCCCACGGTCCGTTCGTGCGCGGACTGGACCGAGCGCCGCCCGCACCTCGCGGGGGCGCTGGGCGCGGCGGTCGGCGCGCGCTTCCTCACCGCCGGGTGGGTCGAACGCCACCGCACGGACCGGGGCCTGACGGTGACCCCGGCGGGGCGGGCGCTGCTCGCGGACCGCTGGGGCATCGACACGGCGGAGCCGCGTACGGCCGAAGGAACCGTGGGGTTCAGGAGCGCGGGCTGATCCCGAGCATCCCGAGGCCCCCGCGCCGGACGGCGACGGAGCCGTAGGGGGTGCGCAGGCGCAGCCAGGCGCCGGAGCTGAAGAGCGCGAGCGAGTGCGCGGCGTCGGGGTCGTCGGCGTCCTGCGGCAGGCGCGGGCTCGTGGCGCCCGGGGCCTGCGGGGACACGAGCGGGCGCAGGAAGCCGAGCGCCTGCGCCGCGTGCGCCGCGCGTACGGGCAGCGAGGTGTCGCCGACCGTACGGGACCAGACCTCGCCGCCGATGCGGTCGAGTTCGGCACGCGTCCGCCCGGCCGGGGCGAGGCGTTCCATGCGGGTACGGAACTCCGCCACGGCCTGGGCGACCGCGCCCCGTACCGCTTGCGGCAGGAGCGCGACCGGCTCGCGGTGCCAGCCGCCGCGCGGGGGCAGGAGCCCCGCCCAGGGCGGGCCCGTGACGGGCGCGGGCACGGCGAACCGCGCCGTGGCCTCGTCCACGGACTCCAGGAGGTCGCCCGCCGAGACCGTCACGTCGAAGGTCGGCGCGTCCGGCCGCGGCGCGAGCCGCACCGTACGGATCGCGAGGACCTCGAAGGACGGCGGCCGGCCGAAGACGGCGAGCGCCCCCGCCGCGGCCTGGAGCCGTACCGCGGCGGCCTTGTCGTAGTGGAGCAGCCGCCCGAGGAAGGCCGCGAGGTCCGCGGCCTCCCCCGGGTCGGCGCACCGCACCGACGTGTCACTCATGCAACAGTCCCGTCATGCGCAGTGTCCGATCACGCCAGGTGTCCGATCACGCCCGGTGTCCGTCAAGCCCGGTGTCCGGTCATGCGCGGTGTCCGGTCATGTCCGGTGTCGTCATGCGACCAGCCCGCCGGGCCCGGCGTCGTCGCGGTACTTCTCCAGGTACTCGCGCTCGTACGCGGTGATGCGGCGTGGCCGCCCGGCCTTGAGGTCGTACGGGACGACGACCGTGGAGGCGCGCGCGTACACCACCTCGGGGCTGTCCGCGGTCTCCGGGTCCTTCACCTCGTAGGCGATGGTGAGGGCCGCGGCGCGCAGGTTCGTCACCCACGACTCGATGGTGACCGGCGCGTGCCGGTGCGCCAGCGGTCGCAGGTAGTCGATCTCGTGCCGGGCGACGACGGAGCCGCCCGAGAAGGACGGTCCGTCGCCCTCGGGCTTGAGCCGGAACATGAAGTCGATGCGGGCCTCCTCCAGGTAGCGGAGGAAGACCACGTTGTTGACGTGCCCGAAGGCGTCCATGTCGGCCCAGCGCAGCGGGCAGTGGTAGAGGTGACGCGCCACGATCGCTCAGCCCCGGGTCAGCTTCTTGTAGGTGGCGCGGTGCGGGCGGGCCGCGTCGGCGCCGAGTCGCTCGACCTTGTTCTTCTCGTACGACTCGTAGTTGCCCTCGAACCAGAACCACTTGGACTCGCCCTCGTAGGCGAGGATGTGCGTCGCCACGCGGTCGAGGAACCAGCGGTCGTGCGAGACGACCACGGCGCAGCCGGGGAACTCCAGCAGGGCGTTCTCCAGCGAGGAGAGCGTCTCGACGTCGAGGTCGTTGGTGGGCTCGTCGAGGAGCAGCAGGTTGCCGCCCTGCTTGAGGGTGAGCGCGAGGTTGAGGCGGTTGCGCTCACCACCGGAGAGGACCCCGGCGGGCTTCTGCTGGTCGGGGCCCTTGAAGCCGAACGCGGAGACGTAGGCGCGCGAGGGCATCTCGACCTGGCCGACGTTGATGTAGTCGAGACCGTCCGAGACGACCTCCCACAGCGTCTTCTTCGGGTCGATGTTGGAGCGTCCCTGGTCGACGTAGGAGACCTTGACGGTCTCGCCGACCTTGATGTTGCCCGCGTCGGGCTCCTCGAAGCCCTGGAGCATCTTGAAGAGCGTGGTCTTGCCCGCGCCGTTCGGGCCGATGACGCCGACGATGCCGTTGCGCGGGAGGGTGAAGGAGAGGTCGTCGATGAGGACCTTCTCGCCGAACGCCTTGTTGAGGTGGTCGACCTCGATCACGACGTTGCCCAGACGGGGCCCCGGCGGGATCTGGATCTCCTCGAAGTCCAGCTTCCTGGTCTTCTCGGCCTCGGCGGCCATCTCCTCGTAACGGGCCAGGCGCGCCTTCGACTTGGCCTGCCGCCCCTTGGCGTTGGAGCGGACCCACTCCAGCTCCTCCTTGAGGCGCTTGGCGCGCTTGGCGTCCTTCGCGCCCTCGACCTTGAGACGGGTCTGCTTCGTCTCCAGGTACGTGGAGTAGTTGCCCTCGTAGCCGATGGCCCGGCCGCGGTCCAGCTCCAGGATCCAGCCGGCGACGTTGTCGAGGAAGTACCGGTCGTGGGTGATGGCGACGACGGTGCCCTCGTACTTCGAGAGGTGCTGCTCCAGCCAGTTCACCGACTCGGCGTCGAGGTGGTTGGTGGGCTCGTCGAGGAGCAGCAGGTCGGGCGCTTCGAGCAGCAGCTTGCAGAGCGCGACGCGGCGCTTCTCGCCACCGGAGAGGTTGACCACGGGCCAGTCGCCGGGCGGGCAGCCGAGGGCGTCCATGGCCTGTTCGAGCTGGGCTTCGAGGTCCCAGGCGTTGGCGTGGTCGAGCTGCTCCTGGAGCTTGCCCATCTCTTCGAGGAGCGCGTCGGAGTAGTCGGTCGCCATGAGTTCGGCGATCTCGTTGAAGCGGTTGACCTTCTTCATGGTCTCCGCGACGCCGTCCTGGACGTTCTCCAGGACGGTCTTCGACTCGTCGAGCGGGGGCTCCTGGAGCAGGATGCCGACGCTGTAGCCGGGCGAGAGGAAGGCGTCCCCGTTGGAGGGCTGCTCAAGGCCCGCCATGATCTTCAGGACGGTCGACTTACCGGCGCCGTTGGGCCCGACAACACCGATCTTCGCGCCCGGCAGGAAGCTCAGCGTCACGTCGTCAAGGATCACCTTGTCGCCGTGAGCCTTGCGCGTCTTGCGCATGGTGTAGATGTACTCAGCCAAGAGAAACCGTCCGGCAGTCTGGATTCTGACAGTCGTCCTAAGGGGGACTCCGCCCTCCCCCGAGCCCCGGGGCCCCGCCGGAGGGCAGACACACCCATCTTGCCGCACGCTCCCCCCCGGGCGGAAACCCGTTCCCCCACGGGGTGCGTGAGCTGGGGGTTTCCGGGGGCAGGGGTGAGGGTGGGGTCACTGGGGGTGACGGGAGCGTGGCGGGGAGGACGTGGGCGCGGTTGTAGGTATCGCGCTGAGCTTGGGCGCAGAGCGCGTCGCGATGAGGCGAGGGGGATCCTGCCGGGGAGTGCGGGCTGCGGACAGGTAGCGGGGAGGGGGTCGAGGCGGCGGGGGCGAGGTGACGGACGGAGCGGCCCCGGGTGGTGCGAGAGAGGAGCGGCCCTGCCGGTACGGGGCGGAGGGGCGGCCCAAGCTGTACGGAGGCGGAGCGGCGGAGGGGGAGGCCCAGGCTGTAGGAGGCGGGGCGACGGTAAGGGGCCGGGACGGCCCGAGGGAACGGGCGGTACGCGATCCCAGGCGGCCGGGGCGTAGCCCAAAGCCGGGCGCCCCAGGCGATACGCGCGGTACCGGGCCCGGTGCGGCCCGCGCGGCGCTGGCCCGAGGCCGCCGTCCTACGTGAACCGGCGGCAACCGGTGGCTCGGCCGGTAGCCGGGGGCGGGCCGAAGTCCCAGGTGGCACGCGCCACGGCGACCACCATTCCGGACCCTGCCGCCCCCGACCGGGCTCCGGGGACAGCGGCCCCGGAGCCCTGTGACGGGCGGCTAGTCCGTCACGGACTGGTCACTCACTGACCGGCCGGCTTGCGGCGCTTGATGAAGAAGACGGTGCCCGCGCCGAGGACCACGAGGACCACGGCCACACCGGCGATCACCGGGGTCGCGCTGGAGCCACCGGTGGCGGCGAGGTCGCCACCCGAGCCCGAGTCCGAGCCGGAGCCCTGCGCGGCGGTCGTCGGCGAGGCGCTCGGCAGCGGGGACTGCCCGCCCGCCGGGCTCGCGCCGCCGCTCGACGCGACCTTGCAGTCGAGGACGCCCTTGAACTCCTTGGTGAAGCCGTTGGGGCCCTTCACCGTGAGGTCGTAGGACTGGTCCTCCTTCACCGGCACGGTGATCGTGGCGGACTTGCCCGCCTCCACCGTGTGCTGCTGACCGGCGAGTTCGAAGGTGAACGGCTTGTCACCCTGGTTGCTCGCGGTCACGTCCACGCCGCTCTTGGCGCAGTTCTTCTCCGCCGAGACGGCGGGTATCGGGCCGCTCTCGCCCCACGTGGCGCTCGCGGTCGCGGAGACCGTCGAGTCGCTGGAACCGGCGAGGATCTGCGTCTGGCTCCGCGTCTCGGAGGCGAAGGCACGCCCCACCGGCACGTTCGTCGTCGCCTGGAGGTTCACCGAGGCCGAGCCCGGCTGTGCCCCCGCGGGAACGTCGAACCACAGCTGCGCGCCGTCCGCGGCCGACTCGACGGCCTTGCCCGCCTTGTCGACGAGCTTGACCCCGGCCGTCGCCGCGTCCCCGCCGACCTCCACCTGCGCCGTGCCGGCGTTGGTGTGGACCGTGACGGGCCCGAGCTTCTCGCCCGCCTTGCCGGAAACCGCCGCGGGCTCAAGGCCCAGCGACGCCTTCGGCTCGGCAACGTTCTGCGCGGCCTTCTCCAAGTAGTCGGCGAGCTTCTCCGCCGCCGGGTCGACCGCGTCGACGTCCGCGCCGTCCGAGTACCGCCAGATCGCCACCTGCGTCCCGGCCGCGGCCGTCCCCTCGGTGAGCGCCCCGCTGCCCGCCTTCGCCGCGAGCCCCGCGAGGTCGTTGACCTGCGGGTAGGAGTTCTCCAGGATCCAGCGGATCTTGCCGGCGTCCGGGTTGGCGTTCAGCGAGGTACCGCTCCAGGGCGTCTCCTGGTACTTCGCGCCGTCCTGGGTCGGGTGGTGGATGTCGATGCAGTAGGTCTGCAGCGCGCCGCCCTGCTCCACGGCCATCGTGAAGAGCCCGGCCTGGACGCGCTGGTCCTTGCCGTTCTCGTGGATCACCGCCGCGTCACTGCTCTTGCTCAGCCCGCCGAGAGTGGCGGTCGCACCTCCCTGGTGTCCGGAAGCCTCGTCCGCCGCCGCCGCACTCGCGCCCGTGATCGCGCCGGTGGCGACGAGTCCCGAGACGAATACCGCTGCGGCGAGGCGGGCGGCACCCCGCCTGCGTACGAAAAACATGTAGTTCCCCTCCGGGCAGGACCCGTGCGGCCTCGCGCCGCGCGTGGGGTGGGGTCCTGCCGACAGAAATTTCGGTGCCAAGTGCCCCGTGGGCCCGGCGGGTCAGAATCCCGCGCGGTCTGCCGGGAATCCTAGGGAGGGGAGACACCCCGCTTCCCCGTCGCACCATCCGACAATCCCATTGCGTCTCAATCGTTATCCCCGCCGGTTCCGTTCCTCCTCAGCTGACCGAAGTGGTCGGTAATACGGATTACATGAGGGCCTGTCAGATCATGGCCGCACGTGCGGGCCTTCCGCTCTCACAGTCAAAGTCGCCCTCAGAACGGCGGTACCGCGTCGGGGTCCCCCAGCGACGCGCCCACGGACACCGCCTCGCGCACCCCCACCAGCGCATCCGTCCCCGTCCCCGTTTTCGCACCAACCCCCTTACTAGGCGCGGAATTTCCTTCCGTTGCCCGCACCCGCCGCTTGGTCGCCGGGCGGCGGGTGGCACGGGCGGGCGTACTGGTGGCGACGGGCTCGGCCTCCTCCGGTGCGGACGGCGCCACCCGCGCTTCCGTGGCCTTGCGCCGGGAGGAAGCCCTCGCACCCGGCTCATCGTCGGGAGCGGGAGGCGTGGTGACCCACGGGACGGGCCGCTTCGCCGCCGGGACCGAAGCCGCGGCTGAGGACGGGCCCGAAGCCGGAACCGTGACCGGAGCCTGGGGCTGGGCCGCGACCGGCGCCGGGACTGGAACCGCGCTCGAAACCGGGGCAACCGGAGCAAGGGCGGGAGCCGGACCGGCAAGGGCAGGAGCCTGGCCGGGGCTCGGGGCCGCCGGAGTCAAGCCCGTACCAGCCGGAGCCTGCCTCTCCTGCCCGCTTTCCCCACCGTCCGCCCCGCCCGAAGACGTGCCCCTCTCCTCCCCGCCGAGGTCAGCCCCCTGCCGCAGGAACATCTCGTCCACCACGTCCACCACCCGCGCCGGCCCCCGCCTCGCAGCCCCGCCGAGGTCCGTCGCCGGGCCCGCCGTCCCCGCCGCGTCCGCGGCCGGTCCCCACGACGCGGGCCCGTACTTCCGCTCCCGCGCGACCACCGTGGCAGCCGCGTCCGAACGCGCGTCGCCACGCGGGGGCCTGCGGAAGGCCGAGGTGCCCCGTGCCAGGTCGTGCCCCACCGAGACGGCGTCGATCTCGGCCGAGAGCCGCCGTTCCCCCTCGTACACCTCGTCCCGCAACCGCAGTCGCCCGTGCACGACGACCGGGTCACCGATCGCCACCGAGGAGGAGACGTTGTGCGCGAGGTAGCGCCAGGTCGCCACCGTGAAGAAGTTGGTGTGCCCGTCGACCCAGCGTTGCTCCTCCCTGTGCCAGCGGCGGCCCGTCACCGCGAGCCGGAAGCGGGCCATGGCCCCGCCCTGCGTCTCGCGGAACACCAGATCGGTCGCCACGTTCCCGACCACCGTCACCATCGTGTCGTTCATCTCGTCCCCCTCGGATCGTCTGCGCGCGGCGCGTTCGGGCACGCCGCACCTGTCGTATGCGCTCCGGTCGCATCGGCTCCGGGCATGCACACACAGTGACAGAGGGAACTGACAGTTCGCACCCGCCGAACGGCGTCCCGACGGCGAAACACAGATCCAAGGCCGCGTTTCCGCAGGTCAGTTCAGAAAACGCGGACACCTCTCACTCGAAAGGATGAGTGAATTTTTCACATTTCGACACTTCGAGGAATTCTCACGTACTGTCACGAGCAGGCCGCGCCGGAGGCAGGCATCCATTGCCGCGCCTCCGCGTCCGCGCCCTCGTCGACCGTGTCCGAGAGGACGCGCCCGAGCCCTCGCGGCGCGCCCACCCGGTTGGCCCGCCTCACAGCCACACGGTCGCCAGCCACACCGTGACACCCGCAGCCACAAGGAGCCCCGCGTTGAGTTCGATCCGTCTGTCCCCGCCGGTCAGGTGCACCGGTATCGCGCCTGCCTGGAGCGCCGTCAAGCCGACCGCCGCCACGAGCGCGAGCCACGGCGCGACACCGGTGAGCGGCGGCAGGACCAGCCCCGCCGCGCCCAGCACCTCGACCACGCCCAGCCCCCTGAGCGCCGGCAGCGGCACCCGGTCCACCCACGCCATCATCGGCCGCAACCCGTCGCGGGAGCGCACGGTCTTGAGGACTCCCCCGTAGGCGTAGAAGAGGGCCAGGAGGCCGGCGAGTATCCAGTACGCGATGTTCATGATCCCTGTCCGCAGAAGTCGGTCCGGGCGGAACGAACCCGCGTGCCCGGAGCTTCGCTCGCACGCGCCGGCCCTCCGCCATCCGCCTCCGATTGCACGACGCGGGGCCCTCCCCCGTCCAAGACCTCTTCCGCACCCCCCATACCCGATCGGTATCGTCCCAGGATGGAGCTACGCACCTTGCGGTATTTCGTGACCGTCGCCGAGGAGGCGCACTTCGGCAGGGCCGCCGCCCGGCTGCACATGAGTCAGCCGCCGCTGAGCCGTGCGATCAAGAAGCTGGAGGCCGGGGTGGGCGCCCCGCTGCTCCTGCGCTCGCCCGCCGGGGTCTCGCTCACCCCAGCCGGGAGCGTGCTTCTGGAGGAGGCGCGGGGACTGCTCGACCACGCCGACCGGGTACGGGAGCGGGTCGCCGCCGCGACGGGTGCGGCGCGGCTCGACGTGGGCATCCTGGGGGACAGCGCCGACCCGGGCGCGAGCCGTCTCGCGGAGGCGTTCCGCGCGCGTCACCCGGGTATCGGGCTCAGGGTGCGGGACACGGATCTCACCGATCCGACCTGCGGACTGCGGGCGGGCCGGGTGGATGTCGCCCTGACGCGGGGCCCGTTCGACGAAACGGGCCTGTCGGTACGCGAGTTGCGGCGCGACCCGGTGGGGGTCGTGCTCCGCGCGGACGACCCGCTGGCCGACGCCGCGTCCCTCACGCGAGCGGATCTGGCGGAGCGTCCCTGGTTCCGGTTTCCGCCGGGGACCGATCCGCTCTGGCAGGACTACTGGAGCGGAGGGACCGGGGAGGGGCCGGTCGTCAGGGTCGTGCGGGAGTGCCTGCACGCGGTGCTGTGGAGCGGGACGGTGGGACTCATGCCGCTGGCCGGCGAGCACTCCGGCGAGTCCACCCCCCGCCGGTCAGTCCCCAGCCGGTCCACCCTAATCCGTTCCGGCCTCGGCCAGTCCGCCCCCGGCCGGTCCGCTCCCGTCCCCCGCCTACGGGGCCCCTTCGGCCACGACCTGCCGCCGGGCCTGACGGTCGTACCGCTCACCGGGATGCCCCCGAGCCGGGTCCTGGTGGCGTGGAACGAGGGCAGCACCGATCCGCTCGTGCGCTCCTTCGTCGCCCTCGCGGCTGCCGCCTACCGTGGCACGGCCCTGACCGGTCCCCCGGGCGAGGCCGGATGAACACCCGGTACCGCCTCCTACACCGTCGCCCCGCCGTGCAACACGCTCTCCGGCACCGTGCGGGAGCCCGTGCCCACGGCGGGCCCCGGTCCCGCCATCCGTACGTACTGCTCGCGCACCTCCTCGTACCGCAGCAACTCCGCCGCCACCGGGTCGAGTACGCGCGCCCTGCCGCAGCCCGCAGCGGCCTCGCGCAGGGTCCGCTCCGCCTCGGCCCCGTAGCGGCGGGCCGGTCCCCTGGCGGCGATACGGCAGGACCACTCGACCGCCGGGCCGCCCACGACGCCCGTGCCCAGGAGCAGCGCCGCGATCGTCACCTCGGGGGCCAGTACCCCGGTCACCTGGGCGAACAGCCACAGTGCGCCGATGACCTGGAGCGCCGTCATGAGCACCTGGGTCGCGACGGCGACCGGCCACCAGCCGGGTCGCGGGGGCCTCGCGGCGGGGCGCGTGGCGCGTTCGGCGAGGGTGTCGAGCGCGCGCGGAAGGCCCTTCGTGCCACGTACCGCCGTCTCGCGGACCGCGACGCCCCACGGTTCGGGCAGGCCGCGCGCGGCCTCCTCGCCCACGGTGCGCACGGCCTGTTCGACCCGTTGGCGCGCGACCGGTTCCGGTTCGCGCGGCGGCTCGGGGGCGGGGCGGGGCTGCTCGGTGGCGCGGCGCTCCTCGTACCGGTGCCACAGCCGCAGCCACGGGGTGCCGCAGGCGCGGTTGGCGTTGCGGCGCCAGGCGCGTTCCGCCGCCTCGCCGGCGGCCGTGGCGCCGACGGCTTCGGCGAGCCGGTCGGCGAAGGCGACGCGGGCGTCCTCGCTGAGCCCGGGGGTGCGCCCGGCCGCGTAGAGGGGGCGCAGGCGTTCGGCGACGAGATCGATGTCGGCGGCGAGACGGCGTGCGGCGGCGCGGCGCTCGCCGACGAACTCGCCGAGCATCTCGCGCAGTTCACCGACCCCTTCGCCGCTGAGAGCGGAGAGGGCGAGGACCGTGGCGCCGGGTTCGCCGTGTTCGCCGAGGGGCATGCCGTCCTCGTCGAGCAGGCGGCGCAGGTCGTCGAGGACGAGGTCGGCGGCCTCGGCGGGGAGCCGGTCGACCTGATTCAGGACGACGAACGTGACCTCGGCGTGCCCCGCGAGGGGGCGCAGATAGCGCTCGTGGAGGACGGCGTCGGCGTATTTCTCCGGGTCGACGACCCAGATGACGGCGTCGACGAGGCCCAGCACACGGTCGACCTGGGCGCGGTGCTCGGCCGCCGCCGAGTCGTGGTCGGGCAGGTCGACGAGGACGAGCCCGCTGAGTTCCCCGTCGCCCTCGGGGGGCAGTACGGGCCGGCGTCGCAGCCGTCCGGGAACCCCGATCCGGTCGAGCAGCCCGGCGGCGCCGTCCGTCCAGCTGCACGCCAGGGGTGCGGAGGTGGTGGGCCGCCGGACGCCGGTGTCGGAGATGTTGGCGCCCGCGAGGGTGTTGAAGAGCGTCGACTTGCCGCTCCCCGTGGCCCCGGCGAGCGCGACGACGGTGTGGCGGCCGGAGAGTCGGCCGCGCGCGGCGGCCTCGTCGAGCACACGCCCCGCCTCGACGAGGGTGTCCTCGTCGAGGCGGGCGCGGGACAGGCCGACGAGTTCGCGCAACGCGTCGAGCCGTTCCCGCAGCGGACCCTCGCGGAAGGCCCGCACCTCCGCCCCGCCGCCGCGGCTGCCGGTGGCCTCGCGCGTCGTGAGGTCCGGGCACGTACCGCCCGGCCCCGCGCGGCGCGCGATGAGCCCGTCGTCGAAGGCCGGGCGCTGAGCGTTCGCCCTGACATCGGTACCGCCCGTGTGCTGGGCGGAGGTGGCGTCTTCGGCGGGGGTTCGGGGGTCCGTCTCGACGGGCTCTGCCCCGGCCCCGAAAGGCTGAGCCCCTTCCGCGACGGGGCTCGTGGCGGCCTGAGGAGTGTGCTCCGCACGTCCCGGAAGCGGGCCGGTCCGGGGCGTGGTCCCGTCGGCCGGGGCGGGCACCCGCGCGGCACCGGGTGTGGCGCCCTCTCCCGGGTGGGAGCCCGACGCGCCTCCGGCGGTGCCCGGCGCCCCGGACGCGCCATGGGCGGCGGCCTCGCCCACGGCGTCGGCCGCAGGGGTTTCGGGTGCCGGGTGCTCCGGGGCGGGGAGGTGGCCGCCGCGCCCCTCGGGGGTGTCGGAGGCGCTGCCGGGGTGGTCCTGGTGTTCGGTGGCGGCGGTGCTCACGCGCTCGCCCCTCCTTCTGTCTCGGCGGCTCGGGCGTGGTCTTCCGCGTGGCCCGCCCCGGCGGCGGCCGGCACCGGACCGCGTGCGGCGGTGTCGGCGGCGGCGAACGCCTCGGGGGCGGCAGCCGCGGCGACGGGGCTCGGCGCGATGGCGGGTACGGGTACGGCGACGGACTCGGGCCGGGGGATGACGGCGGGCCGTACCTCGCGCACCTTCTCCACGACGGAGAGCGCGGCGATGAGCGCGGACTGCGGTTCGTGGCCGATGCCGAGGGCGTCGAGCGGGGCGAGGCGGCGTTCGCGTTCGGCGCCGAGTACGCGGTCGAGGCATTCGCCGAGGAGTTCGCCGCCCCGGTCGCGAAGGCGTACCGCGGCCTCCGCGCCGATCCGTTCGGCGAGCGACTCGCCCGCGACCCCGCCGCGCCGGCCGCCGAGCAGCGCGGTGACGAGGAGCGCCGTGACGGACTCCGGGTCGGGGGCCGTGGAGTGGTCGAGCGCGCGCACCTCTTCCTCCGCGTACTCCTCGACGACTCGCCGCCAGCGCCGGACCGCGACACCGATGCGGTGGGCGAGCGATTCCGTGTCCGCCGTGGAGGAGGGGCGCAGTTCGGGGGCGCGGGCGGCGGGTTCGCGGCGCCAGCGGGCGTCGATGTGCTCGTCCGCGGCGGTGACGGCGCAGAGCAGGAGGGCGGCGAGGCTGTCGACGAGGGCGTCGAGGAGTTCGGCGGAGGTGCAGTCGACCGGGTGGGCCTGCCAGCGCTTGAGGGCGTCCCCGGCGAGGACGGCGCCGTCCTGGAGCCGTTCGTGGAGGCGCGCGTGTTCGAGGGCGTGGGCCTCGTCCACGGCGGTGCTGAGCCGGACGGCGGCGGCGTACTGGGCGGCGACGGCGGCGGCGAGTTCGGGCATGCGGCGGCGCAGGGAGCCGAGCGCGCCGCGTGCCGTGCGGCCGACGGCGCGGGCCCGTGCGTACGGGTCGGCGGCGCGGTGCGCGAGCCAGGCGCGCAGCGGGGCGACGGCGGTGGCGGGCAGGAGCCCTCCTCCGCCGGTGGACTCGGGGAGTTCCGGGACGGTGAAGCGGGGGACGTGGCCGAGCCCGGCCTTGGTGAGGAGTGCCCCGTACCGCTGCGAGACCTCGCCGAGCACCTGGTGGGGCACGCGGTCGAGCACGGTGAGGAGCGTGGCCCGCTGTTCCTTCGCGGTGCGCAGGAGGTGCCAGGGCACGGCGTCGGCGTACCGGCTCGCGGTCGTCACCATGATCCAGATGTCGGCGGCGCAGATGAGTTCGGCGGCGAGGAGGCGGTTGCGGACCACGAGGGAGTCGATGTCGGGGGCGTCGAGCAGGGCGAGTCCGGGCGGCAGGGCTTCGGCGGTCTCGATGCGGAGCACCCGGCCGCGGCTCTCCTCGGCGGTGTCGTAGCCCTCGTCGTCGTAGGCGCCGTACTCGTCCTCGTAGGGAGCGTCGGTTTCCTCGTAGCCGCTGTAACCGGAGTGGTCCGCCGGGCGGGCGGAGTCCTGGCGAGGGACCCAGACGCGGGTCAGTTCGGGGAGGACGCGCAGGTCGGCGAACCAGTGGTGGTCGTCGGGGTGGCAGACGAGCACCGGGTTGCGGGTCGTGGGGCGCAGGACCCCGGCCTCGCTGACCCGGCGGCCGACGAGCGAGTTGACGAGGGTCGACTTGCCCGCGCCGGTCGAGCCGCCGACGACGGCGAGGAGCGGGGCCTCGGGCGTGCGCAGGCGGGGAAGGAGGTAGTCGTCGAGCTGGGCGAGCAGTTCGTCCCTGTTGGCGCGGGCGCGTGGAGCGCCTGGCAGTGGCAGGGGGCAGCGCACGGCGGCGACGCGGTCGCGCAGGTCGGTAAGGGCGTCGAGAAGCTGAGGCCGTGCATCCAAGGTCACCACATGCGCAGAATGCCCGGTTTTGGCGACATATTGAAGCGTTTGGCCGCTTCCGCGTGGCAAGGGAACCCGGGCGGTGGAAGGGAGCGGGAAGGCCGAGGGATAACGAGTGCACAACACCCTGGCACCGGTGGGCCTCAAAACGATGCGTGATTCGCACCTGCCTGCGATTATCGGGACCGCTTCACTGAACCTACACAACGTGGCGCGCAGGCGAAGCAGCAGGGACACGGACCCCGGAGCCCTATCCTTGTCCCCGGCAAGGTCACCGCCCTGCCCGTACCAGGGCTCCCGGCCACCGGCCGCACACGACCGGCCCCCGTAGCTCAGTGGATAGAGCAGGCGCCTTCTAAGCGCTTGGCCGCAGGTTCGAGTCCTGCCGGGGGCGCCACGGGTACTGGCATGCCGCGCCCTCCCTCGGGAGGGCGCTTTCGTCGTGCGGGGGGTCCTGGGTCCCCGGGCGCGAGCCGGAAGTGTCCCTCGCCTCGCCCGCGTCCGGGCTCTCCCCCGCCTCGGACGCGAGGGTGCGGCTCGAATCCGGACAAAGGGATGTACCGCTTGTAGGGGTGTTGTATATCGCCGCATCCTTG
Organism: Streptomyces sp. Tu6071; assembly: GCF_000213055.1. Taxonomy (NCBI): domain Bacteria; kingdom Bacillati; phylum Actinomycetota; class Actinomycetes; order Kitasatosporales; family Streptomycetaceae; genus Streptomyces; species Streptomyces sp. Tu6071. Next base: position 5,228,532 of record NZ_CM001165.1, on the reverse strand, counting down.
GCCTCATGAGTCTCGTCGTGCCCTCCTTCGACATGTCCGCCATGGCCGACTACGCCCACGACTGGGCGCTGGTCGACGTGGAGACCTCAGGGCTGATGGCCCGGCGCGACCGTGTCCTGTCGGTCGCGGTCGTGACGATGGGACCCGACGGGGAGCAGACCGGGGAGTTCTCCACGCTGGTCGATCCCGGGTGCGATCCGGGGCCGGTGGACGTGCACGGACTGACCCGGGAGCGGCTGAGCGGCGCGCCGGCCTTCGACCAGATCGCCGGGCGGCTCGGGGCGATGCTCCAGGACCGTGTTCTCGTGGCCCACAACGCGCAGTTCGACTACGACTTCCTGGCCCATGAGTTCGCCCGCGCCCGGCTCTACCTGCCGGTCACGCGCCGGTTGTGCACCCTGGCGCTCAATCGCCAGGTCGATCCGCCCACCAGGGACATGAAGCTCGACTCCCTGGCGGCGCACTACGGCGTGCCGCGGACAAGGGCGCACGACGCCCTCGACGACACCCGGGTACTGGCCGGGATCTTCCGCGCCACTCTGCGGGAGGCCGCCCGGCTCGACCTTCCGCTGCCTTTCGTGACGTGTCCACCGCGGCAGGACCCGCAGTTCGCCCCGCAGCCGCCGAAAACCCCCTGCGCGTACCGGAATCCGGGGCGCATGGAGCCCGGGGGCCGGCTCGTCCAGGGGATGAAGATCGCCCTCACGGGGCAGACCGCGACGTCGCGGGCCGAGTTGGTCGCCCGCTCGGTGGCCGCCGGACTGAACGTGATGTCCTCGGTCAGCGGGCACACGAGTGTGCTCGTCACCAATGAGCCCGCGTCCGGTTCGGCCAAGGCACGGAGGGCCGCCGCCGAGGGGGTGCCCGTCATCGACGAGCACGCCTTCCTGCGACTGCTCGGGGCGGTGCGGTCCGGCACGCCCCATCAGGCCGCCCCGCCGAACAGCCGATCCGTCCCGGTCGTGCCGGCACCCCGGAACACGCCGTCCGCCCTGCCCGCCGTTCCCACGCCGGGCACACCGTTGGCGGGGCGGCGCGTGCTCGTTCTCGGTGGGTCGCACGAAGCGGCCTCGGCCGCGCGCGCCCGGATCGTGGAGCTGGGCGGGTCCGCCGCCGTCAATCTCTCCCGCAGCGTCACCGATGTCGTCCGCCTCGCCGACGGGCAAGCGGACCGCCGTCTGCCCAAGATCGCCGGACTCGGGCTGCCCGTCCACGACGAGGCGTGGCTCGCCGCTCCGGCATCGGCGGCGCCGCCGAGGAGCGAGGGGGCGGAGCGGGCCGACGCCCCGCGCCCCGTACCGCCGCTCGTCCTGCCTCGCGGTGGCGTCGTCGATCTGCCGGTGTCCTCCCCCGAGGCGGAGCTGTTCACCTGGCGCGCCACCGCGAGCTGGGCGTCCCGGGGGCGGTGCGCGGTCGATGTCGTCGCGTTCGTGCTCGACGAGGACGAACAGGTGACCTTCGACGAGGACTTCGTCTTCTACGGCGCCCCGGAGAATCCCGCCGGGACCGTCCGGCTGCTCACCGACGGCCCGGCGGAGCAGTCCTTCGACCTGTCTCTCGGCGCTCTGCCCCCCGCTTCGCGCCGGATCGTCGTCGCGGCGGCCGTCGACGGGGACGCCACCTTCGGGGAGGTCGGCGCCGTCCAGATCGCCGTCAGCCCCGGCCACGGCGCCGCCCCGCTGGCCCGCGCCACGCTGGACGCCGCCACCACCGAACGCACGCTGATCCTCGCCGAGTTCTACCGACGCGGTCCCGTATGGCGCTTCCGCGCCGTCGGGCAGGGCTACGACCACGGACTCGACGCCCTGGCCCGGGGGTACGGCGTGGACGTCGAGAGCTGAGCGGGAGAGCCACCGCCCGTCTCCACACGGCCCAAGCGACGGAACCGACCGGGCCCGCCGCCCCAGCCGGGTGCGAAGTCGACGCATGGCGTCGAAGACCACCGCGCCCGGCCCCGTGAGACGTACGGCCGACGTCAGGCCGCCCGCGCAGCCGCCGAATCCCACGGCCGCCGCGCGGAGGCCCGGCCCGCTGACCTCCGCGAAGCGCGCGGTCAGGGCGTCGAGAGCTTGGCCGTACGGGTGTCGGCGTGCGAGCGGCCGAGGGAGTGCTCCACGACGCCGGACTCGCCGGGCGGGCGGCCGAGTTCGGCGCCGAGCGGGGCACGGACACGGGCGTGATCACCCGCCCCAGGCAGTCCCCCGGCGGGCGCGCGTACGAGGCGGGCGCCGTACGGTGCGAGGGCTCGGTGAGGCCGCGGGTCCGGCCGGGCACCGGCCTCTCCCTCTGCCCGGAGGGCCTTGGCCGGTCAGCGTGGCGGCGGAGGTGCGGTTTTCTCGTCCGGTGGTGGGAGCAGTTGTCTGGCCCAGGTCGCTCGGCGGGTTCCCGCTGGGTAGGGGAGGGTGCGGGCCTGTGATTCCGCGCGGGCGAGCTCGCGGGCTCCCTCGGTCGTGCGGGTGAGCCGGGAGAGGCAGGTGGCGAGGGCGAGGCGTGCCTCGATCTCGGCCAGGCGCTCCCCCGTGCGCCGTGCCCGGGTGGCTTCGGCGCGGGCGAGGCGGAGGCCGTCCGCGGGCCTGCCGCACAGGAGTTCCGCCCAGGCGGCGAGGACAGGGGCGTCGGCGCGGTGGCCTTCGAGCGCGCGGAGCGCCTCCTCGGGGCGGCGGGCGTGCAGGGCGAGTTCGGCGCGGGCGGTGCGGCCCTCGTGCTCGGCCTGCCGGTCGCCGTGCGCGGCGGCGACCTTCTCCGCGCGGTCCAGCAGGGCGGTGGCCTCGGCCGTCCCGCCGAGGTGCGCGCGGACGCGCGCGAGCGTCGTGAGGGCGTACGGGAAGCACCAGGCGTCGTAGGGCTCGGCGCCCGTCACGGCCTGTTCGGCGAGCGCGCGGGCGGGTTCGGGTTCGCCGAGCAGGAGCCGCAGTTCGGCGAGGTTGGCGCGTTCGAAGGCGGCGGCGGTCGGGTCGCCGGAGTGCTCGGCGAGGGCGAGCGCGCGGGAACCGGTCTCCAGGGCCTCGTGGAGCCGTCCGGCCCGCCGCGCGTTCTCGCGCAGTGTGGAGAGCACGGAGCCGAGCAGGGTCGGGTCCCCGTACGCCTCGGCCGGGGGCAGCGCGCGGTCCCCCGCCTCGCGGGCCCGGTCGAAGCGCCCGGCCAGGCCGAGGTTGGCCGCGCGCAGGGCGTAGGCCCGCGCGATGAGGCCCTCCCCGGCCGTCCCCGGCACCCGCCGGGCGGCGGCGAGGGCCTGCCGCGTCGCCTCGGCCCCCGCCGCGTACCGCCCCCGCACGCACAGGACGAGGGAGCGGGCGAGGTGGTGGCTCGCCGCCGGGGCCGGGGCCGTGTCCGGCGTGACCGGGTGCTCGCGCAGGACGCGCCGGGCGGCGGCGGGCGCGCTGGTCTTGCCGAGGGTCTCGGCGAGCAGCGCGGCCGTGTGCACCGTGTCGTCGTGCTCGCCGCGCCGCTCGAACTCGGCGAGAGCGAGGCGCAGCACCTCGACCGCCCGCTCGTAGTCGCCCATCCTGCGCAGGACGTGGGCGTGCGCGAGGCGGGCACGGGCGGCGTCCACGTCGAGCCGGGCGACGAGGTCGCGGTAGTAGCGGTCGGCGGTGTCGTTCGCGTAGAGGCCCGCCGCCCGCTCGGCCGCGCGGCGCAGGTAGTCGGCGGCGCGCGGGTCGTCGGCGCGCGTGTAGTGCGAGGCGAGGGTGTCGACGGCGTCCGGGCGGCGGTGCGCGACGGCGCGCGCGAAGGCGGCGTGCAGTCCTCTGCGGCGTGCGGCGCTCAGCCGTTCGTAGCAGGTCAGGCGGACGAGCGGGTGGCGGAACGCGAGACCTTCCTCGGGGCGCCCGGCCACCACGACCTCGCGTTCCTCGACGATCGAGGCGGCGACGGCCCGCTCCAGGGCCTCGGCCGCCGAGTGGCCCGCCAGGGGAGGACGCAGGCCGTGCGCGGCGACGTCGAGCAGTTCGGACAGCGCGGCCTCGCCGCCCGCGACGGACAGCGCCTCGACCACGCGGCGCGCGTCGGGATCGAGGCGGGCCAGCCGCCCGGCGACGAGTTCGCGGACACCCTCGGGCGCGCGTCCGGTACCGGCGCCGCCCGGGTCCTCGGCGAGGCCGCGGGCGAGTTCCACGGCGAACAGCGGGTTCCCCAGCGACAGTTCCCACGCGCGCCGGGCCCAGTCGCCGTCCGGGGCCCCGGCCACGGCGTCCCCAGCCACGCCGTCCCCAGCCACGCCGTCCCCGGCCACACCGTCCCCGGCCACGGCGTCCCTGGCCACGGCGAGGCAGTCGCGCTCTCCGAGGCGGGCCACCTCCTCGCGCACGGCAAGTCGCTGGCGTAGCAGCGCGGTCACGGCGGCGCGGCGCGCGTCGCCCTCGGGCACCTCCTCCTCCCGGTACGTGACGAGGAAGCGCAGCGCGGTCCCGCGGTCCCTGGACCGGCGGGCCAGGTGGCTCAGGAGCTGGAAGGAGCCGGTGTCGGCGGCGTGCAGGTCGTCGAGGACGACGAGGACGGGGCACCGGGTGGCGAGGTCGGCGAGCAGCATCGTGCTCGCCCGGAAGAGGCGGTCGCGCTCCTCCTCCGGGCTGCGCCCGCGCGCTTCCCCGGCCCGGCCCAGGGAGGGCAGGAAGGAGGCGAGTTGGGGGTACTCGGCGCCCACCCCGGCCCGTTCCGCCGCCGTGTGCTCGGCGAGCCAGCCGTCGAGCGCTTCGGCGAAGGCCCCGTAGGGGGTGTGCCCCTCGGCGTCGTGGCCGCTCCCCCACAGCACCGCCGTGCCCGCCTCGCTCGCCCGGCGCGCGACCTCGCCCGCGAGCCGCGTCTTTCCCACGCCCGCCTCACCGGTGAGGAGCCGGACCGGTGGGCCCTGCGGGGCGAGCAGCCGCTCCAGCGCGGCGGCGCGCCCGCGCAGCGGAAGGGCGCCGCGCACCCCGCGGACGGGCGCGGGCAGCGGCGGGGCGGTGGGGCAGCGGGGCGGGGGCGGCGGCGAGGGCCGCGCGGTGCAGACGCTCCGTCTCGGGGGCGGGACGCACGCCGAGTTCCGTGTCGAGCGCCTCGCGGCACACGTGGTACTGGTGCACGGCGCGTCGGCGCAGGCCCTGGCGGAGCAGGGCGTCGATGAGGACGCGGTGGGCCAGTTCCTCGGCGGGGCTCGCCGCGAGGACCTGCTGGGCGAAGGCCGCCGCCCGTTCGGGGGCGGCGTCGAGATGTCCCTCCGCGAGGCGGAGCAGCAGCCGCTCGCGCAGGAGCGCGAGCTGTCCGCGCCGGGTCGCCGCCCAGTGCGCGTAGCGGTCCTCGGGCAGCAGTTCGCCGGTGAACAGGCCGAGCGCCGCCGAGAGTTCGGGCATGTGGCCGAGGCGGAGGGCCGCGCGTGCCACGCTCTCGGCCTCGTCGGCGTCGACCCGCACGAGGCCGGGCGCGAGGGAGAGGAGCGCTCCGTCGGCGACGAGGTAGGAGGAGGCGGCGCGTGGGGGGAGCTCGGGTTCGAGGGCGTGGCGGGCCGCGTGCAGGGCGACGCGCAGGCTCCCGGCGGCGGCGCGGGCGTCCGCCTCGGGCCAGCAGACGCTCATGACCTCCTCGCGGTGGAGCCGGTGGCCCGGCGCCACCGCGAGGAGTTTGACCAGGGTGCGGGCGCTCGGCCGCGCCCACCGCTGGGCGGAGGGCGCGCCTCCGTCGCGGGTGACGGAGAATCCGCCGAGGAGGCGCACGCGCAGCGGCGGAGCGGCGGGTATGCCGCTTCCGTCCGGGGAAAGCGCCTTCATGAGGGCGCACTGTAATCGAGACTCCCGGTCAGCGAGGCGCCGGGAGACCGCCGTTCACGGCCGGCCTCCCCCTTCCCGGGCGTCGGTACGGCAGCCTCCCGGGTTTCGGTACGGCCGGTCCAACGCACCTCGGTACGCCCGGTGCCCCGCGCCTGGGCGCGACCGGACCCCCGGCCCCCGGCACGGCACGTTTCCCGGTTCGGCCCGTCCCCCCGCACGGCCCGGCTCCCGGCCCCCCATCCCGTCGGGCTCCCGGCCTCCCGTACCGTCCGGCTCCCGGCCCCCCGTACCGCCCCGTCCGCCGCCCTCCGTACGTCCCGCTCCCCGGACCCGGCACGACCCCGCCCCCGGGCCCGGTAGGAGGCGGTGTCCCGCTCGCCGGTCGTGGTACGTGCCGGGTCGTGGGGCTCCGGGCCGGGGCCCGCCCCGTGCTCTCGCGGCGCACCACGGCCGCTCGGCGCCGCGACTCAGTCGCTCGTGAATTTTGGGTCCTTCGCCTGGTCGTAGACCTCCTTTCCCGAGGCGTCGTAGGCGTGGACGTAGACGTCGGGACCGGCGAAGTGCCGGTCGGGGGGCGTGTCGGGGGAAAGGGTCGCCGCGTAGACGAACGCGCCCCCCGCCATGCGGGCCGGGTACTCCGTCGGCTTGTCGCCGTAGCTGACGGTGACCCGGGCGACAGCGGACGTGTAGTGCCCGGCGCCCGAGATGAGGAACTGGCCGTCTCCGGTCGGTTCCTGGACGGTGTCGAAGTACGAGATCACCCGGCCGGTGCCCCACAGCCGGTCGTTGATGAAGGTGGGCGGCACGTCCGGGCTGCTGCCCTTCTCGCCCTTCGCGGCGCACTGCGCGTACTGACCGGCCGAGTCGACGGCCACGACGACGCCGTCCGTGGTGTCGCCGGCGGCGGGGGTGCGGAGCGCGACGACGGAGTGGAAGCGCGAGGCATCCGGTCCCAGGCAGGAGGCGAGGATCTTGGCGGTGGTCGCCGCCGCGATCGGGGTCGTCCCCGTCTTGGTGATCCTGAACGCGTTGGTGTCCGGGACGGTCGTCGAGCGCTTCGACGACGGCCCGGAGCCGGTCCCGGCCGACGCGGAACCGGACGGCGAACCCGACGGGGACGCGGACGGGGAGGCCGGTGCGGCCCCGGGCGCGGTGTCGCCGCCCCGGGAGGTGCCGCTCGGGCTCGTACCGCTCAGCGCGCGATCGGTGGGGCGCGGCTCGGTGTCGCCCGCGGCGCCGAAGACCGCCACGGCGGCGACGCTGACCGCCGACACCCCGGCGGCGACGCCGAGCGGCACCATCCATCTGCGGTGCGACGAGGCGGCGTTGTCCCCCGGTTCGGTGATCTTCATCAGTAGCTCCTCCCGCATCCGCCGGTGGTTCGGCAGATCGCGATCGGGAGGCGCCGGGGGAATGCCCTGCATGTCATTCATCGTGCGTCCTCCTTCGAGTGGTCGGCGTGCATGGAGCTGACCGACGCCGGGACCCGGGCCACGCTGATGAGATCGGCGCCGAGCCGTCGCCGCGCCCGGTGCAGCCGGGACTTCACCGTCCCGACCGCCACGCGCAGCACCGCCGCGGCTGCCCGCTGGTCCAGGCCGGACCACACGCACAGCTCGACGACCTCGCGCTCGTGGCGCGGCAGCCGGGCCAGGGCCCGGTGGATCTCCGACATGCGGCGCTCGTCGTCCACGAGGTGGGCGACGCGCTCGGCGTGGTCGCCGACCTGTTCGTCGTGCGAGACGAGCCGGCGCAGCAGGGCGTCGGCCCGTCTCAGGCGCCGTCTGGTGTTCGACAGCAGGCGGTCCGCGATGCCCAGCAGCCACGGAAGGGCCGAGTCGCGGTCGAGGACAGTCTCGGCCCGGCGGCGCCAGGCGTGCAGGAAGACGGTCGAGGTGAGGTCCTCGGCCTCGGACCAGTCGGCGGTGCGCCGGAACACGTAGTTGTAGACGGCCTTGCCGTGCCGGTCGAAGATCCGGCCGAACGCCTCGCGGTCGCCGTCGACGGCCCGCGTCCACAGCTCGCGGTCGGATATCCCCCCGACCGGGGCGGCGGGACCAGCGTCGTTCAGTTCCATGCTCAGTACGTGTCCGGCACCGGGCCGAAGGTTCCCGGCGGAGGTGATCTCTTCGCGGAGCCGTCGGAACGTGCGCGCGCGGGGGCGGTACGGACGACCGCGCGAGGAGCTGCGTGGCCGACCGCGGGAGGGGTCGTACGGGACGCCCCGCTCGCGAGGAACCGTACGGACGCCTCCACGAGGAATCGTGCGGACGCCCCCGCGAGGAACCGTGCGGACATCCTCGCGTGAAGCCGCGAAACGCCCGCGGCCCCCCGGTCGGGACCGGGGGGCCGCGGGCAGGACGTCAGCTCAGGAGAGAGTGTACGTGGTGACCTGGTGGATGCCGTTGTCCTGGACGAGGTACCGGCCGCCCAGGTCCTCGGCGATCCGGTCCATGCCGTAGTCGTCGCCGTTGAGCGAGAGCACTTCGACGCAGCCGTCGCCGTCGAGGTCGGCGGCGAGCTGGTTGCGGCCCCCGGTCAGTCCGGCGCTGCCGAGGCTCGGCACGTAGGAGTCCGGAGCGCCGAAGATGCCGGGGCTCCAGGCGTAGACGCCGCCCTCGACCCCGCCGATCAGGAGCTTGCGGCCTCCGGGGCCGGTGGCGAAGCCGGCGCCGTAGGACTGCGGGACGGCGAAGACGGTGGTGTCCTCGGTGCCCTCGCCGCGGAAGGCGCGGAAGGATGCCGTGCCCGCCTGGTAGAGGACGCCGTCGTCGGTGAAGAAGTCGTTGTGCGTCCACAGGCCGCCGAGGGTCGTGGCGTGCACGACCTCGCCGGTGCGGCCGTCGCGGATCTCCATGTACTGGTGCGGGCTGACGCCGTCGGTGGAGCCGACTCCGGCCTGGGACTGGATGTCCCAGAGGTAGACGACCGCGTGGCCGTTCGCGTACGGGATGTCCGGGGAGGCGAAGGTGCCGTGGTAGGAGAGCGCGGCGTGGATGAGCCCGTCGGAGGAGGCGGCCGGTGCCTCGGGCGCGAGGTCCCACTTCGCCTTGCCGGTGCGCGCGTTGAGCGCGACCGCGTGCGCCCCGGCGTCGGGCAGGTTGATCGAGCCGCGCGCGGAGTACGAGACGTACACCCGTCCCTCGCCCGTGGAGGGGTCGGAGAAGACGAGGTCGTCGGGCTTGCCGGGCGCGGCGTACGTCCAGAGCCGGTGCCCGGCGCCGTCGTAGGCGTCGAGCGTGCCGGTCGGGACGAGGAGGTCGAGCACGCCGTCGCCGTCGAGGTCGGTGAGCCGGACGGAGCGCACGAACCCGCCGCCGCCGTCGATCGTGGTAAGCGTCCTGCCCGTACGGGCGTTGAGGACGACGACGGCGCTGTCGGCGGCCACTACGATCTCGGGCCTGCCGTCGCCGTTGACGTCACCGGTCTCGACGTCGTGCACGGCGCCGGGGACGGTGGCCTGCCAGAGCTGTTCGGGCTTGCCGGTGGCGAGCGAGGGGCCCGAGTAGGCCCAGACGCCGTTCGAGGAGCCTGCCATGACGACGTCGTCGGCGCCGTCCTTGTTGACGTCGGTCGCCTTGGCGTAGGCGATGTCGGCGCGCAGGGGCGTCAGGGACTCCTTCTTGCCGTTGCCGAGGCGGTAGGTGCGGACGTTCTCGTTCTGATCGACGAGGCGGACGTGGCCGCCCCCGGCGTCGTCGAAGACGTCCTGGTACATCGGCGAGGCGCCGAGGCCCTTCTCCTGCCACTTGACGGCACCCTTGCCCGAGAACACGGTGAGGCGCGCGTACCGGGCGCCACCCATGTTCTCGGCGTCGCCGTTCTTCTCGTCGTCCTGGGCGGCTGTGACGAGCGTGCCGTCGACGACCTGGAGGCGCCAGAAGCTCGCGCCGTTGGTGTTGTTCCCGGCGTCGCGCTTGATGGTGGACGACCACAGCGCCTTGTGCGGGTCCGTGCCGTCGAGCGCGCGCACGGTGCTCGCGTTGACGTACAGGTTGTCGTCGAGCGAGGACTCGGCGACGGCGTACTCGGCGCCCTCGCGGGAAGTGAGGTCGCCGACAGTCAGGGCGGTGGGCAGCACGTTGACGCGGCTGTCGAGGGTTGCGCGCCGCCCCGTCTTGAGGTCGTAGGCGGCGATCTCGTAGCGCACCCCATCCGTCGGGTCGGCCTGCTCGACGGCGACGAGCCGCTTGCGCGCGCTGTCCAGACGCAGTTGACGGCTGTACAGGAGGCTGTCCGTGGACCAGGTGACGGAGCCGTCAGCGGCGGAGAGGAGAAGGGTGCGCCCGATGCCCCCGCTGGTCTCGGTCTTGGCACGGTCCCAGGACACGGCGACCCGGCCCTTGCCGAGGTCCTGGAGGTCGCCCCAGCTCACGGAGCCGGTCTCGCCCGTGTCGTACGTCCACGTGGCGGCCGGGGTCAGGGCGCCGGCCTTGTACGTGAAGCGGGTGCCGGTGAGCTTCGCCGTGTCGGTCGCGGGGGCGTTCATGTTCTGACGCGGGGAGTCGGCGACCAGCAGCGTGCGATCGACGATCTTCACGTGGGTGGCGTAGTCGTAGAGCTTCGACCACACCGTGGCGCCGGTCCTCCCGTCGACCACCGTGACGAAGGTGCCGTTCGGCAGGGCCGAACCGGGCGAGGTGAAGGGGCGGTACGGGACCACTCCGACGCTCGCGGTGAAGACCAGGTCGTCGGTGCCGTCACCGGTCAGGTCGCCCGTCGCGTAGCCGCTGTCGGAGCTGGGTGTGAAGGGCGAGACGGCGTTGTAGCCCATCAGGATGCGGGCCGGGTACGGCTCGGTCTGCCAGGGGCGCTGCGGGGTGACCTTCCAGTCCGTGTAGAGCGAGGAGTTGGTGCGCTCCCAGACGGAGGTGCCGTCCGCGGCGCGGCGCTGCACGGTGCCGAGGCTGGTGAGGAGGAAGTAGTCGCCGTTCTTGCCGACCGGCACGGTGGCGCCCATGCCGCGTACGCCTTCGAGCGTGGAGGCGGCGGTGAAGGTGACGGGCGCGTCGTCGGCGTCCGTTCTCGCGTCCTTGCCCGCGCTCTTCGGGGCCGTGGTGTCCTTCGGCTTCGTGGGCTCCTGTGCCTTGCCGCCGTCACCGTACGGGTCCAGTGCGGCGTGCGCGGCGAGCTTGTCGGCCTGGGCACTGCTGAGCTTCATGGCGCCGCTGCCCGCCGTGTCATCGGCCAGCGCCTGCGGGGCCAGGCTCACGCAGAGCCCGGTGACCGCCAGCGCGGAGGCGAGCCGCAGCGCCCGCCGGGTGTGATGGGGGGTCATCCCTTGGCTCCCTGGGAGAAGCGGACGGCGGAACCGTCCGTGAGCACGGGCTGGTCGTAGGAGTAGGCGAGGGCGTCGCTGCCCGTCTGGTTCTGGAGGCCGACCGTGGCGCTCGCGCCGTGGTCGGGGACGGTCCGGTACTGCGTCGTGACAGCGCCGCTCGCCTCGTCGAAGAGGACCTCGAAGGTCGCGCGCCCGGTGGTGCCGGTGGCGTAGGCGGCGTCGGTCCACACGACGGCGAAGGTGCGCGCGCCCTTCTTGCCGGTCGTGGCCGTCTTCACGGAGGACTTCTTGTCGAGGACGAGGTCGTCCCAGAGCGCGGCGACGAAGCCGTTGGGGTTGTGGGCGGTCGGCAGATCGGTGTTGGCGTAGTCACCGACGCGGGGGGCGAGGAAGTCGAGCATCCCGTTGGTGGTGACGGAGGTGGTGGAGTACGGGATGCCGTAGAGCTTCACGGGGAAGGGCAGCGTGATCGTCGTGGCGTCCTCGTCGCCGCTCAGGGCCACCTTCTTGGTGCCGTCGATCCAGGAGTACGCGGCCGGGGCGCACGCGTTGCCGAAGGCGTCCGCGCGCGCGGGCAGGCGGACGTCCCGCTTCAGGTCGGCGGCGACGGTGACGGCGTCGGCGGACTCGCCGTTGCAGAGCACGGGTGCGGCGGGCCGCACGCTCAGCGTGTACGTGCCCTCGGCGACGGCCGGGAGCTTGTACGCGCCCCTGGCGTTGGTGATGACGGCCGGGACGGGGGTGCCGGCGACGGAGACGCGCGCGCCGGAGAGGGGCTTGCCCGTGACGTCGCGGACGGTCCCCGTGACCTTGTGCGCGGCGACGGCGGTGAGCGCGAAGTCGCGGCCGAGGTCCTGGTTCTCGCCGAGCGTGAGGCCGGAGGCGGTGGTGTCCGCGTAGCCGTAGCCGGAGACGGTGAGGTCGTACGTGCCGGGGGCGAGCGAGAGGCGGTAGGTGCCCTCGGAGCCGGTCGTGACCGAACGGACCGCGTGGCCGTCCCGCGTGGCCTCGACGGTGACGCCGGCGAGCGGGGCCCCCGTGGCCTTGTCCGTCACGGTGCCGGTCACGGTGGCGGCGGTGTGCGGGGCCTTGTCGACGGAGGCGAGGATGTCGAGCTTGCCCTCGCCCCAGACGTTGTTGCGGGCGGCGGTGCCGCCGCAGTGGGTGTCGTCCACGTCCCTGGCGCCCTCGGCGAGCAGCGCGCGGGTCGCGTCGATGTCCCCGACGAGCGAGGGGGCCGCCGACCACAGGAGTGCCACGGCGCCCGCCACGTGGGGCGTCGCCATCGACGTACCGGACTCGGTGTTGTACGCGGAGCCGGGCCACGTGGAGCGGACGTCCACGCCGGGCGCGGCGAGGTCGGGCTTGGCGGAGCCGTCGACGAGGGAGGGGCCGAAGCCGGAGAAGGAGGCGATCTTGCCGCCGGAGTCGTAGGCGCCGATGCCGTAGGCGGGTGCCTGCGAGCCGGGGGCGTGGGCGGTGGAGCAGGTGGTGCCGTCGCCGTCGTTGCCCGCCGCGAACGCCTCGAAGATGCCGGCGGCGTTCCACGCCTCGACGATGTCCTGGTAGAACGTCGTGTCGTCGCCGCCCCAGGAGTTGTTGACGATGTCCGGCGCGAGGTCGGGGCGCGGGTTCTGCCCGTTGTGGTCGGTCGGGGCGAGAATCCACTGCCCGGCCTTCAGCAGCGAGGAGTCGGAGCACGAGGAGGTCTCGCAGCCCTTGGCGGCGATCCAGCGGGCGCCGGGGGCGACGCCGATGCCGTTCGCGCCGACCATGGTGCCCATGGTGTGGGTGCCGTGCCCGTTGTTGTCGCAGGGGACGCCGCTCGTGCCGCACTGACCGGTCGCGTCGTACCAGTTGTAGTCGTGCGTGAAGGAGCCGTCGCCGTTGTTGCCGCGGTAGGCGCCCACGAGGTCGGGGTGGTCGTACTGGACGCCGGAGTCGACGTTGGCGATGACGATGCCCTCGCCGCGGTCCTCGTACTGCTTCCAGACCTTGTCGGCCTCGATGTCCGCGACGCCCCACTCGGGGGTGTCCGCGTCGGCGTCGGTGCGGGAGGCGGTGACGCGCGCGTCGGAGGTCTCGATGTCGTCGAGCGCGTAGTGGTGGTCGGGGACGACCTGGGCGACATCGGAGCGGGCCGCCAGCGTCGCGGCGAGTTTTTTGTCGCCGGTGACCTGGACGGTGTTCGCGATCCAGTAGTCCTGGTGCCCGACCTTCCTCTTGTCGAGGTACGCGCGCAGCGGTGCCTGCGTCGCGTCGGCCTTGACGCGCAGCTTCTCGAAGGCGTTCTGGGCGCGGGCCGCGTGCGAGGACCTGCCGCGGGCGCCGGACAGGTCGGCCCGGTCCTTGAGGACGACGAAGAAGGACGTCTCGTCGCTCTTGGCGAAGGCGCGCGAGAGCGCGGGGTCCAGCGTCGTCGTGGGCGCGGCGGTGGGCCCGGCGGCGACGGCGGGAAGGGGGGCGCTGAGCAGGGCGGTCGCGGACAGGGCGGCTGCCGCCCACAGGGCGCGGGCGCGCAGCGGTGGTCGGGGCAGAGGCATCGGCGGTGCTCCTCCGGAGACGGTACGGGGGAGTCCGCACGCTAAGGAGGGGCCGTTACTCGGCCATTACAGCGAGCCCGCCGCCGCTGAGGGCGCGCCTCGTCCGGTTTCGGGCAGCCCTGCGGCCCGGAGTCTCCCCAGGCCCCGGGCCGCGCCCTGTTCCGCAGCACCGTGTACCCCGGGGCACGCCGCGTAGACGTGCGGTTTCCGCGAGGGTTTGTGGCCGGGGGTTTCGTCCGGGTGGGGGTGTGTGCGTACGGTGGGGAGGTCCGCCACGCCTCCCCCTGGGGCGCGGCGGCGGCAGGCCGGGAGGAGGTGAGGGGCCCGCAGAGCGAGCCCCGCCCGCATGACACGACCAGCCAAACGCACCGAAGTGACAGCCCACGCGCCCAGCGCGCACCCCACCGCACGGAAGTCGTCCCCCACGCAGACACCACCCACCGCCCGAGCCTCCGCCGAGACGCGGGCTCCCGTCCCCCACCGCGTCCCGACGACGCCGCGCACCCCGCTCGACCACGTTCCGCCCCCCGCGCTGCGCGCGGGCGCCGACGGGCTCGTCCGCGAGATCAACGACGCGGCGGCCCTGCTGCTGCCCCGGACGACCCCGGGCAGCCCGCTCACCGGCACGGCGCCCGACTGGTTCGCCGGCGCCCACGCGCGGGCCGTCCGCGAGGGTCTGCCCGGCATCGCGCGCGGGCCGCTCGACGGGCGCACGTACGAGGCGAGCCCCGTGCGGCACAAGGGCGGCGAGTTCACGTGGTGGCTGCGCGACGCGGGCGAGGAGGAGCGGCTGCGGGCCGCGCTCAGCACCGAGCGAGCCCGCAACGCCCTGCTCGACGAGGCGTCGACCCAGCTCCTCTCCTCGCTCAACGCCGACCGCGCCCTCGCCGTCACCGCGCGTCTCGCGGCGCGGCACCTCGCCGACGCCGCAGTCGTCGTCTCGCCGTGGCGCGGCCGTCGCGTCGAACTCGTCCTCGGTGTCGCGGGCGGCGCGCCACTGACGCGTTCCGTACGAGCCGATCCGGCCGAGGTCCCGGGGCTCGTCGAAGCCCTGCAGGGCTTCCCGCCCGTACCCTCGCGCTGGCTCGACCCCGCGCAGTACCCCGACTGGGCGCTGCCCGAGGGCTTCGGCACCCCGGCGTCCGTGCTCGTGACGCCGATGCCGGGGCACGGCGTCCCCGCGGGCGCCCTCGTGCTGCTGCGCAAGGAGGGCGGGCGGACCTTCGGCGACGACGAGGAGTCCCTCGCGCGCCTCTTCGCGCTGCGCGCCGGGACGGCCGTGTCCGCCGCGCTCCTGTACGCGGAGCAGGCCGCGCTCACCAAGACCCTGACCCGCGAGCTCCTCCCGCCCCCGCTGCACCGCGTCGACGGCATCGACCTCGCGGGCGGCTACCGGGCCTCCGCCGACCGCGAGCGCGTCGGCGGCGACTTCTACGACGTGCACCCGGCCGCCGGGGGCACGGACGGCGAGTGCTTCGTCGTCCTCGGCGACGTGTGCGGCAAGGGGCTCGAAGCGGCGATCCTCACCGGGAAGATCCGCAACACGCTGCACGCGCTGCTCCCGCTCGCCGCCGACCACCAGCGCGTCCTCTCGCTCCTCAACGCCGCGCTCCTGACGTCCCACCACACGCGTTTCGCGACGCTCGTGCTCGCCTCGGCGCGCGCGGAGGCGGACGGCGGCGTGCGCCTGCGCGTGACGAGCGCGGGACACCCGCAGCCGCTCCTCGTGCGCACGGACGGCACGGTCGAGCAGGCCGGGACGAACGGCACGCTCGTCGGCGTGCTCCCCGAGGTGCGGGCCACGACGGACACGGTGCGGCTCGCGCCGGGCGAGACGTGCCTGCTCTACACGGACGGCATCACGGAGGCCAGGGGCGGGCCGCTCGGCGAGACGATGTTCGGCGAGGACCGGCTGAGCAGGGCGGCGAGCGAGTGCGCGGGGATGCCCGCGGGCGCGATCGTGGAACGGGTGCGGATGCTCGCGGAGCAGTGGGTCGGCGCGGGCCGCCACGACGACATGGCGGTGGTGGCGATCACGGCGCCGAAGCGGGGGCAGAAGACAGCGGGCCCCGCGTAACCCGCCCCCGCCCCGGGAGCGCCCCGCTTGGCCCGCGTATCGCGCGTACGGGCGGGAATCCGCGTGTACGGGGCGGGAAGCCGTACACCGCGGGTGACGAGGACGTGCCCGCGGCGACGGATGGATGTACCGCGCACCGAGCGCGGCCGGTTCCGGGGAGAGGTTGATGACGAGCACGGTGACGGCGGCTCCGCCGCGGGCCGGGACGTGGGCCGAGCGGCTGTGGGTTCCCGTCTCCTCGGGCGACGAGGACGCGGCGGCGGCGGTGGTGCGCGAGGCGCACGCTTCCGGGCTCGACGCGGAGAGCGTGCTGCTCGACGTCATCGGCGCGGTGCAGCGGCGCGTCGGCGCGGAGTGGGCGGCGAACCGGCTGAGCGTCGCGCGGGAGCACGCGGCGACGGCCGTCAACGAGCAGTGCGTGGGGGTGCTGCGCCACTCGACGCCGCCCGTCGTGCCCGCGCCGGGCGCGGGGCGGATCGTCGTGGCGTGCGTGGACGGCGAGTGGCACGGGCTGCCCGCCCGGCTCGTCGCCGAGGTGCTGCGCCTGCGCGGCTGGCACGTCGACCACCTCGGCGCGCAGGTCCCCGCGCCGCACCTCATCGCCCACCTGCACCGCACGGGCGCCGACGCCGTCGCGCTCTCGGGCTCGCTCGCGCCCCGGCTGCCCGTCGCGCACGCGACGCTCACCGCGTGCCAGGCGGTCGGCGTCCCCGTACTCGTCGGCGGCGCGGCCTTCGGCTACGACGGCCGCTACGCGCGGCTCCTCGGCGCGGACGCCTGGGCGCCCGACGCACGCGCCGCCGCGGACCGCCTCGCGCGCGGCCCGCTGCCGCCCCCGCCGCGCGACCACGTCACGAGCGCCGACCTGCCGCACCTCGCGGACCAGGAGTACACCTTCGTGACGCGCTCGCGTCAGGAGCTGGTCCGGGCCGTCTTCGACGGGCTGCTCGACCGCTACCCGCCGATGCGCGAGTACACCGCGCTCCAGCGCGAGCACACCGCCGAGGACCTGGAGCACGTCGTGGTGCACCTCGCGACGGCGCTGTACGTGGACGACGCGGACCTCTTCACGGGCTTCCTGACCTGGACCGCCTCGATCCTCTCCGCCCGCGGCGTCCCGGCCGCCTCCCTGCTCCCCGCCCTCACGGTCCTCGGCGAGCGCCTGCGCGACTTCCCCCGCGCACTGCGCCTTCTGGCGGCGGGCACGGAGGCGGTGCGGGAGGTCGTACGGGGCGCGGACGCGGGACCGGGCGCGGACGCCGTACGGGGCGCGGACGCCGTAGGAAGTGCCGATGTGGCCCGCGCCGCCGAAGCGTCCCTTACCGCCGGCGAGGACCCCCGATGATCGCTCCCCCGCCCGGCGGCCTCCGTATCGAACAGCGTGCCGCCGACTCCGGCAGTCTCGTCCTCGAACTCGTCGGCGACCTCGACTACGACACGGCCGAGCAGCTCGGCGAGGACGTCCTCACCGCCCTGGACACGCCCGGTCTCACCGCGCTCGCGCTCGACTGCGCGGGTCTGGGGGGCTGCGACTCGATGGGCCTCGCCGTCCTCCTCCAGGTCCGCAGGCACACCGACCGGGCGGGGGTGCGGCTGACGCTGGAGAGGCCACCGGTCTCGTTGCGGCGCCTGCTCGGGCTCACCGGGACGAGCGCGCACTTCGGCGTCGAGCCGGTGTGACCTCGCGGGTCAGTCGAGGCGGAGGCGGTGGCGCAGGCGCAGCGCGGTCGCGATCTCGGTGACGCCGACCGCGAGCAGCCAGATCCCCGCCACGAGGATGAGGGCCCACGCGGACGCGAAGGGCGAGACGACGAGGACGACCCCGGCGAGCGCGGCGAGCACCCCGAGCACGAGCTGCCAGCCGCGCGCCGGACTCGCGGGCTCGGCGAGCGCGGCGACCACCTGGGTGAGCCCCCGGAAGAGCCACCCGATGCCGATCCACAGCGCGAGCAGCAGCACGGACTGGGTGGCCCCCCGGAAGCAGAAGAGCCCGAGCAGCACGGAGAGCGCCCCGCTCACGAAGCCGAGCACGCGCATCCCCGCCGCGGTGTGCGTCCCCGTCGCGGCCACGAGCTGCACGACCCCGCTGACCAGCAGGTACACCCCGAAGAGCACCCCCGCGACGCGCAACGAGGACCCGGGCCACACCAGTACGAGCACGCCCAGCAGGACGGAGGCGAGCCCCGCGAGCAGCACCACCCGCCAGGCGGCCCGCGCGAGCCTGCGCAGGGGATCGGGCAACTCGTCCCGTCCGGGCCCCGGGCGGGGCGGCGGCATGGCACCGGGGTACGAGGGCGGTTCGGCGTGGCTCATGCCACCACTGTGGGCACGGGGGGAAGGGGCGCGCCACCGGAGCGGACGGCGGGGCCCCGACCGCCGGGGCGGGTAGCGGGGGCCGGGGCGCTTCGGGGGGGGGCGGGTAGTGGGCCCGGGACCCGCCCCCCTCCCCGCTCAGCTCTCCTCCGCGCCCCCGTCCCCGGTCACGTCCGTCACCTCGGCCGGGCGCACGCCCGCCTTGTCCGCCACGCCCATCGCCAGGACCGCCGTGCTCGCGAGCAGCGTCCCTTTGCGGCCCACCGGCTTGTCCTGCGTCAGGTACGTGCGGGAGCCGAGGAAGCGCAGGTCCTCGTCGAAGACCCACTCGGAGCGCTCCGCGTACTTCTTGTCCTCGCGCGCGATGCCGATCCCCGTACGCCCCTTGCCGTCGTGCGCGTCAGGGGCCGTGACGACGCCGGGGATGCGTGCGGCGGCGCGGTAGAGCGCGGCGGCGGTCCTCGGCGGCAGGAGCCCCGAGGCGAGGCCGCCGATGCGCTCGAAGACGGCCTGGTCCCGCGACTGCCCCTCCTCCTCCGGCGTCTTCGCGTAGAGGTACTTCAGGAGAGCGTCGGGGTCGGTCGGGAGCGCCGCGAGCCACTTGTAGGTGGCCCGGTCGATGCCCACGGGGGTGCCGCCCTCGTCGCCGAGGAACGCGTTGGTCCAGTACGTCTCGCCGTCCTCGCGGACGAGGGCGATGTGCTGCACGCGCCCGGGGTCCTGCGTGGCCCAGGACTCGCGCACGACCGGCGGCCCCATGACGGCCTTGCCGCTCGTCTCGTCCGCGCCCCGGTCCTCGCTCTTTACGTACACGAACTGGTCGTCGCGCACGCTCAGCGTCCGGCCGTCCAGCGCCGCGTCCGAGATGCGGCCGAGCAGCACGCTCGCCTGCCGCGCGTGGGCGCCGCCGCCCGCCTGGAGCGTTCTCGTGGTGCCGCCGTGGTCCTGGCCGCCCAGCGTGAGCCCGGCGGTGAGGGCGCCCGCGAGGGCGAGGGCGGCGACGGGGGCCACGATGGCGGGGCGCAGGACGCGTCGGCGGCCGGGGGTCCCCGTTTCCGCCGTACGCACCGTGTCGTCGTCGATCTGTCGCATGAGTCGTTCCTTGTGGTGGAGCGTTCGCTCGGGCGCGAGGTCCCACTCGGGCGGGGGCGGCAGCAGCCGGGCCACGTCATCGGCCTCGCTCCGGTCCGCTCCGGTCCGGGACGGGTGGGTGTCGGTCATCGGTTCTCCTCCCGCACGGGCAGGGCCACGAACGCGGCCCTGCCCTGTACCTCTCCGGTTCCGCGTCCCGGTTCCGTTCTCTCTTTCCACACGGCCCTGTCGGCCTCGGTCCGTACGGTCCCGGCCCCCGGCACGCCCTCCCTCAGCTTTTCGCCCTCACTCAGCTGCAGGAGTCGTGCCCGCGCCCGCGAGAGCCGCGACCGTACGGTGCCGACCGGGACGCCGAGCGCCTCGGCGGCCTCCGCGTAGTCGAGCCCCGACCACACGCACAGCGTCAGCACCTCGCGCTCCTTGCGCCGCAGCCGGTGCAGCGCGGCGTGCACGGCGGCGAGGCGGCGGGCGTCGTCGATGCGGCCCGCCGCCTCGGGGGCGAAGTCGGGGACGTGCGGCGGGGGCGCGCTGCGCGCGAGGAAGGCGAGCTTGCGGCGCCGGGAGCGGTTGCTGTTCTCGGCCTTGTGCGTCGCGATGACGAGGAGCCAGGGTCTGAGCGAGCCGCCGTCCGGCTCGACGCGTTCGCGGGTGCGCCACGCCGTCAGGAAGGTCTCGGCGGTGACGTCGTCGGCCGCCGACCAGTCGCCGGTGAGGCGCAGGGCGTGGTTGTAGACGGCGCGCGCGTGGTCCTCGTACAGCTCGGTGAATGCCCGGCGGTCTCCGGCCCGTACGCCACGGCGCAGAGCGCCCGCCTCTTCTGTGTCCCTCACATCAGGTTCTCTCCGCGCCCCGCGCCGGGTTCCCGTGACGTGCGCCACGTACGGGGCGGCGGCGGGCGGGAGCCCGGGACTGTCAGAGCGGCAGGCCCTCCGAGGCCGCGCGGAGTCCCCGGCGGAGCAGGTCACGGCGGCGGGGGTCGTCGGACGGCTCGCACCACGCCGCCTCCTGCTCGACGACCGCGAGGGTCGCGAGGAGCATCGCGGCGTGCACCTTGTCCTCCAGGCCCGCGCCGTCCCGGCCCTCGCGCGCGGCGAAGGCGGCGGCGATGCCGGACTGGAAGGTGAAGGCGGCCTGGTGGGCGACCTTGCGGAGCGCGGGCTCGTCGCGGGTCAGGCGGGTCGCCTCCCTGACGAGCCGCCCGACCTCGGGCGTCATCTGGTCCTGCCACGGCTCGCCGAGGAGCAGCGCGCTCACCGGCTCGCCCGGCGGCAGTGCGCGCAGGCGGTGCGCGAGCCCTTCGGCGGCGAGTGTGAAGAGGACGGTGACGGCCTCCTCCTTGGAGGGCACGTACCGCCACAGGGTGCGCAGCGAGATGCCGACCTCGGCGGCGATGTCGGCGGCGGAGGTCTGCTCGACGCCTCTGTCACGGAAGAGGTGCACGGCCGCGCGGGCGATCTCCAGCCGCACCTCGCGCCGCTTCACCTCGGAGAGCGAGGGCCGTCCGGGCTTGCGGGCGGCGGGGGCGTGCTCGGCTTCCGGGGACGCGGGTACGGCGGAGGGCCGGGGCGCGGCGGGGGGCTCGGCCGCGGTGGGGGCGGTTCGCCCCGTACGCCCTGTTGTCCCTGGGCTCTCGGGCATGGTGGCGGCCCCTTCGCTGTCCTGCGGGTTCCCGTCCTCGGTACGGGACACCCTAGCTTCCGGCGTACGGGGCGGCCCTCCGGCCGGGACCGCCCCGTACGTCCCGTCACCCCGCGCGCACCGGACGGGCCCGTGCGGCGCCGCTCACCGGAGCGCCTCCGCGTTCGCCCCGGGGGCGGGTTCCGCCGCGACGAGGGCCGCCGGGTCCGTGAGGTCCTTGTCGCGGTCGCGGCGGTGCTGGAAGAGGTCGAGCGCGACGTTGAGCACGAGGGCCGCGCCGCCCCAGAGCGCGAGCGTGCCGAGGTGGCCGCCGATGCCGTCGGCGCCGAAGTAGAGGACCGAGCGGATCGACTCGACGACGGCGGGCAGCGGCAGCACTCCGTGCAGGGCCTGGAAGAAGCCCGGGACCATGTGGAGGGCGACGCCGCCGTTCGAGGCGGGCACGCCGAGGAACATCATGAGCGTCACGACGGGGATCACGGCGAGCGGGCCGAGGAAGCGCGCGAAGACCGCCGTGACGAGCGAGACCGTGAAGACCATGAGCGCGCCGAGGCCGAGGATCTGCCACGCGTGCCCGTGCACGGCCCCGATGGCAGGCCCCGCGAGCAGCCACACCGCCGTGGCCATGAGCACGGCCCACCCCGCGAGCACGGGGAGCAGCCTGCGTATCCGCAGGAGTTCGCGCGCGGCGGCGGACATGATCGTGACGACGATGAAGCCGGACATCGTGAAGCCGATGGCGAGGTAGAGCGTGACCGTGCCCATGCCGTCGTGCGCGGGCAGCGGCGCGAGGTCGATGTTCTCCGTCCGGACGCCCTGCTGGGCCGCGATCTGCCCGAAGGTGCGCTGGACGACCTGTTGCTGGCTCATCCCGGCGCCCCCGGCGGAGAGGATCTGCGCCTTCTCCCCGGGAGCGGGGAGCACGTACGCGCCCGCTATCCCCCGGTCACGGATCTGCCGCTTCGCCTCGTCGGCGCTGGTCAACGGGCGGATGTCGAAGGAGGAGCCGAGCGACTTCTCCAGCCCCTGAGCGGTCTGCTCGGCGGCCTGCGCGCTGTCGGCGACGACGGCGACGGGGAGGTCGCGCGGCAGCGGCTTGTGCATGCCGCTGAGCATGAGACCGACCATCAGCACGACCATGAGGAAGGGGAAGGCGCCGAGCATGACGTACTGGACGGCGGGGTGGGGGGCCTTGCGGGCGGCGGGGGCTCCCGGGGTACCGGCGGCGTCCTCCCCCGTGCTTGTGGCCGCGTCCGTGCCCGTACCGTCCGTCCTCCCCTCGGCTTTGCGCCGCTTGAGCAGGTCGACGCCCGCCGTGAGGAGGAGGGCGGCGAGCGCCCAGATGCCGAGCGTCAGGAGGTGCACGCCCGCGCCGTCGCCGTCGAAGTAGACGATCGCGCGCAGCGCCTCTCCTACGGCGGGGAGCGGCAGGACGTGGTGCAGGAAGCCGAAGAAGCTGGGCATGGTGTGGATCGAGAGGGCGAGGTTCGAGGCCGGTACGCCCAGGAACATGAAGAGGGTGATGCCGGGGATCACGGCGATCGGCCCGAAGAGACGGGTGAGGAACGCCTGCGTGAGGCCGACGGCGAAGATCCCGAGGAAGGCGGTGCCGAGGACTTCGGGGGCGTGCCCGCTCACCGCCCCGATGACCGGCCCGGCGAGGGTCCAGATGACGACGCTCATGAGCGCGCTCCATCCGGCGAGCACGGGCACGAGCTTCTTCAGCCGCATGAGCCGGGGCATGCCGGAGCTGGCGACGGTGACGGCCATGTACCCGGCGAGCATCGCGCCGACCGACAGGTAGAGCACGCCCATGCCGCTCTGGTCGTCCTGAGGGAGCGGGGCGACGTCGTGCGCCTCGACCGTGAGGTGGCTCGCGGCGGCGACGGGGGTGAGGAGCTGGCTGACGGTCATGGTCTGCGAGGCCCCGGCGGCCTGCGCGGTCCAGAGCTGGGCGGTCGTGCCGCCGTTGCCGTCGCTGTCGGGGGTGCCGGAGTTGTCGGAGGTGTCGGAGTTGCTGGGCAGGACGAGGGCGCCCGCGATCTCGCGGTCGTGGAGTTGCCGCTTCGCTTCGTCGACCGAGCGGAGCAGGCGCGCGTCGGCGGGGGAACCGTCGGCGGCGTCGAGCGCGGCGACGCTCCGTTCTGCCTGTGCCCCGCTGCCGACGACGGCGACGGGGAGGTCATGGGGCTGGGGCGCGTGCATCGCCGAGACGTAGATGCCGACGAGCAGCATCACCATCACGAACGGGAACGCGAAGACGAAGCCGTACCGGGCCGCCTTCGCGGCGCGCGGCGTGGCGCCGGCCTCTGACATGAGCTCTCCTAGCGCTTGCCCGGCGGCGCACGACTGAGCGAATCGCGGCGCGGACCGGTGAGCAGGGGGTGGGTACCGGCGAGCGGGGACGGAACCCGCCCGCAGCCCGTGCGGGGCCTGCCACGGAGAGACCTCCGCAGGGGAACGCGGGACCCGGCGTGCCTCAGTTTATGGCACGCCGCGCCACAGTCGACACCAAGCGCCAGCAAATTCATCCCGGGGGTCGGCCGGGGGTGAGGCGATGGGGCGCCCTTGGGGGATACCTCGGGAGTGAGTGAGCACTCACCCATCCGCAGAACTTCACGCACAATTAGCCACTCATTGGAGTGAGGGCTGTAACGAATTTCCCGAAGTTATCCACAGATTCGCCGTTCTGGTCGGGAGCGGCGAGGCGGAGCCGGAAGAATTGATGGCAGCGGGTGGCCCACCTCCCCTTTGGGAGGGTGGGGTCTGTCGCGTTCGGGAAACGACCGCCCGACGCGAGGCCCCCCGAGAAGACCACCCCCACCACAAGCCCCGCTCCCCGCAAACCCCACCTCAAGCCAGCCCCTTCCCCTCCTCCTCACCCGCCCCCGCCCCGCTCACCCCCAAGCGAACCCCGAGTCCCCAGCACCCTCACGCGCGCACCCCAGCCCCCTAACACTCCACGCCCAGAACCCCGCCGACATCGTCCGGACGCCGAGCGCCTGAACCAACGAGCCCGGCAGGCCCGGTACGGGCAGAACGGCCCGCCCTCACCGCCTTAGCCACCCTCGCCACCCCCGTCCGTCCACCGCAACCACACCCCCCACACCCCCTCGCCCCCTCACCGTCACGACCGCCCCAGCAAGGGTGCAAGCCGCGAGGGCTACGGGGGCCGCCACGACGGGCGCCGCCCCGAGCGCTCCCCGCGCGTGAATCCACGTCAGCGCCATGCCTGTCGCCGTCGCCAGTGTCAGTCCGACGGCGATGATCGCGCCGACCGCGCGGTGCGGCGCGTGCCGTACGTCCGGGCGTGCGTCGAGGGCCGCCCAGCATGCCGCGTCCTCGCGCGCCTCGCCCCTGGCCCGTACCCACGCCGCGAGCCGCAGCGCGACGCAGGCGAGCGTCCCGGCGCCCGCCACCGCGAGCGGCGCCCCCGTCAGGAGCAGTGCCGCAGCGAGTCCCGCCGTGCCCCAGCCGCTCAGGCAGGCCAGCGCGGCGAGGCGCCGGGACACCGGGCGGTCTGCGCCTGCCCGCAGGTCGACGAGCGCCGGTACATACCAGACGCAGCCCGACGCCGTGAGAGCGCCCAGCGCCAGGCCGGGCACGACCGCGCTCACCGAACCGCCCCCGCTTCCTTCGCTTCCGCCGCCGCTCCCGCCCCCACCAGGGCGTTCTCGCGCTGGTCCCGCGCCGCGATGTCCGGGTGGTGCAGGTCGAAGGCCGGGGACTCGCTGCGGATACGGGGCAGCTTCACGAAGTTGTGGCGTGGCGGCGGGCAGGACGTGGCCCACTCCAGCGAACGCCCGAAGCCCCACGGGTCGTCGGTCTCGACCCGCTTTCCGTACTTCGCTGTCTTCCAGATGTTGTAAAAGAACGGAAGGAACGACAGACCGAGCAAGAACGATCCGATCGTGGACACGGTGTTGAGGGCCGTGAAGCCGTCCGCCGCGAGGTAGTCCGCGTACCGTCTCGGCATGCCCTCCGCGCCGAGCCAGTGCTGGACGAGGAACGTCGCGTGGAAGCCAGCCGTCAGCGTCCAGAAGGTCAGTTTCCCGAGGCGTTCGTGGAGCATCTTCCCCGTGAACTTCGGCCACCAGAAGTGGAATCCGGCGAACATCGCGTACACCACCGTGCCGAACAGCGTGTAGTGGAAGTGCGCGACGACGAAGTACGAGTCCGAGACGTGGAAGTCGAGCGGTGGCGCGGCCAGGATGACACCGGTCAGGCCCCCGAAGACGAAGGTCACGAGGAAGCCGACCGCCCACAGCATGGGGGTTTCGAAGGAGAGCGATCCCTTCCACATCGTGCCGATCCAGTTGAAGAACTTGACGCCCGTCGGCACGGCGATGAGGAAGGTCATGAAGGAGAAGAACGGCAGCAGCACCCCGCCCGTCACATACATGTGGTGCGCCCACACGGTCACCGAGAGACCGGCGATGGCGATCGTGGCACCGATCAGGCCCACGTAACCGAACATCGGCTTACGGGAGAAGACCGGAATCACCTCGGAAATGATCCCGAAGAACGGCAGCGCGAGGATGTACACCTCGGGATGGCCGAAGAACCAGAACAGGTGCTGCCACAGCAGCGCCCCGCCGTTCGCCGCGTCGAAGACGTGCGAGCCGAACTTGCGGTCGCATTCGAGCGCGAAGAGCGCGGCGGCGAGCACCGGGAACACGATGAGCACGAGTACGGCCGTGAGCAGCACGTTCCACGTGAAGATCGGCATCCGGAACATCGTCAGCCCCGGCGCACGCATGCACACGATCGTGGTGATGAAGTTGACCGCGCCCGCGATCGAGCCGAAGCCCGAGAGCGCCACGCCCATGATCCACAGGTCCGCGCCGAGACCGGGCGAGTGCACGGCGTCCGAGAGCGGCGCGTAGAGGAACCAGCCGAAGTCGGCAGCGCCACCAGGCGTCAGGAAACCACCGGCCGCGATCAGCGAACCGCACAGGAAGAGCCAGAAGGCAAGCATGTTCAGTCGCGGGAAGGCGACATCAGGCGCGCCGATCTGGAGCGGCATGATCCAGTTCGCGAAGCCGGTGAAGAGCGGCATCGCGAAGAGCAGCAACATGATCGAACCGTGCATCGTGAACGCCTGGTTGAACTGCTCGTTCGACAGGATCTGCATCCCCGGGCGGGCGAGTTCGGCGCGCATCACGAGGGCGAGCACCCCGCCGACGACGAAGAAGACGAACGCGGAGACCAGGTAGAGCGTGCCGATCTGCTTGTGATCGGTCGTGGTGAGCCAGCCCACCCAGCCGGGCCGAACCGGCTTCGACGCGACGGCCCCCGGGGCGACGGCCCCCGGGGCGACAACCGCTGCTCCACCAGACCCCGCTCCACCAGACCCCGCACCACCCGCCGCCTCCCGCGCGGGAGGCGGCGCTCCCGCCGTACCCGCGCCCCCGGCGGTCCGCTCCCGCCGCTCCTCCGTCCGCCGCCGCGAATCCCGCCGCGCGTCCCGCCCCGCATTCCGTCGCGAGTCCCGCTGCCGCATCTCAAGTGCCTCGTCCACCGGACGGCGACCTTCCTTCCGCAAAGCTGATACGGCCGGAGGGCTCACACGCAGGGAGAGAGTGCGGTGCTCCTCCGGCCGCCCCACATGATCAGCGGCGGCGGAAGCCCGGCGGCAGGGCCGAGCGGACCCCGCCGCGCGGAAGGTTCCGGGCCGGTCGGCGAAGGGCCAGGGGGCCGGTCGGCCTCCCGCCCGAGGGCCGGTCGGCGGACGGTACGGGCCGGTCCACCCCCACCCGTACGGGCCGGTCCACCCCCACGCATACGGGCCGGTCCACCCCCACCCGTACGGGCCCATCCGCCCCCGCCCATACGGACGGTCGCCCCCCGCCGTACAGGAACGGTCGCCCCCGCCGTACAGTGCCGCCCGCCCGTCCCCGCCCATCCCCGCCATCCCCGCTCGGGGCCACTCGGCCTCTGGTCGCGGGCCCGGGGGTGCCACGTACGGTACGAGCATGAGCGAGCCGCACGAGACCAGCCCCGCCGCCGCCGGGGGCACCCCGGGGACCGAGCCGGCCGCCCGCTGCCCGTTCCCGCACGCCGAGCCGCCCCGTACCGGCGACGCGGCAGAACGACCCCGCGTCACGGCAATCGCTGCCCCACCCCGCACCACCCCAACCGCCACCCGGCCCTGCACCACCGGAGACCGCACCCCACCCCGCACCACTACCCCCTCCCCCTTCCCCTCCCGCCCCGCCACCCCCACCCTCGACGTCCCCGACCGCATGCACGCCCTCCTCACCGCTGTGATGGATCTCGGCCGGGACCTCGATCTGCCGCAGGTGCTGCGGAGCATCGTGGAGGCGGCCGTGACGCTCACCGAGGCGCGGTACGGGGCGCTCGGTGTCATCGGTGACGACGGCGCGGGGCTCTCGCAGTTCGTGACGGTCGGGATGGACGCGGAGGTGGAGACGCGGATCGGCCCGGCGCCGTGCGGGCAGGGCATCCTCGGCGAACTGATCAGCCACCCCTCGCCGCTGCGCCTGGACAACCTGACCGCGCACCCGAGCAGTTACGGCTTCCCCGCGCACCACCCGCCGATGCGGACGTTCCTCGGCGCCCCCGTCCGCATCCGCGACGAGGTCTTCGGGAACATCTACCTCACCGAGAAGCGCGGCGGGGGCTCCTTCGACGCCGACGACGAGGCCGTCCTCACGACGCTCTCGATCGCGGCGGGCGTCGCGATCGACAACGCGCGCCTGTACGAGGAGAGCCGCCGCCGCGAGCACCGTCTCGAAGCTCTCGGCGAGATCACCCGCGCGCTCCTCGCGGGCATCGGTACGGACGAGGTGCTGCGGATCGTCGCGCGCCGCGCGATGGAGGTCGCCGACGCCGACCTCGCCACCGTCCTGCTCCCCACCGGCTCCGGTGATCTGGTCGTACGGGTCGCGCACGGCGAGGGCGCGGAGGCGGTACGCGGCGCGGTGCTCCCGGTCGCGGGCTCGCTGTCGGGGCTCGCGGCGGCGGAGCGGGCGCCCGTCGTGACGACGGATGTACGGGTGGACGCGCGCGCCCGGCCGCTGGGCGGCGCGGAGCACGGGCCGGTCGTCGCGGTGCCGTTGCGGGTGGACGCGGCGGTGTGCGGGGCGCTGCGGCTGAGCCGCCGCACCGGCAGGCAGGGCTTCGCGGCGGCCGAGACGGCGCTCATCGACGGTTTCGCCGACCAGGCGGCGATCGCGCTCGAACTCGCGCGCAGGCGTGAGGAGTCGGAGGAGCTGGCGATGCTCCAGGACCGCGACCGCATCGCGCGCGACCTGCACGACGTCGCGATACAGCGCCTCTTCGCGACCGGCATGACGCTCCAGAGCGCGACGCGTTCGATCGCGGACCCGACGGCGTCCGAGCGGGTCGGGCGCGCGGTCGACGACCTGGACGCGACGATCCAGATCATCCGCTCGACGATCCATCAGCTCCGTACGAGCGACGACGACCGGGGCGGCCCCGCCCTGCGCCGCCGCCTCGCGGAGACGGTGCAGCTCGCGGCCCAACACCTCGGCTTCCAGCCGTCGTTGCGGATAGCGGGGCCCGTGGACAGTACGGTGCCGGAGGAGTTGCGGGAGCACGTGCTCGCGGTGACGGCGGAGGCGCTGAGCAACACGGCGCGGCACGCGCGGGCGCACCACGTGGACATCGAGCTGTCCGTCCCGGACGGCGCCGACCGCGTGGTCCTCACGGTCACGGACGACGGCGCGGGCCTCGGCTCGGCCCGCCCGACCGGGGGCTTGCTCAACATGGGTTCGCGCGCGGAGCAGTGCGGGGGAAGCTTCCGCATCGGCACGGGACCCGACGGCCGGGGCACGCGGATCACGTGGACGGCCCCGATGGCGGGCGCGTGAGCGCGCCGTGAGCGCGCCCCCACAGACCGAGCCCGTCCGGGGCAGGGCCCGCTCTCGACCAACCCCCTTCGGATCGCACCCCTTTCGGCCGACCCTCTACCGAGCAGCCGCCTCCCGAATCGGCCCCCTCCCCCTCACCCCTCCGCGCGCTCCGCGTCGTACCGCTCCTGGGCCGCCAGGAGTTCGGCCCCGTGCGCTCCGTACCACCCGATGAGGTCCGTGAGCGGACCGGCCAGACTGAGGCCCAACTCCGTCAGGGTGTAGGTGACTTGCGGCGGGTTGGTCGGGGCGACCTCACGGTGGACGAGTCCGGCCCTGGCGAGTGCCTTGAGGTTCTGGGACAGCATCTTCTGGCTGATCCCGCCGACGCGCGCGTGCAGTTGGGTGAAGCGGTGCGGCCCCGAGACGAGTGCCGAGATGATCAGTGTCGCCCAGCGACTCGTCGTCTGGTCCATGATCGGCCGGAACGCGCACTTCTGGTCGAAGGTGTCGTGAGCGAGGAGTCTTCCGGCGGTCGCGAGTCGCACCGGCTCCGTCATGGCACCCGGCACAGCTCCCCCGCCCGCGTCGCGCCCTCCCTCTTCGGCCGCTTCCTGCGTCGTGTTCTCCGCCAGGGTTTCCGTCATGGCAGGAGCTTACAAAAAAGTACCTCCTTCCGTCAGGTAACCACCTTCCCTACGGTGATCTCACAGGCCCCGACCTCCGGGGCCGAGCGGAGGAGCGACTGTGAGCAGCGACAACACCGGACGTACGGCGGTGGTGACGGGCGCGTCGAAGGGGATCGGCGCGGGGATCGCGAAGGCGCTCGCCGAGAGCGGCGCGGCCGTCGTGGTCAATTACCGGACGGACGCGGAGGGGGCGGAGCGGGTCGTCGCGGAGATCACCGCGAAGGGCGGCAGGGCGCTCGCGGTGCGGGCGGACGTGGCGCAGGGCGAGGAGGAGGTACGGGAGTTGTTCGCGCGGACCCGCGCGGCGTACGGCCCGGTCGACATCCTCGTGAACAACGCGGGCGTCGTCGCCTTCGGCCCGCTGACGGAGCTGACCGAGGAGGAGTTCCACCGCGAGACGACGACGAACATGCTGGCCCCGATGCTGACGACGAAGGCGCTGGCCGCGCAGGAGGACGTCACCGAGGCCTCCGTCGTCAACGTCTCGACGGGCGGCACTCTCAGCCACCCCACGTACGCCTCCCTGTACGTCGCGACGAAGAGCGCCCTGGAGGCGTACACGATCATCGCGGCGAAGGAACTGGGCCCGCGCGGCATCCGCGTCAACGCGGTCCAGCCGGGCGCCTCCGACACCGAGGGCACCCGCGCCGCCGGGTACGTCGGCTCGGAGCTGGAGGCCCGCGCGATCGCGGCGACGCCGCTGGGCCGCAGCGGCACGCCGGGCGACTACGGCCCGCTCGTGGCCTTCCTCGCCTCCGAGGACGCGCGATGGATCACGGGAGCGCTGGTGCTGGCCTCGGGCGGCAGCCGCTGAGCGCCCACCGGGGACGGGTGGGCCGTACGGGAGCGGGAGCCGTACGGCGACGGGCGGACAGCGCGGGAACGGGAGCCGGAGGGGGACCGGCCGACCACCGCGCAACGACAGCCATACGACGACGGGCGGACAGCGCGGGAAGGGGGGCCAGCGAACCATCCGGCAACGGCAGCCGTACGGGGACTGGCGGACCACCCGGCAACGACGGCCCTCCTGAGCCCGGCGGACCACCCGGCAACGGCAGCCCTCCCGAGCCCGGCGGTCACGCCGTCGGGCGCCCCGCGTCCGTCCCCCGCAGCCGCTCCGCGATCATCGCCGCCTGGATGCGCCGGCC
Organism: Streptomyces sp. Tu6071; assembly: GCF_000213055.1. Lineage (NCBI taxonomy): Bacteria > Bacillati > Actinomycetota > Actinomycetes > Kitasatosporales > Streptomycetaceae > Streptomyces > Streptomyces sp. Tu6071. Next base: position 5,198,172 of record NZ_CM001165.1, on the reverse strand, counting down.
GACCCCGAGCTTCCCGAGGATCGACGAGACCCGGTTCTTGACGGTCTTCTCGGCGAGGTAGAGGCGTTCGGCGATCTGCCGGTTGGTGAGGCCGAGGCCGATGAGGTCGAGGATCTCCAGCTCACGCGGCGAGAGCCGGTCGAGTTCGCCGGGCAGGGCGCGGCTCGGCGCGGGCTTCTCGGGCTCGGGCTCGCGGATACGGGCCATGACGCGGCTCGTCATCCGGGGGTCGAGGAGCGAGGTGCCGGTGGCGACGGTCCGTACCGCGTTGAGAAGGTCGGAACCGTTGATCTGCTTGAGCACGTAGCCCGCGGCGCCCGCCATGATGGCGTCGAAGAGCGCCTCGTCGTCGTCGAAGGACGTGAGCATGAGGCACGCCAGCTCGGGCAGTTCGGCGCGCAACTCCCGGCACACCTCGACGCCTTCGTGGTCCCCGCCGGTCGCGCTGCCGAGCCGTACGTCGAGCACGGCGACGTCGGGCCGCGTCGCGGGCACGCGCGCGAGCGCCTCCCGCGCGTCGGCGGCCTCGCCGACCACGACGATGTCCGGCTCCGCCTCCAGGAGATCGCGCAGCCCCCGCCGTACGACCTCGTGGTCGTCGAGCAGGAACACGCGGACGGGCGCGGCGGGCGGCACGGCGCTCACGAGAGGGTCCGGGGGGCGGGTGCGGGGATCATGGCGGGACTCCGGTACGAGGCGGGACGGCCGCCCCGACCGGCGCACCCCAGGGGCGCGCGCCCTCAAGCGGCACGCCCCCAGTATCCCCCGCCCCACCCCCGCCGTCCGGCCCCCGCCCCAGGGCCGAACGGCCCTCGCGCCCCCTCCGCACCCCTGATGGACTTCCCCCACACCCCACACGGGCCACTCCGGAAGAGGCCCGTCACCCCCGACCCCCGGAGCCCCCGTGGGGGCGTCCAACGCGGCGCGGGGCCAGGTCGCGCTCAGGAGGCCGCCTCGCACCTCGCGACCTCGCTCCTCGCGGCCTCGCACCTCGCGGTGGAGGCTTCGCCCTCCCGGCGCAGGTGGTGGCGGAGCAGTCGGGCCAGGTCCTGCATGTGCGCGTACGCGGCGAAGGCGGGCTCCTCGCGCGAGGGCGGCGAATCGAGCAGGGCACGGGCCATGTCGGCGGTCTCCTCCGGCACCCCGGCCCCGAGCAACGCCTCGGCCTGCTCCCGCAGGAGCCGCGTGTAGTGCGCGATGTCCTCGCGGGTGGTCGTGCCGAGGCGGCAGGCGAGGGCGTCCTCGGCGACGGGGAGCGCGGGGGCGGTGGCCGGTTCCTTCGCGTACGTTCCGGGGTCGGGGAGGCTCCGCACCTCGTCGGGTCCCGCGTTCCACTCGCGCCCGCCGCCGAGCGGTCGCAGCCACCAGTACCGCCCGAGCCGTCCCGTGACGATGGCGAGCACTTCGCGCCGCGCGTCCCACACGAGCTCCCCGATCACCGCGCGGCTCCCCGGCAGAGCGCCTCGGCGAGGGCGTGCGCGACGGGTGCGGAGCAGACCCCCAAGTGCACGAGCGCGTACGGCGCTTCCCCGGCCCACGCCCGCCGCACGTCCATGGCGGGCAACTGAATCCCGGCGGCCGTCAGGGCGGACGCGAGGGCGTCCCGGGCGGCCATCGCTTCGCCGAGGCGGTCGGCGTGTTCCTTCTGGGTCTCTTCCCTCATGGCACGTGCTCCTTCGGACGTCGCTCGATATCGGTCATCGACCGTTGCCCGCACACATCGTGGATTACTGTGCGTGGCCCCGGCATTACGAGGTTGCCGCAGGGGAAGTCAGTGAGAGGCGTCACACGGACAGGGCTTCCACCTCCGAAGGCGCAAATTCCACAACCTCCACGCACTCAGGGAAGGAGCCGCCCGTGCCCAACAGGCGCGCGGTCACTGGACGCAGCAGGGAGCCGAGACGCCGTTTCGCGCAGGAGCTGCGTCAGTTGCGCTCCAGTCACAAGGTGACCCTTCGCCAGCTCTCGGACCGGTTGGGCTGGGATTACTCGCTGTTCGCCAAGATGGAGAAGGGCGAGACGCTGGGCGGCCCGGAGGTGGTCGAGGCGCTCGATGCCTTCTACGGGACGCCGGGGCTACTGCTCGCGCTCTGGGAGCTGGCGCTCTCCGACAAGACGCAGTTCAAGGAGCAGTACCGGCGGTACATGCAGTTGGAGGCGGAGGCGGTGAGCCTGTGGCACTACGCGGTGAGCGTGCTGCCGGGGCTGCTGCAGACGAGGGAGTACGCGCGGGAGACGCTCTCTCTAGGAGGCTTGACCGGCGCAGACCTCGAAGGGCAGATAGAGGCGCGTCTTAGTCGGCGCGCGGTCTTGGCCGAGCCGGACGCGCCCCCGTTCAGGGCGATCCTCTCGGAGTCCGTTCTCCGGACCCGCATGACGGATGCCAACGGCTGGCGCGCACAGTTGCAGCACCTGCTGGAGGGAGCGCCGCAGGGGAATGTGACCATCCAGGTGCTGCCTTTCAACGCCGGTCTTTACCGTCTGATGAGCACGGACATCTGGTTCCTGCGACTCCTGGAGGGGGGCACAGTCGCCTACGTGGAAAGTGCTGCGCGTGGGGAGTTGATCGAGCACTCCGAAGCAGTCGAGGCACTTCAACGGCGCTACGATTCCGTGCGGGACCAGGCACTTTCGCCCGGGGAATCGCGGAAGTTCATTCAGTGCCTCTTGGAGGAGACACCGTGCACCACATCGACCTGACCGGGCTCTCCTGGCACAAGAGCTCATACAGCAATGACACCGGTGGAGCCTGCGTCGAGGTCAGCGACGATCTTCCCGCCCTCGTCCCCGTTCGCGACAGCAAGCGCCCCTCCGCCGCCCACCTGGTCTTCCCCGCAGCGCGCTGGGCCGCCTTCGTCGCCATGGTGCGGCAGCAGATCTGATCGCCTGCCTGCCCGAGGGAGCGGGCAGGCCCCGGGCGTGAACACGTCCTGGCCTCCGCCCGAGAGCCCACCTTCCGCGCGCCCCGCGTACACGGGGAATGCCCCGCTCCCCCTTCACGCGCTCCGGAGCCGGTCGTAGACCCCTCGGGTCAGCCCTCCCGGCCACTCTCCCGGCCACCGTCCCGGTTCCGGCGGAAGGGCCAGCGGCGGCCCTGGGGGCGTCCCTCCTCGGCGCCGGGGCCGGGCTCGCGTTCGCGCTCGTACGCGCGCGCGGCGGCGGCCTCCGCCTCCCGCTCGTTCTCGTACTCCCGCTCGTTCTCGTACGCCGCCCGCTCCCCGCGCTCCGCCTCCTCGCCGCGCCGCGTGCGCCGGGGGCGGTCCGGGGGCCTCGGGAGGTAGGGGAGGTCGGGCATCTCGTCCGTGTGGGACCAGACGCGGTACTCCGACTCCCACTCCATCGCCGTACCCGCGGGCTCTGCGGGGCGGTAGTCCTGCTCGGGGACGCCCGCGACCCTGAGCAGGTCGGTGATCATGCGGAGCGTAAGCGGGTCGTCCAGGTACTGGGCCGCGTCCTCCGCGCCCCAGCGCGCGACCGCCTCGGCGGCGCGGGTGAGGCCCTGGGTGCTCGCCGTGGGGAAGGCGAGGGCGAGAGTGGCCTCGATGAGGCCGACGACATCCTCGGAGCGCACGGTCACGACCTCCTGTCGCACACGATGCAGTGGCCGTTGCCGGAGAGCGCGGCGACCCGCAGCGCGATGAGCGCCACGTTCCGCGCCTGGCGCAGACACTCGTGCCGGTCGAGGTCCGCGTACTGCTGCGTCGACATCGTGTCGCGCAGGTAGACCTCCCAGTGGTCCTGTGCCCGCTGCCAGTCGTTGCGATGCGCGACGCGCACGAAGGCGTCCACGAACGCCTGCTGGGAGCCGGTCCCGTAGCGGTAGGGGCGCAGGTCGTCGATCACGCCCGGCGGGGTGAGGCGCTGCTTGAGGCCGCGGCGGCGGAAGAGGCGGTTGCTGGGCTGCTTCTTGACCCGGTCGATCCGCTGCGTGATGACGTGTCCGGCCGCGCCACCGATGATCGCGGGGACGGCGACCCAGCCGATGGCCGAGGCGATCCACAGCAGAGGGTGGCCCACGGGTTCGTCGAGCAGCGTGAACACGCGGTAGACCTCACCGCCCCCGCCGTCGTACCGCGCGGCGAAGAACCACAGCGCGGCGAGCAGCAGCGCCATCGGTATCGCCCGGTCCACGACCCACTGCGTGAGCCCGCGCAGCGCCTTGCGCGAACGGAACACCCTGCGCAGCCGCACCTTCCGGCCACCCGTCTTGGACGGCAGGTCGAGATGCGGCGGGATGGGAATGGGCATGGGCTCCCCCTGGCTCACGCACCCCCGGGACGGCGGGGAAGGAGATTGTGGCCCGTGCGTGGGGAAGGCGTCAAAGCGAGCGGATGTACGAGAGGAAACGGGCGCCCGAGGCGGAATGCCCGCTCGTGGACGGGGCAGACCCCCACCCATGACCACGGACCCGATGGCTCGCCTCGAACTCGCCGCCCACCGACACGCGGAGGCGGCCCAGGCCCTCACCGCCGCGCGCGACGACCTCGTCGTCGAGATCGTCGCCGCGCTCCGCGCCGTCCGCGAGGACCACGCGCTCACCGTCCAGACCGAGACCGACATCGCCCGCCTGACGGGCTGGGAGGTCGCGGAACTCAGGCGCCTCGCACAGGAGGCGGACCTGGTGGGGATGGACCCGGCGTAGGCGGGGACCGGGGTGGGGACGGGCGCGGCCCGTACGGGGACGGGCGCGCGCGCGGGCCGTACGGGGAACGGGCGCGAGCGCGGACCGTACCGGACGAGGCCGGGGCCCGGACCGCCTGCCCCGCCGGACCGCCTGCCCCGCCAGGCCACCGCCCCGCCAGGCCACCGCCCCGATCGGCACCGCGTCCCGCGCGCACCCCGCGCCCCGTAAACCCTTCGCCCCAGCCCCCTCGCCCCCGCTACTTTCGCGTGAAAGGCCCCCTCCCCCGTCACAAGGACCCCGCCATGCGCACCACCACCCTCTGGCGTCCCACCGGCCCCGCCGAGCTGGCCCTGGTGCGCGCGAGCGGGATGCGGGCCTGGCCGCCGCGCCTGCCCGAGCAGCCGATCTTCTACCCGGTGCTCAACGAGGACTACGCGATCCGCATCGCGCGCGACTGGAACGTCAAGCACGACGGCGCGGGCTATGTCACGCGCTTCGCGGTCGCGGCCGACTTCCTCGCGCGCTACCCCGTCCGGCAGGCGGGCGGCGAGACGATCCTCGAACTGTGGGTCCCGGCCGAGGACCTGCCGGAGTTCAACGCGCACCTCGTCGGCCCGATCGAGGTCGTACGGGAGTTCCACGCCACCTGAGCCGGGCCCCGCCGCGTCACCACCCGGCGGGATCACGCCGCGCCACCCGCACGGGGTTCCGGCCACGCCATCCAGCGGGGTCCCGCCCGTGGCCCCGACAGGTCCACCCACGGCCCGCCCTGTGCCGCCCCCCACATCCACCCCCACCAGGCCCCCCGCGTGCGCCACCATGGACGGATGCCGCCCACCCCCGACGACGCACGCGAGCCCGAAGACGCACGTCAGGCGGAAGACGCCCGCGAGCCCGGCGACTCCCCCGGCCCGGAGGACGCCCCCACCCTCGCCACTGTCCTCGCCGCCGGGGCCGGGGAGGCCGTCGAGGTCGTGACCGTGCCGGGCGGGCACGCCGTCCCCGTACGCGGCATCGGCGTCTACGACCCCGGCGAGACCTTCTCGGCGCGCGGCCACGTCCTCGTCGCGACCGGCGTCGACGCCTCCTCGCCCGCCGCCGCCGACGTGCTCCGGGCCGCCGCCCGCGCGAAGGCCGCCGCGCTCGTCCTGCGGCGCGGCGCGGCCGGCCCCGCGCCGCGCCTCCTCGACGTGGCCCGCACCGTGCCCACCGCGCTCCTCACCCGCGCCCCCTGGGTCGAGTGGACCGAGCTGATCGCCCTGCTGCGGGCCGGGCTCGCGCAGAGCGGCGGCGCCGAAGGCCCGCACGCGGAGGTGCCGCTCGGCGACCTCCCCGCGCTCGCGAACGCCTTCGCGACGCTCGTCGGCGGCGCCGTCACGATCGAGGACCCCGAGTCCCGCGTCCTCGCCTACTCCCGCACCGAGAACGGCGCCGACCCGCTGCGCCGCCTCACGATCCTCGGCCAGCGGGTCCCCCGCTGGCGGCTCGCGGAGCTGGGCGCGAGCGGCTTCCTGCGCACGCTGTGGACGAGCGACGACGTCGTGCACCGCCCCGCCGAGGAACGCTTCCCCGAGCGCCTCGCGATCGCGGTGCGGGCGGGCGAGGAAGTGCTCGGCTCGCTGTGGGTCGCGGCGGACGGCACGCCGCTCGGCCCCGGCGCGCGCCGGGCGCTGCGCGAGGCGGCGCGCACCGCGGCCCCGCACCTGCTCCACCACCGCCTGCGCACCCGTACGGGCTCGACGCGCCGCACCCAGGCGGTACGGGCCCTCATCGACGGCACCGCCGACGTCCCCTCCGCCGCCGCGACCCTCGGCCTCGCCCCGCACACCCCCTGCGTGGTCCTCAGCGTCCTGGTCCTGCCCGGGACCGGGCAGTCCGACCCGGCCCGCGCCCTCCACCTCGCCGCTCTCCAGGCCACCGCGCACCACCCCGCCGGGCTCACGGTGCGCGAGGACGACCGCCACCGCCTGGACGTCCTGCTCCCGCTCACCCCGCACCCCGCGGAACAAAGCCGCGCCTCGCAGCAGGGCCGCGCCACGGAGCAGCCACGCCCCTCCGGGCAGCCCCGACCCTCCGGGCAGCCCCGCCCCGAGGACCCCGGGCGGGACGCGAAGCGCCTCGGCAGGGAGCTGGCGGCGGCGGTACGGGGCGCGGGCGCGCGGCCCCTCGTCGCGATCGGCTCCGTACGCGAGGAACTGGCCGGGGCGGCCGCGTCCCGCCGCGCCGCGCACCTGGTGCTGCGGGTCCTGGGCGCGCGCGAGGGCCTGCCCGAGGTCGCGGGCGAGGAGGACATACGGGCCGCGCTCGACGCCCTCCGCGTCACGGACGCGGTCGCCGCACTGACCCCGCCGCCCGACGGCCCCGTCCGTGCGCTCCTCACGTACGACGAGGAGCACCGCACGGACCTCGCCCGCACCCTCGCCGCGTACCTCGACCGCTTCGGCGACGTCCCGGCGACGGCGAAGCTCCTCGCCGTGCACCCCAACACCCTGCGCTACCGCCTCCGCCGCCTCCACGACCTCTTCGGCGTCGACCTCGCGGACCCCGACACGCGCCTCGTCGCGGAACTGGGCCTGCGCGCGGCGGGCTTGCTGCCGTGGGCGGCGGCGCCGCACTGAGCCATAGGGTGTGGGCGTCCCGCCTCGTGGACGCGCGCCGCGGGGACGCCCCGCGCGCTCCGGGCCCCGCCTCGTCGGCGCCCGACGCGGGAGCCCCGCCACGTCAGCCCGACACGCCCCCGAGGTGCCGGTCCACCGCCTCCACCAGCGCCTCCGGCTCCGTGCGCGTCGTGTAGTCGGGGTGCACGTCGATCCACCGCACGACCCCTTCGGCATCGAGGACGACGGTCGTCGGCATGGGGATCGCCCCCGTGCCGTCCGCGTTCGCCGCCGCGACGTCGATGCCGAGCGCGCGCTGCGCCTCGCTCGCCGCCGGGGCGGACTCCGTGAGGATGCCGAGCGCCGCCGCGAGCTTGTTGCCGGGGTCGGAGAGCACGGTGAACGTGAGCGCGTTGGTCTCGGCCGTCGTGAGCGAGCCGTCCGGGCGCTGCGGGCTCACCGCGAGGAGCCGCACGCCGCGCGCGTCGAGCGCGGGCCGCACTCGCTCCTCGTACGTGCGCAGCGTGAGGTTGCAGTACGGGCACCAGGCGCCCCGGTAGAAGACGAGGACGGCGGGTGCGCCACCGCGCGCGGCGGCGAGTGTCGTCGGCTCGCCGTGGCCGTCGAGGAGGTCCGCGTCGGGGAGCGGGGTGCCGGGGGCGGGAACGGCTGCGGGGACCGGCGTCACGGCGAGCGCGGCCTGTTCCTCGGCGAAGGGGCGCAGCGCCTCGGCGGGCGCATGGGCGGCCAACTGGTCTTGCAGGGCGGCTACTTGGGCGGCGATGGACTCGGGCACGACAGACCTCCGGCACAGGGTTCGGGCTGGTCACCGGACGACCGGCCCTTGTGCTGCCATGGTTCGTCGCGGAAAATGGGTTGTCCATACCAGAAAATTTCTCCCCGGCGGAGATCGTGGAGGCGAGCCCGTGATGCCGAACCACCCGCGCGGCGCGAAGTCCCCGCGCCTGACCCCGAAGGGCCGCGCCACGCGGGAGCGGATCGTCGCGGCGGCGGCCCGGCTCATGACGCGGCAGGGCGTCGGCGGGACGACCCTGGAGCAGGTGCGCGAGGCGGCCGAGGTGAGCGGTTCGCAGGTGTACCACTACTTCGCGGGCAAGCAGGACCTCGTCCGCGCGGTCGTCGCGTACACGCGCGGCGACGTCCTGGAGATGCAGCAGCCCCTCCTCTCGCACCTCGACTCGCTCGCGGGCCTGCGCGCCTGGCGCGACGGGATCGTGGCGCACCAGGTGTCGCTGGGCTGCCGGGGCGGCTGTCCGCTCGGGGCGCTCGGTGCGGAGGTCGCCGAGCACGACGCGTTCGCGCGCGGGCTCGTCGCGGAGGCGTTCGACCGCTGGGAGGACGAGATCAGGGCGGGCCTGCGCGCGATGCACGAGCGCGGCGAGTTCACGCCGGGCACCGACCCCGACGCCCTCGCCCTCGCGCTCCTCTCGGCACTCCAGGGCGGCCTCCTCCTCACCCAGATCCAGCGCGCGACCCTGCCCCTGGAAACGGCGCTCGACACGACGCTGGCGTACATCGGGACGCGGGTACGGGGCTGAGGACGGCCGCCGGGCGGGGGTCCTGCGCCCACAGGGGCCGGGCCCGCAGGGTCCGCGCCCGCAGGGGTCCCGCGCCCTCAGGCGCCTCGCCCGCAGGGGCCTCGCGTTCGCGGACGAGGCGGAGCCGCGCGCAAGGCGGGACCTCGCGCCCGCCTTGTGCTCCTGTACGAGACAGACCCCGCCCCTTCTCACTTCCGCACAACCCCCCGTCCCCTCCCCCGCCGCTCTTGTCCGCCCGTACGAGGGGCATGGGCGCGACGTGGGCCGATGCGCCGCAGACGGGGCGCGCGCGGGTGCCGGAGAGTGGTGCCCGTACCGCTGGAAGGACCGCGGCACTGACCGGCTCTTGGCGAGGAGACCCGACGATGGAACACGACTCCCTGGCCCGCAGGCACGCGGCGCTGCGCGAGGCCGCGCGCGCCGGGCTCGTCGGCCCGGACGCCCCGGTGGCGGGCTTCGTGGACGTGACGGGGGTGCGCGAGGCGGCGCGCGAGCTGCGCGCCGCCTTCGCCGGGCCCGCGCCCGTCCTGCACACGTTCGCCGTGAAGGCGGCCTCGCTCGTGCCGGTCCTGGAGCTGCTGAACGAGGAGGGCGTGGGCTGCGAGGTGGCGAGTCCGGGCGAGCTGGAACTCGCCCGCGCGGCCGGGGTCCCCGCCTCCCGCATCGTCCTCGACTCGCCCGCCAAGACGGTCGCCGAGCTGCGCGACGCGCTCGCGCACGGCATCGCGGTGAACGCGGACAACCCGCAGGAGCTGGCCCGTATCGACGCGCTCCTCGCCGAGGGCCCGACCGACTCGCCACTCGGCGTGCGCGTCAACCCGCAGGTCGGTACGGGCTCGATCGGGGCCATGTCGACGGCCACGGCGACGTCGAAGTTCGGCGTGGCGCTGCGCGACCCGGGCGCGGAGGACTGGCTCGTACGGCAGTACGTGGAGCGCCCCTGGCTCACGCGCCTGCACACGCACACGGGCTCGCAGGGCGTCGCCCTGGAGCTGATGGCCGAGTCGGTGCGGATCGTGTACGGGCTCGCCGAGCGCATCAACCGCGAGGTGGGCAGGCAGCAGGTCGACACGATCGACATCGGCGGCGGCCTCCCCGTCAACTTCGAGGGCGAGGAGATCACCCCGCGCTTCGCCGCCTACGCGAAGCTCCTGCGCGAGACGGTCCCCGGCCTCTTCGACGGCCGCTACACGATCGTCACGGAGTTCGGCCGCTCGCTGCTCGCGAAACAGGGCTTCGTCGCGGCGCTCGTCGAGTACACGAAGACGTCGGGCGGGCGCCGCATCGCGGTGACGCACGCGGGCGCGCAGGTCGCGACCCGTACCGTCTTCGTCCCGGACTCCTGGCCGCTGCGCGTCGCGGCCTTCGCCTCCGACGGCACGCTGAAGGAGTCCCCCGACCTGGTCCAGGACGTCGCGGGCCCCTGCTGCTTCGCGGGCGACCTCGTGGCCCGCGCCCGCACCCTCCCCGAGCTGTCCCCCGGCGACCTGATCGCCCTGTGGGACACGGGCGCCTACTACTTCTCCACGCACTTCGCCTACAACAGCCTCCCGCGCCCGGCGGTCCACGGCTTCTGGACCGACGACGAGGGCCGCACGCGCTTCGCGACGATCCGCCGGGGCCAGTCCCTGGCGGAGCTGCTCGCGGAGAGCGGCGCGGCGGAGTCGGGAGCGCTGAAGGGCGCGGGCGAACCGCCGCTCGTACGCCGCTGAAAGGCGTGGCCGCTCGTACGGGGCTGAAAGGCGCCGCTGCCCGTTCGGGGCTGAAAGGCGCCGCTCCCGTACGGGGCTGAGAGCGTGGCCGCTCGTACGCCGCCGAAAGGTGTGGCCGCCCGTTCGGCGCGAGCCGCCTTCGCCCACCCCCCTGACCTGCGCCGACCCCCACAAGTGCATTCCACACCTACCAATCGGTAGGGTGCTGCGGGTCCGGTGCGTCCGGTGCGCACCCCCGTGCGTCCCTGACCCGCCCCCCACCCGGAGAACGACCGGCACCTCGCCGCCGTCCCCCGCCCCCTGCCACCGGTGCGCCGCCGTCCCCCACGGCGCCGCGCGGTGCGGGCGGGCGCGCGGCAGTGCCTCTTGGCAGTACGGAGCGAAACCCCCCATGCAACAAGGAAGCCCCCGAGCGACCGCGTCCCCCGGCACCACCCCGCCCTCCCCGTCCGCCCCGTCCTCCGTCGTCGCCGAGGACGGCTACGCGCCGGGGCTGCGCCGCCGCCAGGTGCAGATGATCGCCGTGGGCGGCGCGATCGGCACGGGACTCTTCCTCGGCGCGGGCGAACGCCTGCACAAGGCCGGCCCGTCCCTCGTCGTCGTCTTCGCCGTGACCGGCCTCTTCGCGTTCTTCATCGCGCGGGCGATGGGCGAGCTGGTCATGCACCGGCCCAGCTCGGGGTCCTTCGTCTCGTACTCGCGCGAACTGCTCGGCGGCGAGAAGGCGGCGTACCTGGCGGGCTGGATCTACTTCCTGCACTGGATCTGCTCGGGCATCGCGGAGATCACGGCGGTCGCCGTCTACCTCCACTACTGGAGCGCCTTCCGCGACATCCCGCAGTGGACGCTCGCCCTGGTCGCGCTCCTGGTCGTCCTGGGCGCGAACATGATCTCGGTGCGGTGGTTCGGGGAGTTCGAGTTCTGGTTCTCGGTGATCAAGGTCGCGGCGATCGTCGCGTTCCTCGCGATCGGCTGCTGGCTGCTCGCGAGCCGCCACCCGATCCAGGGCGAGGCCGGGGGCCCGCGACTCATCACGGACCACGGCGGGATGCTGCCGCACGGTTTCGTCGCGGCGATCGTCATCACGCAGGGCGTCGTCTTCTCGTACGCGGCGATCGAGATGGTCGGGATCACGGCGGGCGAGACGCACGACCCGCGCAAGGTCATCCCGAAGGCGATCAACTCCGTGTCCTGGCGGATCGTGGTCTTCTACGTGTGCTCGGTGCTCCTCCTGGTCCTGCTCCTGCCGTGGACGGCGTACAGCGGCGCGGAGTCGCCGTTCGTGACGCTCATGAGCAAGGTGGGCATCCCGGGAGCGGACGGCATCATGAACTTCGTCGTCCTGACGGCGGCGCTGTCCTCGTGCAACTCGGGCCTGTACTCGACGGGCCGCACCCTGCGCTCGATGGGCCTCGCGGGCTCGGCCCCGCGCTTCACGACGAAGATGAACCGCCGCCACGTCCCCTTCGGCGGCATCCTCCTCACGGCCTCGTGCTACCTGGCGGGAATCGTCCTCAACTACCTGGTCCCCGACCGCGCCTTCTCGATCGTCCTGAACTTCTCGGCGATCACGATGATCGGCACGTGGGCCATGATCATGCTCTGCCAACTGGCCCTCCGCCACCGCGTCCGCACCGGCCGCGCCCCGGACCCCGGCTTCCGCCTCCCCGGCGCCCCCTTCACCTCCTACCTGACCCTGGCCTTCCTCCTCCTGGTGGTCGTCCTGATGGCCTGCGACGGAGACATAGGCACCTGGACAGTGGCCTGCACCCCACTGATCGCCCTGGCCCTGTGCGCCGGCTGGTACGCGGTCCGCAGCCGGGTCAACACATTGGCGGGGAACCGGAAGTCAGCGGGAATCCCGGACCAGCGGGACGCCACCGAGGGCTGAACCCCAGACGGAACACCCGACCTCACGACGAGGACGTCAAGAGCACGCCTCCGGTTTCGCATCGTCCACCGCCAGCGCCCCCACCTACCGGCGGCACACACGGAGGCCCTGCCGAAGCCCGCACGGCAGGACCTCCTCCAGACGACGGCGCCAATCGAGCGCATCAAAAACCTGGATAGGCGTTCGAGTATTCAGCGTTCAGGAACTCCGTGAAAGAGCTCCACCGCATCATTGGAGCAGGCTCACCTTCCATATAGAGGGAGACAGGAGGATCCTGCGACCCCATCACCTCCATCCAATAGACCTGATACCCCTGACGGATGGCGAACACAACAGCACCTTGAGGCAGATCCATTCCTCCGACATTACTGGCGAAGAATTCATCAGAAGCCCGCCGCATATCAAGGACCCTGGGGAAGAAAGCGTCAGTCCCACGCAATATCCGACCAGCACTGCGCCCCATCAGGGACAGAAACTGCTCGTATCGCTCCGGAAGCCTCTGAACGCCCCACAGCTCACGAAGACTTTCAATTTCCGTGCCGGTCAGCCCCACAACGGAATCAGGAGCCTTTCCGGCGACCGAAGCGATCTCAGAGATGGTGAGCACTAGCCCTCTCCCGTCGAAATATTGATCCGAACGCCAGGAAACTTCTGCCTAAACTGATCGATCAGCCCACTACAACTATCGCAGACCGGGCGCTCCGAATACATATCTATCTTCCCTTTAGCGCCAGGAGCAAGGCGCTGCGTCAAAGTTTCAAAGATATGAGTCTCCGAGTCATAAGGGCGAGTTTCCCTCCGAAGGCTGCATCGCCGTCCCCGCCTAATGCATCAATTTCCCAAGATCCACCAGTAGCTATAGCTACAGCAGGAACGCCAGGCGACCGGAACGGGCTGGACAGCCAGCAGGCTCGCCTTCGCCACGCCGAACGGCAGGCCGCTCGAGTCAAACAACCTCACCCGCCGTTTCCGCTACCTCCTCCGCAAGGCCGGACTCCGGAGGATCCGCTTCCGCGACCCCCGCCACTCGACCGCCAACCTGCTCTTGGAACAGGGCGTCGACCTCGTCGGCATCAAGGAATTCCTCGACCACACCCACATCGGCCTGCCCGCAAGCGTCTACGCTCACGTACGCTTCCGCCTCTAGCGCCAGGCCATCGACACTCTCAGCAACGCACTCTGCCCAAACAGCCCCCATGACGGCACGGTTGCCGCGCCGTAACTCTGCACCGCCTCCAGCAGCGTCGACGTCCCGCAACATGCCTTACGGGGCGTCGACGTTCGCCTGCGTTGCCGTCAAACACCGATATCTACTGCTCGAAAAAGACGGGCGCGCTGATCTCGCATTCATCGACAATAGGTTCCGCATGGGATTGCAATCTCCGTCTAGACGCAACTGCATTTCCCATTTTTTGCGACATTCGCGACATTCGCGAGCCAGCCTGAGCACGCTTTCCAGGAACTCCTTCACAGCAGGATCTTCGACCTGTAAGAATTCGATCTCGATTTCTGAGATGAACTAATCCATCTCGCTCGAGCTCAAGATCAGAGTCCCGCAGGGATCCACTCGACCAAGCATGGGGAGCACACTCGATCCGCAGAGGCGAGCGAATTTGTCGTGAAGATCGAGAACAGCGTCCACCTGACTCGTGCGCCGCCGCCTCGGACCGCCCCCTCGTTGCTCTACGCGCACAAGGGCCACATCTACGCCCACAACACCTCCTTGAGTGAGAGCCTGATGTCACAACCACGCATCACTCGGGCTCCTCTGACGGGAAGGCTGTAATTAGTTTTCGATCACGAACCACAACCCGAATATAGTACTGATCATCTCCAGCCCCGTTCCGTCCGATCGGATTCGGGAACTCGTAGTAGTACCCCCAGTCGGCGGTCTGGCCATCGAGTGCGCGATTGATCATTTTCTGGATCTTCGCTTTGCTCGTCGTCGAGAACTTGCTCTTGTTGGGGAACTCGCCGCCACGAACAACATGCCGATCCCATATGGTCCCAGAGACGCTTCGAAATTGGCACAGGGCAGCTGGAGTTGTGAACGAGTACCGGCGTGGCCCCCGCCAGCATGTAGTACGTGTGCTACGCGAAGCCTTCGACCTGCTTTTTCGCAGGTCAAGTGCGGTTTGCTGGTCCGGTGAGGTGCGTGGGCGTCCGTGGTTGTGCGGGGTTGTTGCCGTCGCTACTGCCGTCAGACGGTTCAGCCCAGGTACGGCTTCTCGCGCTGTTCCCGGAAGTGCTGGAGCCTGAGTCGTTGGGTGTGGTGCATCGGCAACTGCTCGATCTCTTCCGGCGGTACATACCGGAGTTCGGTGGACTCGTCGGAGATCTCCAGTTGGCCGCTGGTAATGCGGGCGGTGAAGCAGACGTTGAACTGGCGGCGGACCTCGCCGTCGGTGTAGGCGATGATGTGTTTCGAGTCGGTGTAGGTGCCGACCAGGCCTGTGATCTCGACATCAAGGCCGGTCTCCTCTTTGACCTCGCGGACGGCTGCGCCTGGCAGGGTCGGGCAGGGCCCATAGGTCGTTGTCGCGGCTGCGCTGGAGGAGGATGCGCCCGTGGTCGTCGGTGACGACGGCGGAAGCGGCGACGACCATGCTGTTCGGCTTGGGCGCGTTCGGGTCGTCGTAGTACTCGGTGCGGGCCACGGTCAGCCTTCCTCTCGTACGGGGGTTGCGGTCGTCCATACGGCGTCGAAGCTGTCGGCGTAGGTGTCGAACATGCCGCCTGTCTCGTGACGGCGAAGGTGCCCTACGGCGGCGGCGTAGGCGTTGACGCAACAGATGTATGCGTTGACGAGTTGCTGGTCGTCGGCCCGGTAGGGGGAGTTGTAGAGCGTGGTGCCGTGGGTGCGGACTTCGATGCCGGGGGTGTCGGCGAGCGGCTTGTAGTGCATGAGTGCGAGGCGGCAGCGGGATTCGATGCCGTGGCCGAACCGCTTCTCCTGGCCGCGGGCTTGGACGTTGTCGCTGTCGGGTCCCCGATCGCGATGCGGGCGGTGCAGCCTTCGGCGGCGCGTTCGGTGAGGAGTTCGTTCAGCTGCGGGTACGCCTCGTGGAGGGAGACTGCCGCATAGACGAGGATGTCGATCCGTTTCCGGGCTTGGGCCATCAGGTCGGTGAACGTCGAGACGGGGATGTCGGCCCGCTGTTCGTAGAGCGCGACCAGTTCGGGGCTGATGGCGCGGACGGGGCGGGCCTGGCGGAGCGCCGGTCAGAGTGCGTGCACGTCTTCTCCCAGGGCCTTGGCCTCCTAGAGGGCTGTGCCACGGCGTGGGATACGCCCGAGGTTCATCCACCGCTCGACCGACCCTTGGGGTCGACCTCGACCTCCTAGGCAAGAGTCGCGTACGTCCAGCCTTCGGCCATGACGGCTCGTAGTCTCTGGTTCGGCACGAGTCTCCCCCTTCGTCTCAGGACGGCACCAGGGACGTTCTACAGGGTGCGGGACGTCCCGGAGTGGGGTTTGGTGGAGGTTCCTTCGTCCCGGTGACCGGCGTGAGGATCGGTGCCGACCCTGCGGCACCAACAGGCCCAGGGGCACGCATCCACGCCGCCGAGGAGCGTCACCGTGCGAAAGAGCGCCACCCCATGTGTTCCCGCCCTGCGACTGGACGCCCGGTCGCGCGCCGCCTCGCCGGGGTGGTCACGATGACGGCCTCCATCCATGATGGCGACGGGCAGACCGTCTCGCTCGATGTCGGCGCCCTGGTGGTCGACCGGCGGAGCGGCAAGTTGGGTGTGGGGATGGGGCATGTGGGGCCGTACGTGCAGCTTCGGCCGCCGTGCGGTGGCCGGGAGTGGGACGTGCCGCCAGAGGACGTACGTACGCTGACTCCGACGGAGGAGTTGAGCGCGAAGGTGGCCGTGGCCGACCGGAGGTGGGGACGGTGACCCCGCGCTCGGTCCTGCGCTGCGAGACCTGGACGCTCCAGCCCGACCGCGAGCCGGACGCGGAGCCGGTCCATTACGCGATGCAGTGCGCCGTGGACGGAGCGACCTCGCCGACAAGCGAGGACTTCGCCGAACCGCAGGACTGGGTACTCCGGCACTGCGGCCAGAACCCGTCCCACCACACCTACCGGGAGATCATCACCCGCCCCTGGCGGACCTGGCGCCAGACGTGACCCGCCTCGCTCGCCCAGGCGCCGCACTGCGCTGACCCACCCGACTCCCGTCCCTGCCGGGCGCAGCCGATCGAGGCTCCCCCGCACTCGTCAGCCCCGGCAGGGAGGGGCCTCACGTACGTGCCGTGCCCATGGCTGTGGGGTTCTGGCCTCTGCCACAGAAAGTCAGCCACGACGACGGGCTCGCCGACCGACCACCCGCCACGTGTGTCTCGCTCAACCCCGCACCGGCATCAGCCCCGTTATCTCCATCGTCACGGCCCCCAGCCAGGAAGCAAGCGAGGGCGTCCGAGACGGCGCGAGCCCGCCGGGCGGCCTCTCAGGTGCCCGGCCAGCCTGCTGCTGAGGGGTCGGACCGGGGCTTCCGATTGGTGGTCCGGCTACGCTCCCGGGCTCTGCGCGCCGACTGGTCGGCGGCCGTCGCCAGCGGGGCGGCAGACAGGAGCGGGCGGCGGTCGCCGACCGCCGGCGCGCGGCGGCCCGCGTCAGCGGGACGCCCTTGATCAAGTAAAGAAACTCTGAACAGCTCACCCACGGGCCGAGCTGTCAGCCTGTCCGTCAGGGGCCCTGCTGGCGGCGCTTCTTCGCGTCGGCGAGTCTCTCTTCGAGTTCCTTGCGGGCGGCTGCGGGACCGTCGTGGAGTGGTGGCGCGAGTTGGCCACGGCGGGCCAGTTCGCGGGTGATCTTCCGACCCTTCTCGACCGCTGCTTGGTAGGCCGTGCGGGTCTGGTTGAGCTCGTCATGGATTTGGTCGGCAAGCGCTTCGAGCTCGGCGTCGGCGAGATGTGCGAATTCGCCGGCAGCCCTGTGGGCCTGGCGTTCGACCTCCTCGCGCTGGAGGTGCTGGACGACCTTGGAGCTGTAGTTCTTGCCGGGTGTCGGGGCGGTGCGGACGAAGACACCGCGCCCCTTGACGGCGTAGATCAGCCCCTCGCTCTTGAGGAGGCGAAGGGCGTTCTGCGCGGTGGAGTTGGCGATGGTGAACCGCTCTTGCAGCTCACGCGCGGAGGACAGCTTGGTGCTGCTCCAAGCAGCTCTCACCCCTGACCCTGGCCTACGTGCACTCCGTCCTCAAGTCCGCCCTGGAGCACGCGGTACGTGAGGAGGAGATCCCACGCAACGTCGCTCGCAATGTCCGCACCGGCACACCCCGCCCCCGCCGCTTCGAACCCCTCACCGCCGACGAAGCGCGCACGTTCCTGGCCGCCACCAGTGGGCACCGGTTGCAGCCGCTGTTCGAACTCGCCCTGCGCACCGGACTCCGCAAAGGCGAACTCCTCGGCCTGCGCTGGGAAGACCTCGACCTGGCCGGCGGAACCGCCAGCATCCGACGCACCCTCCAGCGCACCAACTCCGGCGGCCTGACCGCCCTCCCGACCAAGACACAGAGTTCCGAACGGCGCATCGCCCTGCCGACACCATGCCTGCGCTCCCTCGAACAGCACCGCGACCGACAACGCCAGGAACGCAAAGCGGCAGGCAAGGACTGGCAGGACAGCGGCTACGTCTTCACCCGACCCAACGGTGCCCCGATTGAAGGGGCCACCCTCACCCGGCGCTTCACCGCTCTGCTCCACCGGGCGAGGCTTCACCGGATCCGCTTCCACGACCTCCGCCACTCGACCGCGACCCTCCTCCTGGAACAGGGCGTCGAACTCGTCGTCATCAAGGAACTGTTGGGACACGCCCACATCGGCGTCACCGCCACCGTGTACGCCCACGTCCGGCTCCGCCTCCAGCGCGACGCCATCGACCTCCTCAGCCACGCCCTCCGTGGCCCCGCCGGGGCCGTCAACCGGCTCGATGAAGGCGGCGAACCGCCCCTCAGCGCCGCACCCGTCCGCTGACGTTGCCGTCAACTACTGCCGCCAGATACCCCAGAGGCCCCACCGGAAGAAATCTCCGGTGGGGCCTCTGCACTATTTCCAAAGGGTCGCCTCGGAAGTTCTCAGCCGCACAGAATTATTCCGAATCCGCCGGATCAGAATCCGTCACTGAGGGTCGGACCCCAAGGCATGAAATTACCTTCTCGAAGCTCGCCGTCAGGAAGATCTGGAAGTAGTACCCGCCCGTCGGGCGATCATCGACATATCCGATGAGGAGTTCCGTATCTGCCCACGCTTTGAGATCGGCAACTGCCTCAGCTACACCGATTGAAGGTTGCCCGGTTCGATTCATGGTCCGCATCCGACGGGAATAGATGGACGCGATCTCCCGCGTCGATGTCGGCTCGATCCATACTTCAAAATCGGCACCGCCAGTCAATGCGGACCTACAAAGGCGGAAGATCTCCCTATCACCTACGAGGAGTTCGGCGAGTTCCATCCGCTCCAAGTCACTTACCTCCAGGTCATAGCCTGCTGGGGCCAAGTTGTCGTGCTCGACCCCAGCAGGCTGTCTCATGCAGGACCCTACCCCCCTGGCAGAGTCCACGGCCCTCTGCTGATGCTGATCTCCGCGCCTCCTACCGGGCCTCGGAGCGCGTGCTCCATCTCCTCGTACGATTCCAAGTCCGTGCCGTGAATCTGAGTGTCGATTCCCTTCGGAACACTGGATCTTGGAATCCTCAGAACGATTCCACCCGGACCAAGCTCCTCTGCGGCATCAAGGGCCACGCCTTCATAGTCGTGGGTCCACGAGGTGAACTCGCTTTCGGTATTGCCTCCTGCATGGCGCCCAGGGTCGGAATGGCCACCTCTGGGCACCGCATGTCCCTGAAGGGCATCGTCATACGCGGGATGCCCCTTGGGAATTCCGCGATAGAGATAGTCGCCCGCTTCATTGCAGTTGTGCACCAAGACCGGGGTAGTTCCAGCGAGTACATAGTACGTGTGGACGTCATCGATGGTCAGGTCGTGAGTCCGCTGCCGCTTGGTGTAGTGGCTGACGTTAGTGATCTGGACGTGGGTACCGGAGCTGGTGCGGAGCCACTGGCCGGGGTGGAGGTCGCCGGCCTTGACCCACTTCTTCAGGTTGGGGACCCAGAAGGGGTGGGTGTCGGTCGCGATGATTCCGGAATGCCCCTTGCCGGTGGCGATGGTGAGGTCCGTGAAGTCCTTGTCGTCCTCCGTGGTGATGGTGGAGACGATCTTCTTCTTCACGGTCTCGCCGGTTTCAGGGTCGGTGGCGAGAACCTCTTCTCCCAGCTTGAGTTTCTCGATCGCCTTATGCGTGCCGTCCGCCAGTAGAACGCCAGTGCCGGGGAGGAAGCTGTGGCAGGCCTTTCCCACGCCCCCGCCTGCTCCCTTGACCTTCGCCGTCCGCGTCAGCATGCGCGAGATCTGGCCGAGAGCTCCTCCGGCCGCACCGCTCGCCCCGCCCAGGACGCCGCCCGCGAGTTCGTCCTTGAGAACTCCTGTCGTGCTGTGATCGGCGTTTTCGTCCGTTGCGTTGCCGACGAATCCCCCAGCCATGCCGCCGAGTGCACCGCAGCCGGCAGCTCCCAGGAGACCTACTCCGCCCGTAACAATCCCGAGGGCGAATCCGCAACCAACATCGACCCCCACTGTGACAAGCGTCGCTTTGTTGTCGTCGACCCAGTTCCAGGTAGCGACGGCAGCCTTCTTCGCCGTCTTCGCAACCCACTTGCCGGCGCTCTCGGCCTTGCCCACGGCTGCCTTGGTGACGTTAGCAACGCCGCCCCAGAAGCCTCCGCCGCCAGACGACTTCGTCGCTTGTGGGGGCGATGCCTTCTTCGGGGCGGGTCCCATCGCCGGGCCGTGTGCGTAGTCCGGCGTGTAGTGCGAGGCGTCGCGGGGTTGGCTGTGCCCAGTGCCGTCGTCGAGCCACTGCCCGCTCGCGTCCGCATACGTGACCGGGCTGTTGTTGCTGTAGGCGTAGCCGTTGATTTGTTGAGGGTCGGTGAGGTCCATGATCGGGTCGACGCTGATGAAGCGGCCCGTCTGGGGGTCGTACTCGCGGGCTCCGAGGTGCTGGAGCCCGGTGCTCTCGGTGTCGTCGGTGCCGCCGACGAAGCCCTTGGTCCCCGGCCAGTTGTCGGGTGTGGTGCCGCGTGGCTGGCCGAAGGGGGTGGTACGACGCTGCTGGATGGCCAGGGTGTCGGCATCGACGGCGAGCTGACCGGTGCCCTGGTGGTCGGGGATGGTGTAGCGGTACTTGCCGTTGTCCGCCAGGACGGCGGTGATGCCGCTGCCGAGATCGGTGTAGCGGGTGGCCTCGGCCTTGGTCGCGCCCTTCTTCAGCGTGACTTCGGTGCCGCCGAGGTAGAGCGTGGTCTCGGTCGGGGTGCGGGCGATGAGACGGTTGCCGTCCGCGTCGTAGAGGTACGACGTCTTGTCGCCGTTGTCCTCCGTGACGGAGGCGAGGTGGCCTTCCGCGTCCCAGCTCAGGGTCTGGCCGGGGCGTTTGTCGGTGTTGCCGAGTTCGTCGTAGTGGTACTCGTCGAGCCGCTGGCCCGTCGGGCCGGTCGTCATCGCCTGGCTGAGGGCGTGGGGGTGCGCGCCGCCGGCCGCGGGATAGGTGTACGTGGTCTTGGTGTTGTTCTTGCCGGTCAGGTCGTGCTGGATCTGTGTGGTCCGGTTGCCGGTCACGTCGTACGTGAAGGTCTGCCAGTACGGGGCGGGGCCACCGAGGGCCGCGGTCACCGGACTGCCGGAGCAGGTCGTCGTGCCCTGCGCCCACGCCTCGGTGATGCGGCCGAGATAGTCGTAGATGTAGCACTGGTTGTCGGTACCGGTACGCGAGGTGTCCGCGACTGAGGTGATGTTGCCGGCCTCGTCGTAGTGATAGGCCGCATCGCGGTCGATGCCGGGCTGGTCCTGCCGGGAGACGACCTGCTCGGACAGGCGCTGCGTGCCCCACTCGTAGCTGTTCTTGACCTGCGTGGTCTTGGAACTGCCTTCCGGGGCCACAGTGATGACGTCAGGCTTGCCGTCGTTGGTGTACGTGGTGAGTCCGGCGATCTGGCCGTCCGCGCTCACCCGGGTCGGCCACAGGGTGTCGTCGTCGTAGCTGTAGGAAACGCTGCCGCCCGTGAGACCCCCGGCCGCGCTCGTGCTCGCACCGGAGACGAGGCCGGAACGCAGGTACGTCGTCGAGGAGTTGTACGTCTTGCCGAGCGCGCCCTCGGTCGAGGGGATCGTGACGGACGACTTCATGGCCCGGCCCAGGTCGTCGTAGTAGCTGACCTGGGACTTGTACGCCTGCCCATTGTCGTAACGGGTGCTGGAGGCGGGCAGCGCCTTGCCACCGATTGCGGAGTCGTATGTCCATTCGGCCCGGAGTGTGCCGCTGGTGCTGCCCTCACGAAGCTGGGTCTTGCGGCCCATGCCGTCGTAGACGCTGTAGAGGCTCACCCCCTTGGCGTCGGTCGTGTGGTCGACCTGGTCCCGGTCGTCGTACGCGGTGACCGTCTTCCCCTTGTCGGGGTCGGTCGTCTCGACCTGCCGACCCATCTGGTCGTAGGTGTACGTCCACTTGTTGCCGGCCGGGTCCGCCGCCGTCGCGAGCTGTCCCCGTGCGTCGTAGGTGTAGCGCGTCACGTCGGCGGCGGCGTCGGTGTCGTGCGAGTGCAACTGCCGCAGCTCGGTCGTGCGTCCCCGCGCGTCCGTCACCGTGGTGGTGGCCGTGGCGCCCTGGGGCGGGATCACGGTGGTGCGGTCCCCGCCGTAGATCGTCTTCGTGGTGTTGAGGACGGCACCTCCGTCGCCGTTACCCGCGATCTGCTGTGCCTGCGTGGCCCGGCCGAGGCCGTCGTAGACGGTACGCGTCTGGGACTGCACACTCAGCGCGTCGTCCGGCAGGAACAGACTCGTCGAGGGCCCACCAGTGGTGTAGTACGGAGCGAACGTCTTCTCCACCAGGCCGCGGGCGTCGTAGAACGTGTCCGCGACGAGCGTGCCGCCCTTCGGGCCGGGCGTCTGCGTCTGCCGTGCGCGCAGCATGCCGTCGTAGAGCGTGTAGCTGTAGCGGGTCTGTGCGTCGTTGTTCCCGATCGTGCGGGTGCCGACCGCCGAGGGCGCCCCCTCCTTGATGAAGTACGTGTACTCGTAGCTCGGCAGGTCGGTGGTCTGCCGGTCGGCCAGCCACACCTTGCTCGCCCGGCCCAGCGCGTCGTAGGACGTGACCGTGTCGTTCCCGTTCGCGTCCGTCGCCTTCACCGGGAGGCCGCGAAGGGTTTCCAGCGTCTGGCTCGTGGTCAGGCTCGACGTAGCTGTTCCCGCCTTGGCCGGCGGCGTGGTCGTCTTCACCTGCGTCGGGAAGCCGGTCGCGGGGGTGTAAGCGGTCGTCGTCGTCCGCCCGTCGGTCCGCGTCGAACGGGCCGGCGCCGCGTCACCGTCCACGGTGACGTTCGCGGACAGGTCCGTCGTGGTGAGCGTCCGGCCGTAGCCGTCGTAGGTCGTTTCGCCCTCGAGATAGGTCGCCTTCGTCCCGGCGTACGACTTCAGCGCCGCCGCCCGGGTCGCGTCACCCTTCGTCGGCGCGGCCCCGTAGGCGCCGCCGTCATAGGCGGTGCGTACGTCCGAGACCACGTCCTTCGCGCGGTCGACGGACGCCCCGCACGCCTTCGACAGGGTCTCCACCCGGGACGGGAGGCTGAGGATGTTGTCGGTCTTGTTGTCGGCGTACGTCGTCAGCGTGCAAGCGTCGTCGTCGGCCGTACCGGTGTCACCGAGGTCGTTGACCTTGATGGCGCGCCCGGCGACGGTGTCATAGATGGTCTCGGTCTTCGTCGTGCGCCACTTTGCACCCGCACCGTCGTCCAGAGACGTCCAGCTCATGCTCTGTGCCGCGCCGCTGAAGTTCGAGGTGACGGCCCCCCAGTCGCGCACCTTCTTCGCCGTCTCGTACTGCCACGGCAGGCTGACCGTCTTGGCAAGGATCTTCCCGCCGGGCTGGTCGTACGTCACCGTCTTGTAGGTGTAACCCGCGTACGGCGCGAGGTCGGTGATCGGGTCGCCCTCGCCACTGCCGAGCGAGACGCTGACGCTCTTGGTGCCGCCGGTGGTGTCCTTGCGGTCACCGTCCATGCCCCGCAGGAAGTACGTGTCCTGCTGGGACTTCATGCCGTCGCTGCCACCGGTGAGGACGCGGGTCTGGCCGTAGCCCCGCCACTGGTCCCAGGTGCGGTACTTCTTCCGGGTCAGCCCGTCGGAGTCGTTGTAGTGCCAGGCCGCGGGCCCCATGTACTCGTAGCGCGTGATCATGTCCGCCGCGCCACCGGTGCGGTCGGAGGCGGTCACCTGGGTGGTGACGTACTTGTTGAACCACTGCACCTCGGTGGTCGTCGCGTCCGGGTCCTGGTTCAGGTAGACCGGGTAACAGCGCGTGGTGTTCGACTCCGGCTTCGGCAGCGCCGAAGCATCGCAGGCCGGCTCGGAGTAGGCGACGTCCACCTGGCTCCCGGTCTCTCCGTCGATCGTGGAGAGGCGGGACTTGATGAAGGGCGCGTAGCCGTCGCCCGTCTTGTCGAGCCGGTTGGCCAGCTGCGTGTACGCGAAGGTGGTCTTCGGCAGGGTGATGGCAGGGCTCGCGGCCTGGCCGGTGTGCTGGATGCTGTCGAGCAGGAGCTGGTAGTCGGTGTCGGCCATGCCCCACTTGTGGTTCAGCGCCCAGCTGTCCACCTTGCCGTACGTGCCATCGGCCTTGAGGACCTGGGTGGTGATGCCGGTCAGCCGTTTACGGGTCCAGAACGACGGGGACAGCCGGCCCTCGTCGCACTTGCTGCCCGCGTCGCAGTTGAGGTCCCACGGGGTGTCGTACCAGTACGTGGACTTGTCCTTGATCGTGGACGCCTCGCAGGTCACACCGGACTCGGGCAGGCAGCGCTCCGCATTCGAGAGGACGACCTGCGCGAGGGGCTTGGCGCCGTAGATCTTGTCGGACTTCAGCCCGTAGTCGATCCGGTCGAGGTAACCGCCCCGCGTGTACGTGGTGTCGTCCTCGGCCTTGAGGTTGCGGCCGTAGCTGTTGCTCTCCTTCGTGTAGTGGTACGTCATCGCGTTGCCGTGCGTGTCGACGACGTAGTCGAGGTTCCAGCGCCAGCCCTGCTCGCAGTACGAGGAGGCGAAGTCGTCCTTGTGGCAGGGCTCGCCGGTGTTGTTGCCGAAGACCGGCACGGTCCACACGGAATTCGTGGCCTCGTTGCCCGAGGCGTAACCGGGGAGACGGTTGTAGCCGTAGTAGTAGCGCGTGCCGTCCGGGGTCGTCACCCGCCAGTACTCGCCGTCCGCGTCGCCGTTCCCGCGCGCCGTGTCCCGCAGGCGGTCGATACGGGTGCCGTCGTCCTGCTGGAGCTTGAAGGAGTCCGTACCCGTCGGGACGAGTTCGCCGCCCTTGCCGTTGAACGACAGGAAGGCGTTGTCGTAGTCCCAGCAGAGGTCTCCGGGACGATTGCCGTCCGCGTTCTTCTTCTCGCCGTCGTCAGCGCAGGGCTTGTAGCGACGCTCGATCGAACCGGTGGTGAGGTCGAAGCCGTCACCGACCCAGGAGCTCTGGTTGTTGGTGTTCGAGGTCCGGCCGTCGATCGAGCCGGAGGAGTAGCCCAGGTTCAGGCTCGGCGCCAGGCCGCCCGGCACGTCGGGCGTGGTGAAGTCGTAGGACCAGCTGAAGTCACCGGAGTTGAGGTTGGTGTTCCACGAGGCGGCGTCCGAGAGCGAGGTCGCCTTGTAGTCGCCCTTCTCGCCCTTGTCGTCGGCCTCCGCCGCCAGCACGGTCGGTGCCGCCGCCGAGAGTGCCACCGCTGAGGCGGTCAGGGACTTTGTCGTGGTGTCGTTCCGCGTCTCGACGGGCGTCGCCCTGCGGCAGGCGTCCTTCTCCGGGCTGGTCAGGACACAGGCCGGGTACGAGACGAGGTGAAGACGGGAGGCGTAGGAGCCGCCGTAGGCGCCGGCGAAGGAGGAGTAGTCCACGCCGACGGAGACCGCCCCGGCCTTGTCCGTCGACTCAGTCTGCGCCTGCTGCGGGACCAGAGTGAAGAGCAGTCCCTTGACCCCGGCCTTCTCGGTACGGGCCTGGCTGACGACCTCCGTCTCCACCGCGCCCTCGGCCGCGGTGGTCGTCGTGTCGGCCTTGGCCGCCTTACGCGTCGCCGTCTTGGCCGTGGCGACGGGTGCGAGGCTGATGGGACTCGTCCCCGCCCGCTTCAGATGCTTGGTTCCGGTTCCACCGGTCGCGTCCACCTTCACCGTGTGCCGCCCGGCCTTCGGCCATGTGTGCCGGGGTGCCTTCGGGTGCGCGGGGATCTTGTCCTTGGCACGGGGTTCGGCCGCGCTTCCGCGCTCGCCCTTGACGGGGTGGTCGGTGGACACCTGCTGGGGAACGGAGTCTGCGGCCGCCTGTACCGGGGAGGCGGCCGCCTGTATCAGGCCTGCCGCGAGCGCACCGCTCACCAGCAGGGACAGGCGGCGCCTCAAGACGCGCGCGTGCCGGACCTTTCGGGGTTTCATGAGGGCATCTCTCAGTGCCGGGCGTCCCCGGGCGGGGGACACGGTTGGGGGGTCATGAGTGACCGCTCCCCTCTCCCCACCCGCGCCGCTGCGTGGGTGGGGAGAGGGACGGCCGTTGCCGGAGGTCTTTACACCGAGCCGGGGACCTGGGTGGGGACGTCGTAGAGGTTGTTGTTGAGGTACTGGACCTGGTTCTCGTCCAGCGCGCCCTGGAAGGCCCACACGTCGTCGATCATGCCGGGGAAGAAGTTGCTCGCCTTCCCTCCGGTGACCGCCGCGCCCACGTCGAAGCCCTTGGCAGCCTTGTGCGAGAGGACGTTCTCGCCCCAGGCGATGACGTCCTGGCACGTGCTGTCATCAGCCTTGTCGTCACCGTCGTCGTCACCGCAGACCGACTCCTGCAACTGGCCGTTGACGTAGAGACGGACCTCCTTGGCGAAGCCGTCGTAGACGACCGCCAGGTGGTTGGGACCGGTGATGTCGTCGAAGGACGTACTGGAGACCTTCTCCACCGTCGCGTCCGCGCCGTCCTTGCTCGCCACGCTCAGCTCGAACGAGCCCTGCGCGTTGTTCTCCGTACCCGGCACCCAGTCCACGCGCACCGCGCTGCTGGTACTTGCCTCGGCGTTCAGCACCGTGACCTCCTTGTCCGGCTGGGCCGCCGCCAGCGTCCACGCGCTGAGCGAGAAGCTCGTACTCGTGTCCACCGGCATCGCGGAGGTGGAGGCGTAGGCGTCGGTGCCGTTCAGGTCCAGTCCCTGGTTGTCGACCCAGCCGAAACCGAGGTCCGCGCCACCCTGGAGCGTCATCGCACGGCCCTGGGCCGACAGGTCCGGGCTCGTCGCAGGGGCCGACGCCGACTTCTCCTCGAAGTTCCAGCGACCCTTCAGCAGCGGGTGCTGCTTGAACATCTGCGCGACCTCCTCCGGGGAGACGACACGGTCGTACAGGCGGACGTCGTCGATCGTGCCGGGGAAGTAACTACTGGGTGCCGTACTGCCGTTGTATACGCCCGCCCCCAGGTACATGGACTGGTCCGCGTACCACGCCTCCGGCAGGTCCGTCGTCCCCGCCTTCGCCCCGTTCACATACAGCGTGAGAGTGTTTGCGACCGTGTCGTGCACGCCGACCAGGTGGACCCACTCGCCGACCTGTGCGTGCGCGCCGTCCGGCTGCATCGCGCGGATCACCTTCGCGCCGACCGCGTCCTCGGAGTACTGGTTGAACGCCCAGCGGTCGTATGCCGAGGAGTAGTACAGCTCCAGGCCAGGGGCGAAGTTGCCGGCCTGCAAAACGATGTCCGCCGCGGCGTCCGGCTTCTTGTCCAGCTTTGCCCAAGCGGAGACCGCGAAGCTGCGCTGCGTATTCATATGTGGGCCACGCTCTTGGGCGATACGCCCGTACCCCGTCGTGCCGTCGAAGTGCGCGGCCTTGCCCGTCACGCCCTCGACCCCGGTGGTCACCCCGCCCGAGTACTTCGCCGGGAACACCTGGCCGTGGCCCTCGATCTTCGTCGCACCCGCGGCCTCGTCGAGCGGGAACTGAGCGATCGCGGGACGGCCCGGGTCACCCACGTCCTTCTTGTCCTTCAGGACCGCGACCTCGTTGACCGTCAGCGGCTTGTCGAAGACCTGCACCTCATCGATCAGGCCGGGGAAGAAGGCACTCCGCGCATCGCCCGTGTACGAGCCCGCGCCGATCTGGAAGCCGCGACGCGCCTCCCACGGAGTGCTGTACGCCGTCTCCCCGGCAAGCTTGCCGTCCACATAAAGAGCCAGCTTGTCATCGGTCGAGCTGTACGAGCCGACCAGATGAGTCCACGATCCCGCCTTCGCGTCCCCCGGCTGGGCGGACATGGCCCGGATGATCGGGACCGTTCCCGACTTGTCCTCGGCATACTGGTTGAACACCCAACGGTCATAGCTGGACGAGTAGTACAGCTCGAAACCGGGCCTGTTGTTACCGGTCTGGCTCGCCACGACCGCCGCCTGCTCGGGCATCTTGTCGAGCTTGACCCACGCCGACACCGCGAATCCACCACTCGTGTTCACCACCGGCAGGTCGCTGTGCGCGTACCCGTCGGTGCCATTGAAGTGGGCGGCCGTGCCGATCGCGCCTTCCTCGCCGAGCGTGACACCGCCGTGCATGTCCATGGTCCGCGCCGGGGTCGAGCCCTTCGCCTCCGTCTCCCCGGCCGCCTCGTCGAGCTGCCAGGTCGCACGGTCCGGCTGCCCGGCACGTACGCGGTAGATGTACGTACGGATCTCACTGCCGTTTCCGGCCGCGTCGAACGCCTGAGCCGTGACGTAGTTGAGGCCCGGCTTGGCCGGCAGCGTCTGAAACGTCTTCGCCGCACCCGCGCTCGTCGTGATCTTGTGCGCCGAGGACGGGTCGCTGTTGATCCCGTACCAGTACGTCGTCACATCGGCGTCGGCCGCCTTCAGACCGAATGTGCCGTATTTGCCCACGCCGTCGTACCACGGGTCGTCCGGGTCGTCGGAATTCATCTCCGGGTACTCCGCCGACGTCACCGAAGGCGCCTTCGGCACGGAGGTGTCGTACGTGAAATAGCATGCCTGCGGATCACCCGCGTACGACCACGGCGAGTACTGCGCCCCGTCCCACACCCGCACATACCAGTTGATCTTCGTGTTCTTCGGGATCGACGACGGCAATGCCATGACGAAGTTCGAACCGGACGCCTTCATCGAAGTGCGCGCGGGCTTCCACTGCGGCTTGTTGTCCGCACCCCACGACGCCTGGAACTGCACCGCCACCGAATCCCCATCCGGGTCGGTCACGTTGTTCGCGTACAGCTTGCCCAGCGTCCGCACCCGGGCCGCCGACGCCGAGTTCTTGCACGAACCGCCGTACTCCATGGACAACTGCGACGTGCGCACCTGCGCCGGAGGGCGGTTGTACTGGACCCGCAGATACGCCTTGTCCGAGAACCGCTTCCACGCGTTCTTGTCGGACTCGTCGCTCGCCTGGAGGCCGAACGTCATCGTCGACGCCTTGCTGTTCGCGGCCGACTGCACCGCCGACTTCACATCGAACTCGGCATCCTTCTGATCCTTGCCGTTGAACCCGTACGCGAATGACCGCGTGTCGAGCTTCTTGACCCAGAACCCCGAGGCGTTCTGCGAGTTCCACGTCGTCGACGACGAAATCCCCTTCGTCTGCCACAGCTCGACACTGTGATTCGACGACGTCGCCGACCACGTGTTCCGCACCACGAACTCCGCCGAAAGAATCGACTTCCCCGCGAACTTCGACACCGGAATCTGGTAAAGGACCCGCTTCGTGTCCTGCGGCGCACAGTAATCCCACCCGCAGAAACCCACTCCCGCGTCGTGGTCACCGTTGAACTTCCACTGCGGCGACGACGCCCAGTACTTCGACGCCATCGTCCACGACGAGGCTTTCGGCGAGTACCACTGCGGGTCGATGAACACCGGGTAGCGCGTGTCCTTGCCCGACAGCACGTCCTGATCCGGCGTCAGCACGAGCTCTTTGCCACCCGCCGGCACGTCCACACCCACCGGGGCCAGCTTGCCCGACTCGGCCGCTCCCGGCTCGTCGGCGCCCTCTGCCACCGCATTGACCGAACCGCCCGAGCGAGCCGCCTTCGAGGCGCCCCCCGCACCCGAACCCGCACCCGGCCCCGTCGAGGAGTCCCACATCTGCGGCGTCGGCGCCTCGAAGACAGCACTGCCCGCACCATCGTCGACGGCTTCCAGACCACCTTGCGCGGTCTCCTTGACCGCCATCCCCCCCGCCGCGAGCTTCAGCCGCAACGACTTCAGCTCCGGATTCGCCGCCGCCTCCGCACTCTTCACCACCAGCAACTGCGTGAAGCCGTCCACCTGCGCACCCATCCGCAGGTCAACACCCGGCAACACCTCTGGGTACGTCGCGGTGTCCCCCGACACCACCGGCTGCGGCAACGCCGAGGGCCAGGACAACGCCAGCTCGCGCCCCGCCCGCTCCATTCGCACCAGCGGTTGATCGCCGCCCGCCGAGAAGGTCACATCCGTCACCGCCGCCTTCGGCCGCACCCCGGCCGAAGACACCGCCAGGTCGGTGTCGACATCGACCCACTTGCCGTCCTTACGGGTTCGCACCGGGCGCAGGTACTCCCGCGCCTCCAAGTGCCCCTCCGGCGTCGCGAACACGTCCCGCGACTCCCCACGCAAGGAGACGACTTCGACCGGCTTCCCCGACGCCTTCGCCTCGGCAAGGGCCTGATCCGTTGCGGAGGCCCCCTGCTCCCCTTGCGTACCCGCGCCCGGTCCCCCCGTGGCCTGCTGCGACGTCCCCCCGGCGGCAGGATCGTCAGCGGCGGATGCGGGAGCCGTGGCGAGCGGCAGCAGCCCCAGCGTCAGGGCCGCACCCAGCAGCGCGCCGACCCAGCGCCCGCTACGTCGAGAACCGCGCCCCCCTACAGGCACGTTCTGCCCATCTCTCCTACACCCGCCACCCACAACCCCACCCCTGACACACGAAAAACACACAAGTGGAGTGAGTCAACGCTGCGCCACGGAAAGACGTCAAGGGGTTACAAGTTGAGCCCACACAACCCGACAGGGCCGATAAAAGGTGATATTCACGCAACAGGCGAAAGAGGATGCGTGTAACTGACAGCTATGGTTTGGCCGATAGTTCGGCGCACCCAGAACGTCACATCAGGGACACTCGGAACGTCACGCTCCGCCCAAGCCGTGACCGCAAAAGTGGCAAGAAAATTCCTCGAAAGAGTCACCGCGCGCGGTCGCCATCCCGGCCGCATGAACCGACGAAAGAATTGATACCTCCACAACACGGACTCCAGGACGGTGGAAGCCGGGATCAGCGGCAAGGTCCCGTAAGAGCGGCCCGAGCCGGCAGGCGCGACCTCGACGCGACCAGGAGGACGCGGACCGGGCGCCGGTGAGTGAGCGGTACGTCGCCGAGTCGGATATCGAGGTCCGTATCGGTGTCCGCGTCGAGCCCAGGCGCCTCGTCCAGCACGCTTGTCAGGATGCGGTCGACGGTTGCGACACGTAGGCGTGAACCTGGTCCCACCCGTCGCCGTCCAGCTGGTTCCAGCCCGCGAGCTCCCCCGTCGGGGCCGTCACCGGGTCGCGGGCGTCCGGCGGCGACCATGGCACTTTCACCACTCCGCGCCGCCAGCCAGCCCGCCCCTCGTGGCAGTGGGTGTACGGGGGCGTGGCGCGGGAGCGAGGGGCGTGGTGCGGTGGTCCTTTGCCCCGTACGGCCCCGAAGCGGACGCGGTCGCGCGGCCTTTTCCGTACGGAGCTCAGGCTCCGCCCGTGCGGGAGAGCGCCGCTCCCGCGGTTCTGCGCGGGGTCGGTGCCGCTTCTCGCAGCGGGAACCAGATCATCCCCGGGCGAGACCCGCGCCAGCAAATCGCTGTGCGTCCGGATGAGGTACGTCTCCAGTGTCCGGGGCCGTCCTCTCCCAGTGCTCGGCGGTGCGGGCTCGCTCTGGTGCGTCAAGCCGTACGTCGCCTCGTTCACCCCAGGCGGGGCCGTGGGGTGGCGGGTTGACCGGCCCCCGGCGATCACGGTCACGTCAGGGGGCGGGTTTGCGGGCCACCGCCGCGTAGCACGCGGATTCCGCCGCCGTCGTCCGGTCCGCGGCTTCGGGACGCCATGCGTGGCTCGGGACGAGGCCCGGGTCCAGGAGGTCCCAGCCCGTGAAGAAGCGGGCGATCTCCTCGCGCGTGCGGGCCTTGCCGGGCGTGCCCGAGGACTCGTACGCCTGGGTGAGGCGCGCTATGCCCGCCGGGTCGAACTCCGGTGTGACGTGGCTGATCGCGAGCGTACTGCCGGGCGCCAGGGCCGACTTGAGGGCGGCGACGAGCCCGTACGCCTCCTCGTCGTCGGGGACGAAGTGGAGGAGGGCGTTGAGGGAGAGCGCGACCGGGCGGGAGAGGTCGAGCGTCGCGCGGAGGTCGGGGGCGGCGAGGAGTGCGGCCGGGTCGCGGGCCTCGGCCTGCACGTACGCCGTGCGGCCCTGCGGGCTGCTGTGCAGGAGCGCGCGGGCGTGGGCGAGGACGATCGGGTCGTGGTCGGCGTAGACGACGCGCGCAGCGGGGCGGACGGACTGGGCGACCTCGTGGAGGTTGGGGCTGGTCGGAATGCCCGTACCGATGTCGAGGAACTGGTTGAGTCCCGCGCCGGCCAGGAGGCGGACGGAGCGGTGCATGAAGGCGCGGTTGACGCGGGCCGTCGTGAGGATGACCGGGAAGGCCGTCAGGGCCGCTGCGGCGGCTTCGCGGTCGGCGGGGAAGTTCGTCGTGCCGCCGAGGAACCAGTCGTACATGCGGGCGGAGTGCGCGCGATCGAGTTCGAGGTCCACCGCGTACTCGTCCATCACCCATCAGTCCCTTCCTCGCGGGGTCTCCTGCCCCCGGGCCCCGGGGTCGTACACGTCCTGGATCTGATGTGCGAACAGAATTCCGAGGCATCCTCCGTTCGCAGACAAAGGGGTTATGGAGGAGCAGGTGGGCGCGAGACAAAGGGGGGCCAGGGTTGCGGGGTTGCCGGGGGTTGCGCGGGGACGCGCGCGGTGGCTCCCGGCGATGCGGGCAGATCGGGGCTAAGGAGCGGCGCCTGTGCGGTGCGAGCGAGGGGCGGGGGACGAGGGGGGTCGGGGTGCGGGGGACGGGGTGGATACCGGTGTGGGCGCGGATGTAGGTACGGGTGTGGGTACGGGACTTGGTGCGCGTTCAGGGGCGGGCGTGGGTGCGGTCGGGGGTGCTGGTGCGGTCGGGGGCGTGCGGGTCGTGCTCGATCCCGCGTTGATCGCGCCCCGGCGGCCGGATCTCACCTTCGACGCCTTCGCGGATTCGCACATGGGGCTGTGGACGCGGTACGCGGAGTCGCAGGTGGGCGCGGCGCACAGCGACGAGGTCGTGGCGCGGGCGTGCGGGTGGCTGCGCGGGAACTGGAGGCGGGTGCTGGGCTCGGACTCGGTGGCGCGGTACGCGTGGCGGGTGCTGAAGGCGGAGGTGCACGCGTGCGCGACGGAGCGGGGGGTGCGCCCCGTTGGCGAGGTGTCCGGGGCCGCGCTCGCCGAACTCCCGGAGCGGCTGTACGACTTGGTGGTACTGCGGTACGAGCTGGGGGTGGGGGACGCGGAGATCGCGGACTACCTGGGGATCGAGCAGGCGGCGGTGGGGGCGCAGGCGCGGTACGCGCGGGGGCGGGTGGAGGGGCTTTCCGTCGTGGCGGGCTCGTCGGCGACGGAGGGGCGCGCAGGGGCGGAGGGGCCACCCGGGGAGGAGAAGCTTTCCGGGGCGGAGGGGCCACCCGGGCCGGAGCACCTTCCCGGGGCGGAGGGGCTTTCCGGCCCGGAGGGGCTTTCCGGGGTGGGCGAGTGAGGCACGTACCGGCGGCGCACGCGCCCGCGCCGCACGAGCAGGCCGCGCGGGATCTGGATCTGGCCGTGGCGCTCGTCGTGGACGCGCCGCCCGCCGCCGCGAGTCTCGCGCGGCTCGTCGCCGAGCCCGTCGACGAGGGCGGCGGCGACCCCCACGGGGCCCTCGTCTTCGGGGCGTTGCTGCACCTGACGCGCGCCGAGGAGGCGGCCGGGTGGTGGTGGCGGCACGCGGCGGAGGGCGGGAACCGCACGGCGGCGTTCCTGCTGTACCTGCTGCACAGCGCGCGCGGGGAGTTCAGGGACGCGGAGCGGTGGCGGGCGCGCGGGCGGCGGACGCCGAAGCCCGGGGCCGGTGGCGGGCCGGGGACCGGGCCGCCGTCGCTGTCGGCCGCCGTGCGGCACCGGCTGCTCGCACAGTGCCACGCGCGCCGTACGCCCTCCCTGCCGGCCGCGCTGGAGAGCCTCGTGAACCGGCTGCCGCAGGTCCCGGCCGTCGATCCCGAGTACGGCGCCCCCGCCGGCGTACCGCATCCCGATGCGTCGCTGCGGTGCCTGCTGGAAGTCAACTCCGGTCGTATACATGACAATTAGACTCGCCGCGAGTTTCGGGGACGAGACCGAGCACCACGGAGGAACCTCATGACCGCTACCGGTGAACGCCACGCCGTCGTCGTCGGCGGCAGTCTCGCGGGGATGCTCACGGCGCGGGTACTGAGCGCGCACGCGCGGGTGACGGTCGTGGAGCGCGACCGGCTCGACGACGCGGCCGGGAGCGGGCCCCGGCCCGGTATTCCGCAGGCGCGGCACACCCATGTCTTCGTCGAGGGCGGCCAGTTGGCGCTGGAATCGCTGCTTCCGGGCATCCTCGGCGAGCTGTCCGCGCGCGGCGCGCTGCCGGTGGGGATGCCGTACGACCTCGTGCAGCACCAGTCGGGGCGCTGGTACGAGCGCTTCGCCGCGAGCACCCGATTCCTGTCCTGCACACGGGGGTTGCTCGACACGGTCGTACGGGAACGGGTGCTCGCCGAAGGCGGCGTGGACCTGCTCGCGGGAACCGGGGTGACGGGGCTCGTGGGGGACGCGGAGCGCGTGCGCGGGGTGCGCGTGCGCAAGCGGGGGGCGGCCGATGACCCGTACGAGATCGAGGCGGACCTCGTCGTGGACGCCTCGGGGCGGACCTCGCGGGTGCCCACGTGGCTCGGGGAGATCGGCGGGGAGGCGCCCGACGAGGAGACGATCGACACGGGCCAGGGGTACGCGACCCAGCGCTACCGGCTTCGGCCGGGCGCCGAGGACCCGGGTTACCACTGCCTGTACTTCCTCCCGGACACCGAACAGCCGCTCACGGGCGTGGTGTTGCGCGTGGAGGACGGCCTGTGGGTCGCGAGCCTGTCGGGACCGCGCGGCAGCGAACCGCCCACCGACCCGGCCGGTTTCCTGGACTACGCGAGCCAGTACCCGCACCCGTACCTGCGCGAATGGCTCAGCACGATGGAGCCGGTCGGCCCCGTGCACAGCAACCGCAGCACGGCAAACATCCGCCGCTACTACGAGCGTCCGGGGCGCCGCCCGGCCGGGCTGCTGGTCGTCGGCGACGCGCTGTGCGCCTTCAACCCGATCTACGGGCAGGGGATGACGGTGGCGGCGCAGCAGGTGGTGGCGCTGCGGAAGGTGTTGGGGGCCGGAGGCGGAGTCGCGGGCGGAGCGCGCGAGGGCGCTGCTTCGGGGGGCCGGTTTCTCGGGCGGGGTGGCAGGCGTACGCGGGATGTGCAGCGGGCGCTGGCCGGGGTCGCGGAGACCGCGTGGGCGATCTCGGCGGGGGCCGACCGCGCGCTTCCCGGCGTCGAGTCCACGGGGCCCGGACCGAACGCCCTCGACCGCCTCACCGGGCGCTACCTGCGCCGCGTCGCCGCGATCGTCCCCGGCGACCCGGGCGCGGGCCGCCACTACCGCTCCGTCCTCGCCCTCACCGCACCACCGGCCCGGCTCTTCCACCCGAGAATCGCCCTCCCGGCCCTCTTCCGCGCGCCGCGAGCGACGCCGGGGGAGCCGCCGTTGGTGGTGGAGGGCTGGCCGGCTGGGGAGGGGTGAGTCGGCCTGCGGGGGCTTGGGGGGCGGGAGTTGTGTACGGAGGTCCTGCCGGCGTGGGGGCTTGGCGCGGAGCTCGCGGCGGGGCGGGGCGAGTGCCGTCAGCGGAGCGGCGGGGCGAGGGCGACGCCGTGAGGGAGGCGGCGGGGCGAGGGGCGACGCCGTGGGGGGCGGCAGGGCGAGGTGAGACGCCGCGAAGGAAGCCGCGGGGCGAGGGGCGACGCCGTGAGAGAGACGGCGGGGCGGCGAGTCCCGTGGATGCTCGCCGCCCCGCCGCCCCGTCTCACTCAGCCTGTGCCGGTCAGTACAGGACCCAGAGGGAGACCTGGCCGTTGACCTCGACGCAGGTGGCGTCCTGGTAGTACTCCTTGGCCTTCGGTATCTCCGCCTGGCACGAGGCCAGGTTCGGGTACATCTCCGGGCCTCCGGCGACGTCGTGCCACTGGGCGGCGGAGGCGGTGCCGGCGGTCAGCGGGATCGCGACCGCAGCGGCGACGGTGGCGAGGCCGAGGGTCGTACGGGTGCGCCAGGACTTCATGGTTGTTCCTCCTCCGGAACGGGACCGGCCGGTGCGGGTGGGTGGGGTGACTCCGTCGAAGCCTCGCCTGCCCGATGATCATCAGCCCACACCACCTGTTGTGGATCACTCGCCTGTGGTCCCCTTCGGCCGACGCGACGGCCGGGGGCCGCGCGGGGCGGGCGACAATGGGGGCATGATCCGTCCCCACGCGCTGATTGCCCGTGTGTGGCGGCTGCTTCGGCCCTTTCAGTGGCGGCTGTTGTGGTGCGCGCACGCCAAGTACAACGTCGGTGTCACCGGGGTCGTACGCGACGACGAGGGACGCGTGCTGCTGCTGCGGCACCGGCTGTGGTCGCCGCAGCGGCCCTGGGGCCTGCCGACCGGCTTCGCCGCGAAGGGCGAGGAGTTCGGACAGACCGTCGTCCGCGAGGTCAAAGAGGAGACGGGGCTCGACGTCGTCCCCGGCCCCCTCGTCCGTCTCCGCAGCGGCTACCGCCTGCGCCTCGAAGTCGCCTACGAGGCCCGCCTCACCGGCGGCACCCTCCGCCTCGACCCCCTGGAGATCCTGGAGGCCCGCTGGTGCGAACCCGACGACCTGCCGGAGGGGCTGTCGGATCTGCACCGGCGGCTGATCAAGGGGGAGACGGATGCCGATTCGGTGCGGGGGGTGGGGTGAGCGGGAGTCGGGTGCGGGTGCGGGTGCAGGTGAGCGGTGGTGCGGGGCTGGTTGGCAGGTGAGCCGTGACGCGGGTCGAGCGCGCGGGTGAGCAGCGGTGCCGGGGCCGGTGAAGTGAGCGGGTGAGGTGGCGTTGGCGGTGGGCGAGGGGCACCCGTCGCAGCACACCGGCCCGTGCCGTGTCGGTGGAGGCGTGGCCCCGGTCGTCAGCGGGTGTTCCAGGCGGAGATGACCCGTTGGCCGTCCTCCTCGGCCAGGACGGTGAGGCTGCCGGGGTGCGGGTGGCCGAGGAAGCGGCTCGCCGAGGCGTCGAGGCCGAGGAAGCGGCTCGCCGAGGCGTCGAGGCCGAGCCAGCGGACGGCCAGCACGCGGGTGAGGTGACCGTGCGCCACCACGGCGACGTCTCCCGCGTCCAGCAGCGGGCGGACCCGTTCCAGTACGGCATCGACCCGCGCCGCCACCCGCTCCAGCCCCTCCCCCGGGTGCTCCGCGTCGCCGGGAACGAGCCCGTCCCGCCACAGCTCCCAGCCCGGCCGACCCGCGCGGATACGCGCGGCCGTCAGCCCCTCGTACCCGCCGTAGTCCCACTCCAGCAGGTCGGGATCGGGCCGGGCTCCGGCCAGACCCGCGAGCCGGGCCGTGCGCATCGCGCGGCCGAGCGGGCTGCTGAACACCGCGACGGGTCGCGGGCGGTCCGCCAGCCTGGCCCCGAGAGCGCGCGCCGCCGCCTCCCCCGCCTCCGTCAACGGCACGTCCGTACGGCCCGCATACCGTCCGGAGCGGCTCCACTCCGTCTGCCCGTGCCGGACCACGATCAGTTCCCCCATGCGGGGAGAAGGTAGCCGGTGACGCGTGCGGCGGGCGTCAGGAGCGGCGGCCCGCTCGCGCCGGGGTGGTCCGGGGGCGAGGGAGCGGGCGAGGTGGGCCCGGGTGTCTGCTCCCGTTCAGGACACGACGTCCTTCCGTGCGAAGCCCCGGAAGGCCAGGGCGAAGAGGACCAGGGCGTACGTCAGCGAGATCGCCGCTCCCTTCGCCGCGCCCTGCCAGGCGAGGTCGGGGGTGAGGAGGTCGGTCCAGGCGAACTGCCAGTGGGCGGGCAGGAAGTCGCGCCAGTGCCCGAGGGCGGTGACGGCGTCCAGGACGTTGCCGATGATCGTGAGGCCGACCGCGCCGCCGACCGCGCCGAGGGGGGCGTCCGTACGCGTCGAGAGCCAGAAGGCCAGCGCCGCCGTGACGAGTTGGGAGACGAAGAGGTACGCGACGGCGAGCGCGAGGCGCGGCACCGCCGCCCCTGCGGAAACGGAGTCTCCCGTGGGGAGTTCGAGCGGGCCCCAGCCGTAGAGCGCCGTACCGAGGAGGAGCCCGACGAGCGGTAGCAGGATCATCGCCGCGAGCGAGCAGGCCAGGGCCACGGCGAGCTTGCTCGCCAGGAGCCGCTGGCGCGCCACCGGCGCGGCGAGGAGGTAGCGCAGCGTCGACCAGTTCGCCTCGGCCGCCACCGTGTCCCCGCAGAAGAGGGCGACCGGGACGACGAGCAGGAAGCCCGCCGATACGAAGAGGCACACCGCCGCGAAGTCGGCCCCCGAGCGCGTCGCCGCGTCCATGAGCGTGCCCCGCTGCCCGTTCGCCCCGTCCCCGCCGGGCGTCCCGCCCACGGCGAAGGCCACGGCGAGCACGAACGGCAACAGGAACAGCACCGCTCCCATCACCGCCGTCCGCCGCCGCGTCAACTGCCGCCGCAACTCCACCCGCACGGGCAAGGTCCGACCGGGCCGGTAGCCGTCCGCACGCGCGGAGGCCGGCGCGGCTTCGGCACCGTTCGCGGGCAGGGGCGGCGGCCAGCTACTACCGAGGTGCGTCACGCGGAACCTCCGGTCGGGCTCGGGATGGGGGTGGTCGCGGGGAGCAGGAGAGAAACCCGGTTCGGGACACGGGCCGCGCTCGCGCTCGGCCCAGCGCCCGGGAAGGGGACATCCCAGCGGCACGCGGCAGGGGCCGTGTCCACGTGGTGCGGCGGTGTCCTCGTCATGACGGGCCCCCGATCAGGTGGAGGAAGGCGTCTTCCAGGCGGCGTTGCGGGGTCAGTGTCGTGATCGGGAGGTCCAGGGAGAGGAGCGGGCCGAGGAGGGCCGTCGTGGTGGTGCCTTCCTTCAGGTGGAGGAGGAGGGTGCGGTCGTCGTCGCGGGTCAGTTCCGCCACTCCCGGGAGCGCCGCCGCCTTGGCGAGGACGGGGTCGGGGACCGGGTGGGCCAGGCCGATCGTCACCGCGCCCGTGCCTCCGGTGATCTCCTCGACCGGGCCCGCCGCGACCAGGCGGCCCCGGTCCATCACCACCAGGTGGGTGCAGGACTGCTCGACCTCCGAGAGGAGATGGCTGGAGACGACGACCGTGCGGCCCGAGGCCGCGTACGCGATCATCACCTCGCGCATCTCGCGGATCTGCGGCGGGTCGAGGCCGTTGGTCGGTTCGTCGAGCAGGAGGAGGTCCGGGAGGCCGAGCATCGCCTGCGCGAGGGCGAGGCGTTGGCGCATCCCTTGCGAGTAGGTGCGCACCGCGCGGTCGAGCGCTTCGCCCAGACCCGCGATCTCCAGGGCCTCCTCGATGTGCGCGTCCCCCTCGGGGCGGCCCGTCGCCTTCCAGTACAGGTCGAGGTTGCGGCGACCGCTGAGGTGGGGCAGGAAGCCCGGACCCTCCACGAAGGCGCCCACCCGCGACAGGACCGGCGCCCCGGGGCGGATCGCGTGGCCGAAGACGCGGATTCCGCCCTCGTCCGGGGTCACGAGGCCGAGCAGCATCCGCAGCGTCGTCGTCTTGCCCGCGCCGTTGGGGCCGAGCAGGCCGAGGACCTGGCCGCGTCCCACGGTGAACGACAGGTCCCGTACGGCCCAGCGGTCGGCGCCTCGCGCGTACTTCTTGCCCAGGCCCGTGATGCGCAGGGGGACGTCCGCGAGGTCCGGGTCGGGCGGGGGTGTCGCGTCGGTGCGGCGGCGGACGAGGAGGAGCAGCAGGGCCAGGACCGCTCCCGCGGCGGGGAGCGCCCATACCCAGACCGGGAGCGGGGCCGGGCTGCTCGCGGCCTGCGGGAGGCTCGGGACGGTCAGCGCGCCGGCCGGGGTGACGGAGTACGTGGCGGGGGCCGCAGGGGACGCGTAACCGAGGTCGGTCGCGGAGAGGACGAGACGCAGGCGGTGGCCCTTGGCCACCTGGTGGTCGACGGCGGGGAGCGTCACGGCGACCCTGCGGCCCTCGCGCGCGCCCGTGACCCGTACCGGGCTGACCAGTTGGGCGGGCAGCACCTGCTTCTCGCCGTCCGCGCTCACGTCGTAGACCTTCGCGAAGAGGACCGCCGTGCCGGTCGAGGAGCGCACGTCGACGGAGACGGTGGGGCTGCCCGTGATGCGGACGGGCTTGGTGAGCGGCTTCGTGTCGAAGCGGGCGAACTGGCCGGGGAAGTCGACCGCAAAGCCCTGGCCCGTGCGTTCCGCGAGCTGGGCGAGGCCGTCGCCGAGGCCCGGGACGGCCGAGAGCGAGGGCGGCGAGCCGCCGGGCGGGTTGGCGAAGACCTGGCGGTCGCGGGGGAGGGCGTAGCGGTGCTCCGTGTAGCGGACGCGGGACTCGTCGCGGCCCGCCGGGGCCGGGTCGCGGTCCGGGTCCGCCGTACGTCCCGGGACGCCGCCGGTCAGGCCCGGGTACGCGGAGAGGTCGGCGCCCGTGAGGCGGGCCGTGTCGTCCGTGGCGCCGACCGAGCCGCTGCGCGAGATGCGGAAGGCCGGGCCGGTGTCCACCGAGCGGTCCTTCTTCAGGTAGCGGTCGAACCACTTCGTGATGCGGCCGGTCAGGCGGGGGATCTCCATGTCACCGCCGTCGTGGCCGCCGGCGATCCAGTCGACCGAGACGGGGGCGCCGTTGGCGCGGATGTGCCGGGCCGTCTCGTCGGCCTGCGAGAGCGGGAAGAGCGAGTCGGACTGGCCCTGGATGACGAGGGCCGGGACCTTGATCCTGTCGCCCACGGCGGCGGGGCTGCGGTCGTGGAGGAGCTTCGTCGCCGCCGCGTCCGGGGCGCCGCGCTCGGCGACCCTGCGGTACATCGCGCACAGCTCGGGCGTGAAGCGCCCGCAGCCGACGCCCACGCCCGCCACGCGCGAGCCGATGTTCGCGCTGCCGGAGGTGAAGAAGATCCCGGCCCACAGCTTCTTGAAGACGCCGTCGGGGAACAGCGCCCGGGACAGGTCCCAGTACGTGATCTCCGGGGCGATCGCGTCGATGCGCGGGTCGTGGCCTGCCGCGAGCAGGGAGATCGCGCCGCCGTAGGAGGCGCCTGTCGCGCCGACGCGCGGGTCGCCCTTCTTGTCGAGCTGGACCTCGGGGCGGCGGGCGAGCCAGTCGACGAGGCGGGAGACGTCCTCGACCTCGTGCTCCGGGTCGTTGAGGCCGATCTCGCCGCCGGAGCGGCCGAAGCCGCGGGCGGACCAGGTGAGGACGGCGTAGCCCCGGCGGGCGTAGGACTCGGCCTGGGAGCGCAGCTCGGCCTTGCTGCCGCCGAAGCCGTGGGCGAGGAGGACGGCGGGGCGCTTCCTGTCCGGGTCGCCCGCCGTGAAGTAGCTCGTGTCGATGCGGGTGCCGTCCGGCATGCGGCGAAAGGCGTCCGCACGGTGGACGCCGCCACCGTCCGACGCGGCGGCCGCCGGGGGCGCGATGCCGGGCAGCAGGCTGCTCGCGAGGAGGAGCAGGACCGTCGCGAGGACGGCCGGGAGGCGGTACGGGGCGCGCGCGGCGGCCCGCCCGGCGCCGGGTCCTCGTGGGAGGCCGCCGGACCGCCGTGACGTGCGTCGGAGTGACGTGCGGAGATCCATGACGCACACCGTACGGGCTTCCGCGAGGCGGGCCGCAAAAGTTATCCACAGGGGCGGGTGATCGTCGTACGAGATGCGCAGCGCGCCGCTGGAGGATCGTTTCTGCACGCCCTCCCGTACCCGGAGGCAAGGGCTCCACACAGCGGACCGCCCCGCCCCACCGAGCGCCCGTGCCACCGACCGCCCGCCTCGCCGACCGTCCGCCCCACCGAGCGCCTACCGGCGCCGACGGGGCCAAGGGTCCGGGCCCGTCGGACCAAGGGCCCGGACCCGGCGCCAGGCGGCGACCGCCACCCCCGCCCAGCCCCGACCCCAGCCCCAGCCCCGACCCGGACCGCGAAGTCCCCGACCGCCTCCCCTCACCCGTTGCTCGGGAACCCCAGGTCCACCCCCGCCGCCGCCTCCGACGGGTCCGGCCACCTCGTCGTGACGACCTTGCCGCGCGTGTAGAAGTGGACTCCGTCGTTGCCGTACATGTGGTGGTCGCCGAAGAGGGAGTCCTTCCAGCCGCCGAAGGAGTGGTAGCCGACCGGCACCGGGATCGGGACGTTGACGCCGACCATGCCGGCCTGGACCTCCAGCTGGAAGCGGCGGGCCGCGCCGCCGTCGCGGGTGAAGATCGCGGTGCCGTTGCCGAAGGGCGAGGCGTTGATGAGGGCCAGGCCCTCCTCGTACGTCCCGGCGCGCAGCACGCACAGGACGGGGCCGAAGATCTCGTCGCGGTAGGCGTCGGCCTCCACGGGGACGCGGTCCAGGAGGGAGAGGCCGATCCAGTGGCCCTCCTCGTAGCCCTTCACCGTGAAGTCGGTGCCGTCGAGGACGACGTCGCAGCCCTGCGCCGCCGCACCCCGTACGTAGGCGGCGACCTTGTCGCGGTGCGCCTTCGTGATGAGCGGGCCCATCTCGGAGGCCGGGTCCTCGCCGGGGCCGATGACGATCTTCTCCGCGCGCTCCTTGATGCGCTCCACGAGCGCGTCGCCCGTCGCGCCGACCGCGACGACCGCCGAGACCGCCATGCAGCGTTCCCCCGCCGAGCCGTACGCGGCCGAGACCGCCGCGTCCGCCGCCGCGTCGAGGTCCGCGTCGGGCAGGACCAGCATGTGGTTCTTCGCGCCGCCGAGTGCCTGCACCCGCTTGCCGTTGGCGCCGGCCGTCGCGTGGATGTGGCGGGCGACCGGCGTCGAGCCGACGAAGGAGACGGCCGCCACGTCGGGGTGTTCGAGGAGGCGGTCGACCGCGACCTTGTCGCCGTGCACGATGTTCAGAACGCCCTCGGGGAGCCCGGCCTCGGCGAAGAGCTCCGCGAGGCGCACGGCGGCGGACGGGTCCTTCTCGGAGGGCTTGAGCACGAAGGTGTTGCCGCAGGCGATGGCGACGGGGAACATCCACATCGGCACCATCGCGGGGAAGTTGAACGGTGTGATGCCCGCGACGACGCCGAGCGGCTGCCGGATCGCCGAGACGTCCACCCGGTGCGAGACCTGCGTGGACAGCTCGCCCTTGAGCTGGGTCGTGATGCCGCAGGCCAGGTCGACGATCTCCAGGCCGCGCGCGACCTCGCCGAGCGCGTCGTCGTGGACCTTGCCGTGCTCGGCGGTGACGAGGCGCGCGATCTCCTCGCGGTGCGCGTCGAGCAGGGCGCGGTAGCGGAAGAGGATGCCGGTGCGCTGCGCGAGCGAGGACGTGCCCCACGTCGCCCAGGCGGTGCGCGCGGCGGCGACGGCCGCGTCCACCTCGGCGACCGAGGCGAAGTCGACGCGCGTGGTGACGGCCCCGGTCGCGGGGTCGGTGACGGGCCCGCTCTCGCCCGATGTGCCCTCGACGCTCTTCCCGTCGATCCAGTGGTGGACGGTCTTCATTGCGGTCACCCTTCTACGCGTACGCGGTCGGTCCGTGGCCGTGCCCGGGGGAACGCTCCCCGTCCCGGGACCCCCGCACACCCGCGCGGCGCCCGCCCCGTACCCGGCACCCGCCGCGCGTGCACGACCGGCCCCGCACACGGAACGCCCCCGCACGCCGAGCCGGGCCCCGCAGGAACCGCTACGGGCACCCGCATCGCTCACGGGCACCCGCGTCGCTCACCGGCACCCGCATCGCTCAAGGGCACCCGCATCGCTCCCAGGCCCCCGCGTCGCTCACAGGTGCCTGCGCCGCTCCGCGCTGTGCCGCTCGTACTCCTTGCGGGCCCGCACCGTGGACGGGTGGGTCGTCGTCTCGGCCACGGGCACATCCCACCACGCCTGCGCGGGGGGCGCGCCGGACACTGTGTCGGTCGTTTCGGTCTCGACGTAGACACATGTGGGACGGTCCGCCTCGCGCGCCTCGGCGAGCGCCTCGCGCACCTCGCGGACCGTGCGGGCGCGCAGGACGCGCAGCCCGAGGCTCGCGGCGTTCGCGGCGAGGTCGACGGGGAGCGGGGCGCCGTTGTAGGCGCCGTCGGCGGTGCGGTAGCGGTACGCGGTCGCGAAACCGTCGGCGCCGACGGCGCGCGAGAGGCCGCCGATCGAGGCGTAGCCGTGGTTCTGGAGGATCACGAGCGTGAGCGGCAGGTTCTCCTGCACCGCCGTGACGAGTTCCCCGGGCAGCATGAGGTACGTGCCGTCGCCGACGAGCGCCCACACGGGCACTCCCGGCTGGGCGAGGCACACGCCGAGCGCGGCGGGGATCTCGTATCCCATGCAGGAGTAGCCGTACTCGACGTGGTACTGGAGCGGGCCCCGCGTGCGCCAGAGTTTGTGCAGGTCGCCGGGGAGCGAACCGGCCGCGTTGATGACCACGTCCTCGTCGCCGACCACGGCCTGCAGCGCGCCGACGACGTGCGCCTGATTGGGGCGTACGAGGTCCGCGACGCCGTCATCGGGCTGCGTGTAGCCCTCGACGCGCTCCTCCCACAGCGCCTTGTCGAGCGTGTACTGCGCGACCTCGGCCTCGTCGACGCGCCAG
The DNA here is from genome assembly GCF_000213055.1 of Streptomyces sp. Tu6071. NCBI lineage: Bacteria > Bacillati > Actinomycetota > Actinomycetes > Kitasatosporales > Streptomycetaceae > Streptomyces > Streptomyces sp. Tu6071. Next base: position 5,153,780 of record NZ_CM001165.1, on the reverse strand, counting down.
CCCGCCAGCCGCTCCGTGAGCGCTTCGAGTCCCGCGCGCGCGTCGGCGACGAGCGGGATCGCGCCCTGCTTGTGGCCGTCGAACGACGTGATGTTGAGGTTGACGAAGCGCACCCCGTCGCCGCCCGTGCGCGCGCCGCCCTCGAAGAGCGTCGCGGAGGCCGTCGTGAAGTCGCTCCAGCGGGTGCCGACGCCGAGGACGAGGTCGGCGGCGCGGGCGAGTTCGTCGGCTGTCGCGGTGCCCGTGTGGCCGATGCCGCCGACGTCGGCGGGGTGGTCGTGGCGGAGCGCGCCCTTGCCCGCCTGCGTGGAGGCGACGGGGATGCCGGTCGCGTCGGCGAGCGCGCGCAGCGCGTCCTCGGCGGCGCTGTAGCGGACGCCGCCGCCCGCGACGAGCAGGGGGCGGCGCGCGGCGCGGATCGCCGCCACCGCCTCGTCGAGCGCGGCGGGGTCCGGCGGGGGCCTGCGGATGTGCCACGTGCGCTCGGCGAGGAACTCCTCGGGCCAGTCGTACGCCTCCGCCTGGACGTCCTGCGGCAGCGCGAGCGTCACCGCGCCGGTCTCGGCCGGGTCGGTCAGGACGCGCAGCGCCTCCAGGGCGGCCGGGATGAGGGCCTCGGGGCGGTGGACGCGGGCGAAGTAGCGGGAGACGGGCCGGAGCGCGTCGTTGACGGTGATGTCGGACGAGACCGGGTGTTCGAGCTGCTGGAGGACCGGGTCGGCGGGGTGCGTCGCGAAGTAGTCGCCCGGGAGGAGGAGGACGGGCAGCCGGTTGACGGTCGCGAGCGCGGCGCCCGTGACGAGGTTGGTCGCGCCGGGGCCGATCGACGTCGTGACGGCGTGCGTCGCGAGGCGCCTGCGGTGGCGCGCGAAGCCGCTCGCGGCATGCACCATGGCCTGCTCGTTGCGGCCCTGGTGGAACGGCATCGCGTACGGGCCGTCCACCGCGCCGTACTCGACGACCGCCTGCCCGAAGCCGGCCACGTTCCCGTGCCCGAAGATGCCCCACAGCCCCTGCACGAAGCGCTGCCGCTCGCCGTCGCGCTCGGTGTACTGGCGGCTGAGGAAGACGAGGAGGGCCTGTGCGACGGTGAGGCGGCGGGTCCGCTGGGGCGGTTGCGGGGGGAGCGGGGAAGCGGTCGCGGGCGCGGGCCCCTGCTCGTCGCTCATGCGCGCTCCTCGGTGGAGGTCAGGGGCAGGCGGGGGTCCTGCGCGAGGCCGGCCCACGTGTCCCGTACGCCCTCGTGCGCCGGGTGGTCCGTGATCAGCCACTCGCGAGACGGGCCGGGGCCCGCCATGACGTTGAGGTAGTACAGGTGGCGCTCGGGCGGGGCGACCGAGGGGCCGTGCCAGCCGTCGGGGATGAGCACGACGTCCCCCGGGCGCACCTCGGCGAAGACCTCGGTGCCGCCCGCGCGCGAGGCGCTGACGCGCTGGAGGCCGTAGGCGTCGCCGGGGCCGTGCGGGTCCGACAGCTCGAAGTAGTAGATCTCCTCCACCTCGCTCTCCCGGCCGGGGACCGCCTCGTCGTGCTTGTGCGGCGGGTACGAGGACCAGTTGCCCGCCGGGGTCAGGACCTCCACGACCATGAGCCGGTCGCACGCGAAGCCCCCGGCCTGCGCCAGGTTGTTGACCTGCCGTCCGGCCCGCCCGGCCCCGCGCAGCTCGACGGGGACCTCCGGCGCGGGGCCGTAGCGGGCGGGGAGTCTGCGCCCGCAGGTCGCTCCTGCCAAAGCGAAACGGCCTCCCGCGCCGGAGGAGATCTCGGCGCGCGCGTCCCTCGGGAGGTACGCGAAGTCACTCACCGCGCCGAAGACGGAGGATCGCCCGCGCAGCGCGAACTCCTCCCCGTCCACGCGCACCGTACCGCCGCCCGCGAGCGGCACGACGAGCCATTCGTACGCCCCCGTGACCAGGACGTGCCGCGCCCCGGGCGGCAACTCCAGCACGCGGAGCGCCGTGTGCCGCAGCAGAGGGGTGCGGGCGGGCGAGACGTCGAGGGCGAAGGGGATGGTCACGGCCGTGCCCGCGCGGATGTGCGGGGAGGTCAGGAGGGGGCGCGGCGGGGGCGGGGGCGCGGGTACGCGTGCTTCTCCGCCGGAACGCCGGGGTGCCCCCGTACGGCTGTCACTGCCATCCATCGCGCTCGCTCCCTCTCACCGCTGCGTCGGCCGTCCCGCTGCTCCCACTCTGCTCCCCTACCCCGTGGCGCGCATCGGTGAGCGGTGCGCCGGGGTGTCCCCCTGTACGAAGCGTCACCCGGTACGAGGCGTCAGCCGGTGCGCCGCGCCGGGGCCGTGCCCTCACCCCGCCGCCGCGAGCGCCTCCCGCACCTCGTGCGGGAACGGCATCGCCGTCGAGCACTCCAGGCGGCCCGCCACGATCGCGCCCGCCGCGTTCGCGAAGCGGATCGTCTCGGCGAGGGGGCGGCCCGCGAGGAGCCCTTCGCACAGCGCCCCGCCGAAGGCGTCGCCCGCGCCGAGTCCGTTGACGACCTTCACGGGGAGCGGGGCGACCTCGACGACCGTGCCGTCGCGGTGCGCGGCGAGGACGCCGTCGGGGCCCTGCTTGACGACGGCGAGCGTGACGCCCGCTTCGAGGAGCGCGTCCGCGCACGCGCGCGGCGTCGTCGCGCCCGTCGCGACCTCGCACTCCGTCAGGTTCCCGACCGCGACGCTCGCGTGCCGCAACGCCCGCGCGTAGGCGGGGCGGGCCTCCGCGCGGCTCTCCCAGAACATCGGCCGCCAGTCGAGGTCGAAGACGGTGAGCGCGCCGGGCGCCGCCGTGTGCCGCTCGGCGAGCGCCCCGAGCGTCGCCGTGCGGCTCGGTTCCGCGCACAGCCCCGTCCCCGTCGTCCAGAAGACCCGCGCGCCCCGGATCGCCGCCCCGTCCAGTTCACCGGCGCGGATCTCCAGGTCGGGGGCCTTGGGGCGGCGGTAGAAGAGCAGCGGGAAGTCGTCGGGCGGGTGCAGTTCGCAGAAGGTGACGGGTGTGAGGAGTCCGGGGACCTCGGAGACGTACGAGGTCTCGACGCCGAGGGCGCGCAGTTCGTCCCGTACGAAGGTCCCGAAGGGGTCGGCGCCGGTACGGGTGACGACGGCGGCCCGCAGCCCGAGCCGGGCCGCCGCGACGGCGACGTTGGTCGCCGAGCCGCCGAGGAACTTCCCGAACCGTTCGACGCGCGCGAGCGGCACGCCCGATTCGAGCGGGTAGAGGTCGACGCCGGTACGGCCGATGGTGAGGACGTCGAGGGGCCGGGGCGGGGCGGCGGGGGTCTCGTGCGGGTGCGGACCGGCGGAGGAGGCGGACGCGGGCGAGGGCTCGGACGGGGGCTCGTACGGGTGCTGTCCTGCGGCCATGCGCGCCTCCGGGCGGTACGGGATCTCAGCCTGAAAGCCCGTCCGACCTGTGTCAACCGGGCCTTCGCCCCTCTCCTGGCCGGTCACCGCCGGTTGACACCCTGTCCGGCCTTCCTGATCGTGGGGTGATGTCCCCGGTTCCGCAGCCCCCGGTGTCCCCGCTCTCCCGCATCCGCGTCGGTTCGGCGCCCGATTCCTGGGGGGTCTGGTTCCCCGAGGACCCGCTCCAGGTGCCCTGGCGGCGCTTCCTCGACGAGGTGGCGCGGGCCGGGTACGAGTGGATCGAGCTGGGTCCGTACGGGTATCTGCCGACGGATCCGCGCCGGCTCTCCGAGGAGACCGCGCGGCGCGGGCTCAAGGTCTCGGCAGGAACCGTCTTCACGGGGCTGCACCGGGGGCCTGCCGTGTGGGAGGACACGTGGCGGCAGGTCGCGCGCGTCGCCTCGCTCGCGCAGGCGAGCGGCGCGGGGCACCTCGTCGTGATCCCGGCGTTCTGGCGCGACGACAAGACGGGCGAGGTCCTGGAGGACCGCGAGCTGACGGCGGCGCAGTGGCACGACCTGGCGCGGCAGACGGAGCGGCTCGCGCACGAGGTGCGGGAGCGGTACGGGCTCCGCGTCGTCGTCCACCCGCACGCGGACACCCATGTCGCGGGGGAGGCCGACGTCGCGCGGCTCCTGGACGCGACCGATCCCGACCTCGTCTCGCTGTGCCTGGACACGGGGCACTACGCGTACTGCGGCGGCGACAGCGTCAAGCTCATCGAGACGTACGGGGACCGGGTCGGCTACCTGCATCTCAAGCAGGTCGACCCGGCGGTGCTCGCGCGGGTGCGGGCGGACGACCTGCCGTTCGGGCCCGCCGTCGCACGCGGGGTCATGTGCGAGCCGCCGACCGGCGTCCCGGCGCTCGAACCGGTGCTCGCCGCCGCGCAGGACCTCGGCGTGGACCTCTTCGCGATCGTCGAGCAGGACATGTACCCGTGCCCGCCGGAGCGCCCGCTCCCCGTCGCCGCGCGCACGCGGTCCTTCCTGCGCTCCTGCGGGGCCTGAGCCGTGCCGGCCGGGGCGGTGGCGCTCCCCCACCCGCGCCTGCGCCCGGGGGTCCTGCGCTACCACGGCTACCGGCTGACCGCGGCGCGCCCGCGCCTGGAGGTGCCGGTGGGCGCGGTGACGCTGGTGCTCGGTTTCGGGGCGCCGGTCCGGGTCAGCGGCCCCGGACAGGAGACGACGACGCTCGTCTCGCTGATCGGCGGGCTCACGACGCTGCCCGCCGTGGGCGAGCACCTGGGCGCGGGCGCGGGGATCGAGGTCCTGGTGACGCCGTGGGCGGCGTTCCGGCTGCTCGGCGTCCCGCAGCACACGCTCGCGGGGCGCTGCACGAACCCGGGGGCGCTGCCGGGCGGGGAGCGGTGGCTGCGGCTCGCGGACGCGCTGGAGGAACTGCCCCACTGGCGGGCGCGGTTCGCGCTGCTCGACCGGGCCCTCACGGCGTGGCTCGACGCGGGTCCCGCGTGGTCGCCGCGCGTCGAGTACGCGTGGCGGCTGCTGGAGCGGAGCGGAGGCCGGGTGCCGGTGCGGCGGCTCGCGCGGGAGGTGGGGTGGAGCGAGCGGCAGGTGCAGAGCCGCTTCCGCGAGCAGATCGGGCTCACGCCGAAGGCGGCGGCGCGGGTCGTGCGGCTCCAGCGCGCGGTGCGGCTGCTGACGTCGGGGCTGAGCCAGGCGGAGACGGCGGCGCTGTGCGGCTTCTACGACCAGGCCCACCTGAGCGGCGAGTTCCGGGCGATGACCGGCCGGACCCCGGGTGCCTTCACGGCGGCGCGGGCGGCGGTGGCCGCGTCGGGCAGCGCGGGAAGCGGGACGGGCGGGGCGGCGGACGGGGAGCACGTGAGCGACCGGCTGGGCGGGGCGGTGACGAGCCTGCTGCTGTGACGGGGGCGTCCTCCGTACGGGGCGAGCGGGGCGGGGCCTCGCGCGGGAACCGAGCGCTGCGGCGCCTCCCCCACGGGCCCGCCCCCACCGCCTCTCCGTACGCGCCGGGGGCGCGGCGGGCGCATCGGGAGCGCGCTGCGGGTTTTTCCAAGACCGCCCCCGGCCTGGCATGACAGCGTCGTGCCCCGCGAGCGATCCGCTCCCCGGCCGGGGGAACTCCGGGGAGGATCACGCCGGGCCCGGACCGCTGGGGGGCGGTCCGGGCCGGGTCATGCCGCGGAGGGGACGGGCCCTGCCCCGTCGGGGACCACGGCGCGGCGTCCGCTTTGGTGGCGTACGGGCGGTTTTAAGGTGAACGGCCGCATGACTCCCGCACCCCGCCCGGAGCCCCCACCGTGTCCAGCCCGTCCACGCCGCCGCCCCCGCCGCCCGTCCCGGATCACGTGGAGGGGCCCGAGACGGGCATCCGGCCGGGGCTGTGGCGGCACTGGCTGTGGATCGGGGCCGTGCTGTGGGCGCTGACGGCCGGGGTCTCGTACCTCACGAAGAACACGACGCTGCTGCCGACGCTGATCCTGCTCGGCAGCTTCCTCATCCCGGTGACCTTCGCGCTGTGGGCGTACGAGCGGCACGGCGAGGGGCTCGGGTTCCACCCGCTGCTGAGCTGCTTCGTCTCCGGCGGGGTGCTCGGCGTGCTCGGCTCCTCGCTCGCCGAGTACTTCCTGCTCCACCCCTCGGTGCGGGTGTACGCGGCGGTCGGGCTCATCGAGGAGGCCGTGAAGCTCCTGCTGCTCGCGTGGCTCGTGCGGAAGTCGCACTGGCTGCACGGGGCGCGCGCGGGCGCGGTGCTCGGCGGCGCCGTCGGTTTCGGCTTCGCGGCCTTCGAGACCTCGGGGTACGCGTTCAACGCCGCGCTCTCCTTCGACGGCATCGACCTGCGCGCGCTGCTCCAGACGGAGATCCTGCGCGCGGTGCTCGCCCCCTTCGGGCACGGCCTGTGGACGGCGCTCGCGGGCGCCGTGCTGCTCGCGCACCGGGGCCCCGACGGCCGCTACCGGCTGACCGCCGCCGTGCCCGTCGCGTACCTCGGCGTCTCGGCGCTGCACGCGCTGTGGGACTCGATGCACGACATCGCGCTGTGGCTCACCGAGAAGGCGACGGGTGAGCCGGTACGGGGCTCGGCGTCCACGCGCGACTTCCTCGTGGACGCGACGAGCGAGCAGCGCCACTACTACACGCTCTTCACCGTCCTGGGACTCGCCCTGATCACGGTGCTCGCACTCGCCTGGGGGCGGGCGATGACCCGCCGCGACCCCACTTGGAATCATACCCCCTAGGGGTATACAGTGGTGATCCTGCCGGGAATCCCTCGGGACCCTCCCGTCACGGTACGCCCGGCGTACCGCACACCCCAGCCGCCCCCGCGCACCCCAGGAACGCGGCCCACGAAGAGGAGAACGCCATGGCGACCGACACAGCCGTCACCACCACGTACAAGGTCAGCGGCATGTCCTGCGGCCACTGCGAGGGCGCGGTGAGCGCCGAGCTGACCGAGCTTCCCGAGGTCACCGAGGTGCGCGCCTCGGCGGCGAACGGCGAGGTCACCGTCGTCTCGACGGCCCCGCTCGACGAGGCCGCCGTCCGCGCCGCCGTGGACGAGGCGGGGTACGAGCTGGCCGGCACCGTCTGAGCCGGCGGCGCCGTACGCCGCGGCGCGGGGACGGCCCCGCGCCGCGTCCCGCGCCGACCACATACCCCTACCCCGTACCCGTACGACCGGAGGCCCCCGACATGAGCACGCCGCTCCAGGACAAGCAGGAGGCGGGCATAGCGAGGACCGGGACCGATTCCGCGTCCGCCGCCGAGCCCGCCCAGGTCGAGCTGGCCGTGGGCGGGATGACGTGCGCCGCCTGCGCGGCGAGGATCGAGAAGAAGCTCAACCGGATGGAGGGCGTGTCCGCCTCCGTCAACTACGCGACCGAGAAGGCGAAGGTCAGCTACCCCGAGGGTGTGGGCATCGACGACCTCGTCGCGACGGTGGTGAAAACCGGGTACACGGCGGAGCCGATCCTGCCGCCGGAGCCCGAGCCGGGCCCGGAGCCGGAACCGGTCGCCGCGTCCCCGGAGCCCCCCGCGGACTCCCGTCTCGCCGACCTCCGCCACCGCCTCCTCGTCTCCGTCGTCCTCGCGCTCCCCGTCGTCGTGCTCGCGATGGTCCCGCCGCTCCAGTTCGACAACTGGCAGTGGCTCTCGCTGACGCTCGCCGCGCCCGTCGTGGTGTGGGGCGGCTGGCCCTTCCACCGCGCCACCTGGACGAACCTGCGGCACGGCGCGGCGACGATGGACACGCTCGTCTCGATCGGCACGCTCGCCGCCTTCGGCTGGTCGCTGTGGGCGCTCTTCCTCGGCGACGCGGGCATGCCGCACATGCGGCACGGCTTCGACCTGACGGTCGACCCGGACCAGGGCACGTCCACGATCTACCTGGAGGTGGCCGCGGGCGTCATCGGCTTCCTCCTGCTCGGGCGCTACCTGGAGGCGCGCTCGAAGCGCAGCGCGGGGGCGGCCCTGCGGGCGCTGCTCGAACTGGGCGCGAAGGACGTGGGCGTCCTGCGGGGCGGTCGCGAGGTGCGGGTCCCGGTGGGCTCGCTGCGCGTCGGCGACCGCTTCGTCGTACGGCCCGGCGAGAAGGTCGCGACGGACGGCACGGTGGCCGAGGGGACCTCGGCGCTGGACGCCTCGATGCTCACGGGCGAGTCGCTGCCCGTGGACGTCGGTCCGGGTGACGCGGTCACCGGGGCGACGGTCAACGTCTCGGGCCGGCTCGTCGTCGAGGCGACGCGCGTCGGCGCGGACACCCAGCTCGCGCGCATGGCGCGGCTCGTGGAGGACGCGCAGAACGGCAAGGCCCAAGTCCAGCGGCTCGCGGACCGCATCTCGGGGATCTTCGTGCCCGTCGTGCTCGTGATCGCGCTCGGGACGCTGGTGGGCTGGCTGCTCGCGACGGACGACGTGACGGCGGCGTTCACGGCGGCCGTGGCGGTCCTGATCATCGCGTGCCCGTGCGCACTCGGCCTCGCGACCCCGACGGCCCTCCTGGTCGGCACGGGCCGCGGCGCCCAGCTCGGCATCCTCATCAAGGGCCCCGAGGTCCTGGAGTCCACGCGACGCGTGGACACGGTCGTGCTCGACAAGACGGGCACGGTGACGACGGGCCGCATGGCACTGCGCACGGTCGTCGCGGCCGGGGACACGGACGAGAAGGACGTCCTGCGCCTCGCGGGCGCGGTCGAGCACGCCTCGGAGCACCCGGTGGCCCGCGCGCTCGCCGAGGGCGCCGAGGAGCGCCTCGGGACGCTCCCGGCGGTGAGCGCCTTCGCGAACGAGGCGGGGCTCGGGGTGCGGGGCACGGTGGAGGGCCTGGAGGTACGGGTCGGACGCGGCGCGCTGCTCGACGGGCTCCCCGTACCGGAGGAGCTGACGCGCGCGAAGGCGGCGGCCGAGGCGGACGGCGCGACCGCGGTGCTCGTCGCGTGGGACGGCCGGGTGCGGGGGCTGCTCGCCGTCGCCGACGCCGTGAAGGAGTCGAGCGCCGAGGCGGTACGGGAGCTGCGCGCCCTGGGCCTGCGGCCCGTACTGCTCACCGGGGACAACCGGGCGGTCGCCGAGGCCGTGGCCCGCGAGGTCGGCATCGACGAGGTCGTCGCCGAGGTCCTGCCGCAGGACAAGGCGGCCGAGGTGCGCAGGCTCCAGGAGGGCGGGCGCACGGTCGCGATGGTCGGCGACGGCGTCAACGACGCGGCGGCGCTCGCGACCGCCGACCTGGGGCTCGCGATGGGGACGGGGACGGACGCCGCCATCGAGGCGGGGGACCTCACACTCGTGCGGGGCGACCTGCGGGTGGCCGCCGACGCGATCCGGCTCTCGCGGCGCACGCTCGGGATCATCAAGGGCAATCTGTTCTGGGCGTTCGGCTACAACGTGGCGGCGATCCCGCTCGCGGCGGCCGGGCTCCTCAACCCGATGATCGCGGGTGCGGCCATGGCGTTCTCGTCGGTCTTCGTCGTCTCGAACAGTCTTCGCCTCAGGACCTTCACATAGCCCCCGCAAGCCCCTTACGCTGAGCCCGGACACTCCGTCCGGGCTCAGCGCGGTTCAGGACGCGCAGGTCAGGACGTCGTGACGCAGATCACATCGTTTCATGGGTAACCATGTGCCTGGTTCGGAGGTCTCACACCATGCCGGGAGACGTCTTGGGGGGCGTCGGCCGGCAGCGGGGAACGTCTTGGGGGATGTTTTCCGCAGCGAAGGCCGGGACGACGTGCGGCCGGGGAGCTTGAGCGGCCCTCCCGCGCGTACGCGTCCCGGCGAACCGCGGCACCACCTGAACGCCCGGCCGGATCCCGTGGGGGGAATCCGATCCCGGGGCACAGGAAGGCGCCCCGACCGTCAGCCCGTGGGGGGACTGGCGGGGGGGCGCCTTTCGCTTTGCGCGGGTCGCTTGGCGCGGGCGGCTGGAGGGGGTGCGCCTGGCCGCGCGGGCCTTTCCGCGCTTCGCGCGGTGTCCTCAACCTCCCCCAGCCTTCGGCCGGGGGGACCCCCGGACGGGCTGGTTTTTTCGGGCTGAGCAGGGCCCCGCCCTTCCGGACGGGGCCCTGGCATCACGACGACGGGAGGGTCAGCGGCCCTCGACCGGGACGAAGTCGCGGTTCACGTAGCCCGTGTAGATCTGGCGGGGACGGCCGATGCGGGAGCCGGGCTCCTTGATCATCTCGGTCCACTGGGCGATCCAGCCGGGGAGGCGGCCGAGCGCGAAGAGGACCGTGAACATCTCGGTGGGGAAGCCCATCGCCCGGTAGATCAGACCGGTGTAGAAGTCCACGTTGGGGTAGAGCTTCCGCTCGACGAAGTAGTCGTCGGCGAGCGCGTGCTCTTCGAGCTTGAGCGCGATGTCGAGCAGCTCGTCGCTCTTGCCGAGCGCCGAGAGGACGTCGTGCGCCGCCGCCTTGATGATCTTCGCCCGGGGGTCGAAGTTCTTGTAGACGCGGTGCCCGAAGCCCATGAGCTTCACGCCGTCTTCCTTGTTCTTCACCTTGCGGATGAAGGTGTCGACGTCGGAGCCGTCGGCCTGGATGCCTTCCAGCATCTCCAGGACGCTCTGGTTGGCGCCGCCGTGCAGCGGGCCCCACAGCGCGTTGATGCCCGCCGAGATCGAGGCGAACATGTTGGCCTGCGAGGAGCCGACGAGGCGGACCGTCGAGGTCGAACAGTTCTGCTCGTGGTCGGCGTGCAGGATGAGGAGCTTGTCGAGCGCCGAGACGACGACCGGGTCCAGCTCGTAGTCCTGCGCGGGGACCGAGAAGGTCATGCGCAGGAAGTTCTCGACGTAGCCGAGGTCGTTGCGCGGGTAGACGAAGGGCTGGCCCACGGACTTCTTGTACGCGTAGGCGGCGATCGTCGGGAGCTTGGCGAGGAGGCGGATTGTGGAGAGGTTCCGCTGCTCCTCGTCGAACGGGTTGTGGCTGTCCTGGTAGAACGTGGACAGCGCGCTGACGACCGAGGACAGCATGGCCATCGGGTGGGCGTCGCGCGGGAAGCCGTCGAAGAACCGCTTGACGTCCTCGTGCAGCAGGGTGTGCTGCGTGACGTCGTTCTTGAAGGTCGAGAGCTCGTCGACCTTGGGCAGCTCGCCGTTGATGAGGAGGTACGCGACCTCCAGGAAGCTGCTGCTCTCGGCGAGCTGCTCGATGGGGTACCCGCGATAGCGGAGAATCCCCTGCTCGCCGTCGAGGTAGGTGACGGCGGACTTGTACGCGGCGGTGTTCCCGTACCCGCTGTCCAGGGTCACCAGACCGGTCTGGGCGCGCAGCTTCCCGATGTCGAAGCCGTTGTCCCCGACGGTGCTGTCGACCACCGGGTAGGTGTACTCGCCATCGCCGTACCGAAGTACTACCGCGTTGTCGCGTTTCTCGCTCACGTCATCCCTCACCGACGTAGTGCCTCTTCTTCGAGGTGCCCTGACTGTGTCTACCTTCCCCCATTCGGACGAGGAAAGTGCACTCGGGGCCGACCATTGGCCCTATTGGCGGCACTGAGTGCCGTCGAGAGCCTTGCCATCCTGCCGCCTCCCATCCGGTTGCGGAAGGGCAGGGTGACGTTTCCCACCGTTTTGATCGATCATTTTTCCCTACGTCATCCGCCGGAGACACACCGGGGGTACCGGCGAGTACGGCGCGTGCGCGGACGACGCCACCGGGTGAGGACCCGGCGGGTTCGGGGGTACGTGCGGTGGGCGGGGGCCCGCTCCGTAAGAACTTCACCGGGAAGAGTGAGACGCGGGAGATTCGGCACCCGCTCCCCCGCCCGCCCCGCGCTGCCCGGGGCCCGCCGCGCGCTGCCCGGGGACCTCCGGGGCGCGGAGGCGGCCCGCGAGGCCCGTGTGGCGGCGGCCGGCCGAGACCGTGCGGATCGCTTGGCCGAGGGCGCGGCGGGAGCCGACGAGGACCACGAGACGTTTCGCGCGCGTGACGGCCGTATACAGCAGGTTGCGTTGCAGCATCGTCCACGCGCTCGTCGTGACCGGGACGACGACGGCGGGGTACTCGCTGCCCTGCGAGCGGTGGATCGTCATCGCGTAGGCGTGCGCGAGTTCGTCCAGCTCGTCGAACTCGTAGACCACGTCCTCGTCCTCGTCCGTACGGACCGTCAGCCGCTGCTCCACGGTGTCGAGACCGGTCACGACGCCGACCGTGCCGTTGAAGACGCCGTTCTCGCCCTTCTCGTAGTTGTTGCGGATCTGCGTGACCTTGTCGCCCACGCGGAAGACCCGCCCGCCGAAGCGCTTCTCCTCCGTGCGCGGCCCCGGCGGCGTCAGCGCCTGCTGGAGCAGCGCGTTGAGCGTGCCCGCGCCCGCCGGGCCCCGGTGCATCGGCGCGAGGACCTGCACGTCGGTACGGGGATCGAGGCCGAAGCGCGCGGGGATGCGGCGCGCCACGACGTCCACCGTCAGGCGCCCCGCCGCCTCCGTGTCCTCCTCGACGAAGAGGAAGAAGTCCTTCAGCCCCTGCGTCACCGGGTGCTGCCCCTCGTTGATGCGGTGCGCGTTCGTCACGACGCCCGACTCCCGCGCCTGCCGGAAGATCCGCGTCAGGCGGACGGCGGGGACGGGGCCGCCCTCGCTCAGCAGGTCCCGCAGCACCTCGCCCGCGCCGACCGAGGGGAGCTGGTCCACGTCCCCCACGAGCAGCAGGTGCGCGCCCGGCGCGACCGCCTTGACCAGCTTGTTCGCGAGCAGCAGGTCCAGCATCGACGCCTCGTCCACGACGACGAGGTCCGCGTCGAGCGGCCGGTCCCTGTCGTACGCCGCGTCCCCGCCCGGCTTGAGTTCGAGCAGCCGGTGCACCGTGGACGCCTCCGCGCCCGTCAGCTCCGCGAGCCGCTTCGCCGCGCGTCCCGTCGGCGCCGCGAGCACGACCTTCGCCCGCCGCGCGCGGGCCAGTTCGACCACGGAGCGCACCGTGAACGACTTCCCGCAGCCGGGGCCTCCGGTGAGGACCGCGACCTTGCGGGTCAGCGCGAGCCGCACGGCGGCCTCCTGCTCCGGGGCGAGCGTGGTGCCGGTCTTCCGCGCGAGCCACCCGAGCGCCGGCCCCCAGTCCACGTCCTGGAAGCCCGCGAGCCGGTCCTCCGGCGCGGTGAGCAGGCGGCGGACCTGGCCCGCGAGGGAGAGTTCGGCGCGGTGGAAGGGGACGAGGTACACGCCGGTCACCGGCTGCCCGTCCGGGTCCGTCAGCCGCTCCCGCACGACCCCTTCCGGGTCCTCCGCCAGCTCGCCCAGACACTCGATCACAAGCCCCGTGTCGACGCCGAGGAGCTTCACCGCGTCGCTGATGAGACGTTCCTCGGGAAGGTAGCAGTGGCCCTGGTCCGTCGCCTGCGACAGCGCGTACTGGAGCCCCGCCTTGACGCGCTCCGGGCTGTCCTCCGGGATGCCGACCGCGCGGGCGATGCGGTCGGCCGTGAGGAAGCCGATGCCCCAGACGTCGGCGGCGAGCCGGTACGGCTCCGCCTTCACGACCTCGATCGAGTCGTCCCCGTACTTCTTGTAGATGCGGACGGCGATCGACGTGGACACCTCGACGCTCTGGAGGAAGACCATGACCTCCTTGATCGCCTTCTGCTCCTCCCACGCCGCGATGATCTTCGCGACGCGCTTGGGCCCGAGCCCCTTCACCTCGATGAGCCGCTTCGGCTCGTGCTCGATGACGTCGAGCGTGTCCGTGCCGAAGTGGCGCGTGACCCGGTCGGCGAAGACGGGCCCGATGCCCTTCACGAGCCCGGAGCCGAGATACCGCCGGATGCCCTGGATCGTGGCGGGCAGGACGGTCGTGTAGTTCTCGACGACGAACTGCTTCCCGTGCCTCGGGTGCGAGCCCCACCGCCCCCGCATCCGCAACGCCTCCCCCGGCTGCGCGCCGAGCAGGGCCCCGACGACGGTGAGCAGATCACCGCCACCGCGGCCCGTGTCGACGCGGGCGACGGTGAAGCCGTTCTCCTCGCTGGCGAAGGTGATGCGTTCGAGCGTCGCTTCGAGGACGGCGAGCGGCGATGCGGTGGCGCGGGCCTGGTCACCGGGAGTGCTGGGGGCCATGGGGGGACGGTATCGCCGGGGGCCGGGCGGCGGGTGGCGTCCCCCGAACCCGGCGGGGGGACGCGGCGTCCGCGCTCCGGTCGCACGCGCGGTGCGCGCCGCCGGTGTTCACCGGGCGTTCCCGGGCAGGCTAGGGCGTGTCCGCGCCCACCCGGCCGCGGACCGCGGTTCAGTCCACGAGTCGGCCGAGGAGCGCACCATGCTGGAGATCAAGCCGGAGAGCACCTTCGGGCGCGGCTACGAAGTACTGGTGAACGGGATGTCCGTCGGGACCTGGTCCTCCCGCGTCTGGAGGTCCGGCGGGCAGCTCGACATGGCGGGCGAGACCTTCGAGTTCCGCTCCGGGAGCTGGGGACGCTCCTTCGAGATGCTCGCGGGTGGCACGGTGCGCGCCGAGGCGCACCGCTCAGGCGGGCACTGGCTCGTCACCGGCGAGGGCGGCCCGTACGAGCTGAAGCGCCCCTCGTTCCTGCGCGGAAAGCGGCAACTCGTCGCGGACGGCCGCGTCCTGGGCGAGTTCCGCAGCAGCGGCATCCGCGGCGGCCTGACCGCCGACCTCGGCGACGTGCCCCTGCCCGTCCAGGTCTTCGTGGGCCTGGTGGTGCTCACCCTCCAACGGCGCCAGCGGACCACGGTGGCGGCGTCGGCGGGCAGCTGAGCGCGGGAAACGCGCCCCGGAACCCTCCGTGAGAGACCGGAAGGGCCCGTCCGCCTCGGCGGTCGGGCCCTTCCGGTTTCCCCCCGTCGCACAGGGCTTCCCCCCTCGGGAATCCCCCCCGGGTTTCCCCCCCATCCCTGGCGACACCACGTATGACCTGGCACGGGGGTGGAGGGTTGTACGACCTCTGGAAGTTTTTTCGGCGGCCCCCGGCGGGGCGGCCGAGAGGCCCCCGGGCGCGGTGGCCGAGGGGCCCCGGCTCCGCCCTCACACGTAGCGCGCGAAGCGTTCCGCCGTCGTCGCGAGGAGCTTCCTGCCGTCCCCCGCCCACAGCTCGTCGTTGAACAGCTCGACCTCGATCGGGCCGTCGTAGCCGTTCGCGTCGGCGCGCTCGCGCCACCACGCCAGGTCGATTGCGCCGTCCCCGAGCTGGCCCCTGCCGTTGAGGACCCCGGCGGGGAGGGGGGTGATCCAGTCGGCGAGCTGGAAGGTCGCGATGCGGCCTCCCGCGCCCGCGCGGTCCAGGGCGGCGGGGGCCTGGTCGTCCCACCAGACGTGGTACGTGTCGACGCAGACGCCGACCTGCTCGGCCGGGAAGCGCTCGGCGAGGTCGAGTGCCTGCGCGAGCGTCGAGACGACGCAGCGGTCCGAGGCGAACATCGGGTGCAGCGGCTCGATCGCGAGCCGGACGCCCGACCGGCCCGCGTACGGCGCCAGTTCGGCGAGCGCGTCGGCCACGCGTTCGCGGGCCGCCCGCAAGTCGCGCTCGCCGTCCGGGAGTCCGCCCGAGACGAGGACGAGGACCCGCGTGCCGAGGGCCGCCGCCTCGTCGATCGCCCTGCGGTTGTCGGCCAACGCGGCCTTCCGGGCCCCCGGTTCACTTGCCGTGAGGAATCCGCCCCGGCACAAGGTCGTGACCGTGAGGCCCGCGTCGCGCACGAGCGCCGCGCTCGCCTCCAGGCCGTACGCCTGTACGGGCTCCCGCCACAGGCCGACGTTCCGCACCCCCAGATCGGCGCAGGCACCGACGAGTTCGGGGAGGGGGAGCTGCTTCACCGTCTGCTGGTTGATGCTGAACCGCGCGTGCGCTGTCACCGGGGCACTCCGTACACGTCGAGGAGCGCGCGCATCCGCCGCGCGGCGCGCTCCGGGTCGGGGAACAGGCCGAGCCCGTCCGCGAGTTCGTAGGCGCGGGCGAGGTGCGGCAGCGAGCGCGAGGACTGGTGGCCCCCGACCATCGCGAAGTGCTCCTGATGGCCCGCGAGCCACGCGAGGAACACGACGCCCGTCTTGTAGAAGCGCGTCGGCCGCTGGAAGAGATGGCGGGACAACTCCACCGTCGGGTCCAGGACTTCACGGAAGCCGCGCACGTCTCCCGTGTCCAGGGCGCGGACCGCGCGCGAGGCGAGCGGGGCGAGGGGGTCGAAGATGCCCAGCAGGGCGTGGCTGAAGCCCTGCGCGTCGCCCGCGATGAGCTCCGGGTAGTTGAAGTCGTCGCCCGTGTAGCAGCGGACCCCGGCCGGGAGGCGACGGCGCACGGCGATCTCGCGGTCCGCGTCGAGCAGCGAGATCTTGATGCCGTCGACCTTGTCCGGGTGCGCCGCGATGACCTGGAGGAACGTCTCCGTCGCCGCGTCCAGGTCCGCCGAGCCCCAGTAGCCCGCGAGCGCCGGGTCGAACATGGGGCCGAGCCAGTGCAGGATCACCGGCTCGCGGGCCTGGCGCAGCAGGTGCCCGTACAACGTGAGGTAGTCCTCGGGGCCCCGCGCCGCCGCCGCGAGGGCGCGCGAGGCCATGAGGATCGCCTGCGCGCCCGCGTCCTCGACGAGCGCCAACTGCTCCTCGTACGCCGCGCGGATCTCGTCGAGCGTGCCCGAAGCGAGCTGGTCCGTGCCCGCCCCGGCGGCGATCCGCCCGCCGACGGCGCGCGCCTCGGCGGCCGAACGGCGGATCAGCTCGGCCGCGTTGGGCCAGTCCAGGCCCATCCCGCGCTGCGCCGTGTCCATCGCCTCGGCGACACCGAGGCCCTGCTGCCACAGGTGGCGGCGGAAGGCGAGCGTCGCGTCCCAGTCGACGGCCGCCGGGTCGTCGGCGCTGACGTCCGCGTACGGGTCCGCGACGACGTGCGCGGCGGAGAAGACCGTGCGGGAGGTGAGCGGGCCGCCCGCGTGCACGCCCGGCGCGGGCGCGGGTCCGGGCTCGTACGGCCGCAAGGAGCCGTCCGGGGAGGGGAGTCGGAGCGTCACAGCGTGATCTCCGGTACGTCGACGCGGCGGCCCTCGGCCGAGGACCTGAGGCCCAGCTCGGCGAGCTGGACGCCGCGCGCGCCCGCGAGGAGATCCCAGTGGTAGGGGGCGTCCGCGTAGACGTGGCGCAGGAACAGCTCCCACTGCGCCTTGAAGCCGTTGTCGAACTCGCCGTTGTCCGGGACCTCCTGCCACTGCTCGCGGAAGACCTCCGTCGCGGGCAGGTCCGGGTTCCACACCGGCTTCGGGGTCGAGGAGCGGTGCTGGACACGGCACTTGCGCAGCCCCGCGACCGCCGAGCCCTCGGTCCCGTCGACCTGGAACTCGACGAGTTCGTCGCGGTTGACGCGCACCGCCCACGAGGAGTTGATCTGCGCGACGGCGCCGCCTTCGAGCTGGAAGATCCCGTACGCGGCGTCGTCGGCCGTCGCCTCGTACGGCTTGCCGTGCTCGTCCCAGCGCTCGGGCAGGTGGGTCGCGGTGAGCGCCTGGACGCTGCGGACGCGGCCGAACAGCTCGTGGAGCACGTACTCCCAGTGGGGGAACATGTCGGTGACGATGCCGCCGCCGTCCTCCGTGCGGTAGTTCCAGCTCGGGCGCTGCGCCTCCTGCCAGTCGCCCTCGAAGACCCAGTAGCCGAACTCGCCGCGCACGGACAGGATGCGGCCGAAGAAGCCGCCGTCGATGAGGCGCTTGAGCTTGAGCAGGCCCGGCAGGAAGAGCTTGTCCTGCACGACGCCGTGCCTGATGCCGGCCGCCTCGGCGCGGCGGGCGAGGTCGAGCGCGCCGTCGAGACCGGTCGCCGTGGGCTTCTCGGTGTAGATGTGCTTGCCCGCCGCGATGGCCTTCTTGAGGGCCTCCTCGCGCGCCGAGGTGACCTGCGCGTCGAAGTAGATGTCGATCGCCGGATCGGCGAGCACCGCGTCGAGGTCGGTCGACCAGCGGGTCAGTCCGTGCTGCTCGGCGAGGGCGCGCAGGGCGTGCTCGCGGCGGCCGAGGAGGACGGGTTCGGGCCACAGGACCGTCCCGTCGCCGAGGTCGAGCCCGCCCTGCTCGCGCAGCGCGAGGATCGAGCGGACGAGGTGCTGGCGGTGGCCCATCCGCCCCGTCACACCGTTCATGGCGATGTGCACCGTCTTGCGTTCCACGGGGGTCCCTTCTCGCGGCGATCGGCAAGCTCACTTGGTAAGCGCTTTCTACGAGGGGAGACGCTAGCCTCTGCGCAACGGGGACGACAAGACCCCCGCCCGCTGGCTTCCTTGCCGGCCCGACCGGTCCCGGAGGACGAGATGACCGTGACGCTCTCGGATGTGGCTTCCCGCGCGGGGGTGTCGCCCGCGACCGTCTCCCGGGTGCTCAACGGCAACTACCCCGTCGCCGAGGGCACCCGGGAGCGGGTGCTGCGGGCCGTGGACGAACTGGACTACGTGCTCAACGGGCCCGCGAGTTCGCTCGCCGCCGCGACCTCGGACCTCGTCGGGGTGCTCGTCAACGACATCGCCGACCCCTTCTTCGGCATCATCGCGAGCGCGGTGCAGTCCCAGATCGGCGGGCCCGGGGGGCGCGCGGGCGGGGAACGGCTCGCGGTCGTGTGCGGGACGGGGGGTGCCCCGGAGCGCGAACTCACGTACCTGACGCTGCTCCAGCGCCAGCGCGCCGCCGCCGTCGTGCTCACCGGGGGCGCGGTCGAGGATCCCGCGCACAGCGCGGCCGTCGCCGACAAGCTGCGCAAGCTCGGGGCCGCGGGGACGCGCGTGATCCTCCTGGGACGCCCTCCGCTGCCCGAGGCGGGGCCCGGGGTCACCGCGCTGACCTTCGACAACCGTTCGGGAGCGCGGGAGTTGACCGCGCACCTCCTCGCGCTCGGGCACCGCCGCATCGGCTGCGTCGCGGGCCCGCCCGAGCGCACGACGACGCGGCACCGCCTCGAAGGCCACCGGGCGGTGCTCGCCGAGGCGGGGATCGAGGACCTGCCGGGCGCGACCGTGCACGGGGCGTACGACAGAGCGTCCGGCTACCGCGCGGTGGGGGAACTCCTGGACCGCGTACCTGACTTGACGGCGATCGTCGCGGCGAACGACACCGTGGCGCTCGGCGCGTGCGCGGCGCTGCGCGAGCGGGGGCTGCGGGTGCCCGAGGACGTGTCCGTGACGGGCTTCGACGACCTGCCCTTCAGCGCGGACGCGCTCCCGGCGCTCACGACGGTGCGGTTGCCGCTCCAGGCGACGGGGGCGCGGGCCGGACGCATCGCGACGGGCCGCGACGCGGCGCCCGCGGGCGGCGAGGAACTGGTGGGCGGCGAGCTGGTGGTACGGGGGTCGACGGGGGCGGCGAAGTAGGGAGCGGGTGGGAGCGGGGCGGGACAGGGGCGGGCGGGACAGGGGCGGGGCGGCCCCGTACCCCTGGCGGAACCTCCCGCCTGTCGCGGACCCGTGCCCCGTACCGGCGACCCGCGCCCGTGCCTGAGGCCGTACCCGCACCGGACCCCGCGCCCGCAGCGGACCCGTACCCGTGCCGGAGCCGCGCCGGGTCCCGGCGCGCCAGCAGGAATACGTGTGCCGCCTGCGGTCAGGCTGTGCGACAGACGGCCCGCCGGGGCCACGACAGAAGCGACGAAGGAGCACAAGGCATGAAACTGGCGTTCTCCACCCTCGGTGTCCCCGGAATGCCCGTCCCCGAGATCGTGCGGCTCGCCGCCACGCACGGCTACCACGGCGTGGAGCTGCGCGCCCACCCCGAGGAGCCGCTCAACCTCACCAGTACCGCCGCCGAACGCGCCGCCGCGCGCGAGGCGTTCGCCGCCGGGGGGATCGAGGTGCTCGGCGTCGCCGGGTACGTGAAGGTCGCCGAGCCCGGCGAGGACGAGCCGCACGTCACCGAGATGCGCGCCCTCGTCGAACTCGCCCACGACCTCGGCGCGGGCTTCGTCCGGGTCTTCCCCGGCGGGGGTACGGAGCAGAGCGGGGCGGAGGCCGACGCGACCGCCGAGCGGCGGCTCGGGCTCGCCGCCGAGCACGCGGCCGGGCTCGGCGTCCGCATCCTCCTGGAGACCCACGACTCGCACCGCACGGGCGCGGCGGCGACCCGCGTCCTGGGCACGGTCGGGCACAAGTCGACGGGCGCCCTGTGGGACACCATGCACACGTGGCTCGGCGGCGAGCAGCCCGAGGAGTCCTACCTCGCGCTCGCCCCGTACCTCGGATACGTGCAGGTCAAGGACATCGCCTCGCGCGAGGACACGACGCCGCTGCCGCTCGGCGCCGGGGTGCTGCCGCTCGGCGAGGTCGTGGAGGTCCTCACGCGCGAGGGCTGGGACGGGTGGCTGTGCTGGGAGTACGAGAAGCGGTGGTACGCGGACGCCGCCGACCTCGCCCCGCTGCTCGGACCGGGCGCGGAGTACCTGCGGAGGCTGCTGAACGAGGCGGCGTGAGACAAGGCGCGCGGGGAGGGAGCGGGCGCGGTACGGGGCTGGGCGTCGGGTGCGGTGCCGGGCTGAGCGTCGGGTGCGGTGCCGGGCGCGGCGTCTGGCCCCGTACCGGTCCCGGGGGCAGCCACGCGCAGCCGCCCGCGCGCTCAGAGGCCGGGCGCTCAGAGGCCGGGCGCTCAGGGCCCGGGGGCTGAGGTGCCGGGAGCCGGGGGCTCCCCGCGCGGGGGCGGGGCGTTCGGGCGCAGGTGGGCCGTCAGTCCCTCGCCCCCGTAGACCGACTCGTAGTGCACGACCATGTCGAGGCGCTCGTCGACGATCCGCCAGTACTCCGCGTCGGCCTCCCGGTCGAAGGGCACGAGCCGGCTGGGGAAGACGCGCTCCCCGGCGAGCAGCACGGTGCCCGGGTGGAGCGAGTAGAGCAGGGGCGCGCGTCCCGACAGCTCCGACACCCGGGCGCCCGCGCGCCGGCTCCAGCCGCCGAAGTCCTCGCCGTCGATCCGCACCTCGCAGCGCGTGATGACGGCGGGCCCGAGGCCCGCGTTGCTGAGACGTATCCCGGCGTGGTCCTCGCCGCTGTCGCGGAAGCGCCGGAACTGGAGCACCGGCCGCACCGAGAGCCGGTTGTGCTCGCGGGTCGCGGCGGTCTGGGTCCAGCTCACCCACAGGGAGCCGACCGCGACGACGGTGGCGGCGACGGCGATGACGGTCTCGGCCTCCACGGCGCCTCCCCTTCCCGTACGGCTGTGCGAAGCCGTACGGAGGGAGAGGTTGCCCGGCCGGGGGCGCGGTCATGCGGGCGCGGGCCCCGGCCCACGGACCGGCGTACGCGGGTGCCCCCTCCCCGCGCCCCGCACGCCCTGGCCACCGGCCCCACTCCTCCGCCCCCCCTGCCCCCGCTCAGGGTGCGTCCCCTCCCCCGTCCGGCCCCATGCCCGCCCGGCGCCTTGCCCCCTCCCCCCGCCGCTCGCTATGCCCGAGGGAGCACGGCGCTCTTCGGATCATCTGACGGGCGCCCCGAGGACCGCCCGCCCCGGGCCGGTCCCGAGGACGGGAGTGGCGGTATGGCGCAGGAGACGACGAGCGGGGGGCTGCCCCGGCGGCGGGCCGTGCTCGCGGCCGGGGTGTTCGGGACGGCCGCGGGGGCGCTCGGGACCCGTACGGCGTGGGCGGCGCGGCCCGCGCCCGCCGGTCCGGCCCGTACCGCCTTCTTCCCGCCCGATCCCCTCGCCGACCGGCGTCTCCTCTCCCGGATGACCCCCGAGGAGAAGGTCGGGCAGCTCTTCGTCATGCGCTTCCACGGGGCGTCGGCGACCGCGCCCTCGGCCGCCGACGCGAAGGCGAACCGCGAGGACCTCGGGCTCGCGACGGCCGCCGAGATGATCGCCCGTTACCACCTCGGCGGCGTCATCTACTTCGGCTGGGCGGGCAACATCCGTTCGCCCCGGCAGGTCGCCGCGCTCTCCAACGAGGTCCAGCGTGCCGGGCTCGGGCTGCGCGTCCCCGTACCGCTGCTCGTCTCGATCGACCAGGAGCACGGCGCCGTCCAGCGGATCGGCCCCCCGGCGACGCAACTGCCCGGCGCGATGGGGCTCGGCGCCGCGTCGCTCGGCGCGGGCGGCGACAGCGCGGGCGCGCGCGAGGCAGCCGCGCTCGCGGGGCGGGAACTGGCGGCGCTCGGGGTGCGGCAGGACTGGGCGCCCGACGCGGACGTCAACGTCAATCCCGCGAATCCCGTCATCGGTGTGCGCTCCTTCGGCGCGGACCCGGACGCCGTCGCGCGCCTCGTCGTGGCGCAGGTGCGCGGCTACCAGGAGGACGCCGGGATCTCCGCCGCCGTGAAGCACTTCCCGGGCCACGGCGACACCGCGACCGACTCGCACGTGGGCTTCCCGACCATCTCGCACACGCGCGAGCAGTGGGACACGCTCGACGCGCCCCCGTTCCGCGCCGCGATCGCGGCGGGCGCGGACGTCGTGATGACGGGTCACCTCGCCTTCCCCGCGCTCGACCCGACCGGCGACCCGGCCACGCTCTCGCACCCGGTCGTGACGGGTGTCCTGCGCGGCGAACTCGGCTACGAGGGCGTCGTGACGACCGACTCGCTGCGCATGGAGGGCGTACGGACCAAGTACGGCGACGACCGCGTGCCCGTGCTCGCGCTCCGCGCGGGTGTCGACCTCCTCCTCGACCCGCCCGACCTCGGTCTCGCGCACCGCTCCGTGCTCGCCGCGCTGCGCTCGGGCGAGCTGACCGAGGAGCGGATCGACGCCTCGGTCCTGCGCGTCCTCGCGCTGAAGCGGCGGCGCGGGCTGCTCGCGGAGCCGTACGTGGACGAGGCGGCCGTCGAGCGGCGCGTCGGCACCCGCGCGCACCGCGCCCTCGCCGACCGGCTCGCGGAGCGGGGCACGACCCTCGTCGTCAACGACGGCACGCTGCCGCTGCGCGCCGACGCGGGCCACCTGCTCGTCCTCGGCGTCGATCCGGCCTCGGCCTCGGGCAGCGACGGGCCCGCGACGCGCGTCCTCGCGCGCGCCCTCCAGGCGGAGGGCTTCCGCGTCACGCGCCGCACGACGGGCACCGCGCCCGACGCCGCGGCACGTGACGCGGCCGTCGCCGCCGCGCGCCGCGCGCACACCGTCGTCGTCGCGACGTACGGCCTCGACACCGACCCCGCGCAGCGCGCCCTGCTCGCCGCGCTCGTCGCGACGGGCGTCCCCGTCGTCGCGGTCGCGCTGCGCAACCCGTACGACGCGGCGCACCTGCCCGACGGCGTGCGCGCGCTGCTCGCGGCGTACGGGTGGAGCGACGTGGAGGTGAGCGCGGCGGCACGGGTCCTGACAGGGCGCGCACGGCCGCACGGGCGGCTGCCGGTGCCGGTGACCCGCGCCGACGCGCCGGAGCGGACGCTGTACGCCGTGGGGCGGGGCCTCTCGTACGAGTGAGGGGGCGGCGGGCACGGTGCGGGCGGTGCGCCGGGAGCGCGTGCCCGCCCCGCGTCCGCTCCGCGCGCACTGCCCCGGCGTGCGCGCGCTACGCGGTGCCCCGGTTCCGGTGAGGTGCGCGGTGCCGGTACGGGGCCCGGGGGGGGGCTGTCACGCCCGGCCCCGGGCCCCTTTCCCCGGGCGGCTGACGCCCCGCCGGAACCCCGTACCGCTCCGCCGCGAACTGCCTACGGCCGGAGCCTCGGCTCCTCCGCCGGGGCCTTGTCGAGCCGCGCGAGCGGGGCCGCGGCCTGCGTGCCCGCGTCCACGCCCGCCCAGTCGAGCACGCGTGCCGTGGCGAGTTCACGCGCGCCGGTGGCGAGGCCCGCGATGTTCGCGCCGTGGTTGGCGCCGGGCGCGGTCAGGACGTACGCGTCCTTCGCCCCCGGGCCGACCCGGAAGCGCTCCGCGCCCCAGGGGTCGTTCTCGCCGTAGACGAAGAGCATGTGCCGCGCGTGGTGGCGCACCCAGTGGTCGACGTCCGGGATCGCGCGGCGGTCGAAGCGCATCGGGATCGCCCGGGGCACGAAGTTGCGCGGCGGCTGGTAGCCGTAGCGCGTCAGGCCCTTGAGGTGCGGGAGGGAGATGCTGGGGGCGCCGAGCTGCGTACCGGCCTGGTAGTAGTACGGCGTGTACGGGTCGAGCCCCTGGTCGGTGTAGAAGGACCAGCCGGAGATCGCGTCGACGTACGCGTAGAGGTCGTCGTCGCTCACCGTCCTGGCGTCGGGCACGTCGGCGCAGTCGGCCTCGCCCGAGTACTGCCAGAAGCCCCACACGAGGTCGAGGACCACGGCCTCGTACGCCTTGTCGAGCGTGCCGACGGTGCCGAAGGACCAGCCCTCGGCCTTCGCCTGGTCCGCGTACTTCTTCTCCAGCGGCTCGCGGCGGATCAGGGCCTCGCGCTGGACGGCGTCGAGCGCGTCGCGGCACTCCTTGGTGCCGACCCGCTCGAAGAAGCGGTCGTACGCGGAGTCCTCGGCGTTGTCGACGTCGTTGGGCGCGACGTAGGCGACGACTCCGTCCATGTCGTGCGGGTAGTAGCGCTCGTAGTACGTGGCGGTCATGCCGCCCTTCGAGCCGCCCGTGGCGAGCCAGTTCCGGCCGTAGACCTTCTTGAGCGCCCGGTAGAGGCGGTGCTGGTCGCTCGCGGCCTGCCAGATGTCGAGCTTGGACCAGTCGGCGGGCTGCGGGCGGGACGGCGAGAAGTACCGGTACTCGACGGAGACCTGGTTGCCGTCGACGAGGCGGGTCGGCTCGGCGCGGCTCGCGCTCGTCGAGACGTTGTAGCCGCTCGTGTACATGACGGTGGGGCGGCTCGTGTCCTTGTGCAGGACGGTGAGGCGCTGCGTGAAGCTGCCGCGCGAAGGGTGGCGGTGGTCGACCGGCTGACGGTAGGCGAGCACGAAGTAGCGGTAGCCGCTGACGGGTTTCTCCTCGATCAGGCTCATGCCGGGGATCGAGAGGAGACGTTCCTTGATGTCGCGCGTGTCGGGCGCGGCGGGGCTCCCGCCCGGCGAGGTCGCGGGGGCGGCGCTCGCGCTCCCGGGGCTCGCGAGGGCGGTGGGCGGGGGTGCCGCAGTGGCCGTACTTGCTATGCCGGCGGTGAGGGTGCCTGCCACGAGGGTCGCGAGGAGGGCTCTCAGCGTCTGTGCGCGCACGGGGCTCCTTTGTCCGGGTGGGGCCGGGGGCTTCCGGGGGATGGCCGGGGGCTCCCGGGGGCCGGGTGACGGGTTGTCGGCTCGTGTGCTGGAACGTAGCGGATGAGGTGACGGGCGGCCAGATGGTCGCGGCCGGGCGGGGGCGAGATGATATGCCCGGCGCGTCATGTTTCGTACGATTACCACTGTGGGTCAAGGTGTCGGCGATGAGCACCCCCACCGCCCTCACCCCGCCGTCCGGTGCGCCCACCCGCGTTCCCGCGCGCACGCACCGCCGTCCCTCCCCGCTCGCGCTCGTGTCGCTGGCCTACGGCCTCGTCCAACTGGCCGCCGTCGTCCCGTGGCTGGGCCTCGGCTGGGACGAGTCCGTCTACGTGTCCCAGACGGACCCGCACCACCCCGCGGCCTACTTC
This sequence comes from Streptomyces sp. Tu6071, assembly GCF_000213055.1. Classification (NCBI taxonomy): domain Bacteria; kingdom Bacillati; phylum Actinomycetota; class Actinomycetes; order Kitasatosporales; family Streptomycetaceae; genus Streptomyces; species Streptomyces sp. Tu6071. Next base: position 5,128,458 of record NZ_CM001165.1, on the reverse strand, counting down.
TCCGCCCCGCGCTCGCGCGGCGTGACGTACCTGACGGCCCCGCTGACCTGGCTGACGAACGAGCCGCACGCGGTGCACCTCTGGCTGGCGCTGCTCTCGACGGCCTGCCTGTACGGGGCCTTCGCGGTGTGGCGCCCCCTGCTCGGCGCGGGGCGCTCCGCCCTCGCGGCGGGCCTGTTCGCCTCCCTGTGGACGGCGCTGCTGTACGGGCCGCAGGCGATGCCGAACCTGTGGGTGGCGCTGGGGGCGGTGGCGGCGACGGGGTGGCTGCTGCGGGGCGCGGCGGGAACGGCCGGGGGCGCGGGGGCACGGGGCCGGGCCTGGTGGGGGGTCGCTCTCGCGGTCGCCGGGGTGACGCTGCTCCGCTTCCCGGACGGGTGCTGGCTCGCCCTGCCGCTCGGGCTCGCGTGCCTGGCGCACCGGCCCCTGCGGCGGCTCGCGCCGATGGCGGCGGTGGCGGGCGGGGTCGTGGCGGGCGCGGTGCCGTGGGTCGTGGAGGCGTACGGGCGCTGGGGCGGGATCGGGGAGCGGTTGCGGGTCTCCAGCGACGTGCAGGGCGAGATGGGGCTGCGCTGGGCGGGCGGCGACGCCTGGCTCAGCGTCAACGGGCCGCTGCTGTGCCGCCCGTGCGACATCGAGCCGTACCAGCCGTGGCTCACCTGGTGGTGGCTGCTCCTGCCGGTACTGGGGCTGGTGTGCGCGGTGCGGGGGCGGCACGGGGCCGGGCGGGCGGCGCGGGGGGTCACGGTGTGGCTCCCGCTCGCGGGCGCGCTCGCGCTGAGCCTCCCGTACCTCCTGACCCTCGGCTACTCGGCCCCCCGCTTCTTCCTCCCCGCCTACGCGCTCCTCGCGCTCCCCCTCGCGACGACCGCGCTCGACGCGGCACGCGGTCGCCGCCCGTACGTCGTGGCGCTGTGCGCGGTGCTCGCGCTGTACGGGGTCTCGCAGACCACCGGCCTCTGGCGCAACCTCATGGGCGCTCGCCACACGACCCACCGCTACGAGACGGTGGCGGCCCACCTGCACCGGGCGGGCGTCCGCCCCCCGTGCCTGATCACGGGCGCCCAGACCCCGCCCGTCTCCTACGCGGCCGGCTGCGCCTCGGGCAACGTCGCGGGCAACAACAAGAACCTCACCCGCGCCGCCCTCCGCGCCCTGACCACCCGCATCCCGGTGGCGGCCCTCACCGCCGCACACGCCGCCCCTCCGGCATACGCCCGCACCTGGCACCCCCTGCCGCTCCTGGGGACGGGGTTGCGGGCGTGGGTGGCGGGGCGGGGGTGAGGGGGCACCAGTGAGGGCGGGCGGGGGTTCCCCGCGCCCGGGACCGGAGCGCGCCGCGTCGGCACCGCGCGGGCGGCGCACCGCGAATTCCCCGGCCTCGGCGCCACGCGGGGCGGGCCGCGCCGGCGCCGTTCACCGCTCCAGCCCCCGGTGCAGTGTGTCCAGGCCGTACGTGAAGGCCCTGTCGACGTCGCCGCCCAGGCGGAAGGAGCCGCTGAGTTCCATGCCGATGAAGCCGGTGAGCCAGGCGGTGACGAAGCGGGCGGCGTCCAGGGACTCGTCCTCGCCCACGAGGGCGCGGGTCGCGTCGATGAGGGGCTGGGCGGCGCGGGCGAGGGCGGGGCGGGGGGCGTGGGTCGAGTGCATCACGAGGCGGAACGCTTCCGGGTGGGCGGTGGAGAAGGCGCGGTAGCAGCGGGCGATGGCGGGGACGGTGCCGTCGGTGCGGGCGATGCGGTCGGCCAGGTCCTCGACCGTCGCCTCGGCCACGGCGTCGAGGAGCGCCGCGCGGTTGGCCACGTGCTTGTAGAGGGACGGGGCCCGGACGCCCACGCGGGTCGCGACCTTCTGCATCGTGAGGCCCTCGGGGCCCTCCGATTCCAGGAGTTCGCGGCCCGCCGCGACGATGACGGCGAGGGAGGTCTTCTCGGGGCTCGGCATGGTCCACCTCTCGGAAGCGGCTCGAAGGCTATTGACTGTAGCCATCATAGCTATGTACCTTAGCCGCGAAAGCTAAACCGCTTAGCCATCAGTACGGGAGTCCGTCCATGAAGCTCGCCCCGCACCTCCACCGCCTCGGCAACGACATCGTCGCCTCGTACCTCATCGACGCCCCCGAGGGCATCACGCTCGTGGACGCCGGGCTCCCCGGGCACTGGAACGACCTCCAGCGCGAGCTGCGCGAGATCGGCAGGACCGCCGACGACATCAAGGGCCTCGTCCTCACGCACGGCGACTCGGACCACATCGGTTTCGCCGAGCGGCTCCGCGTCGAGCACGGCGTCCCGGTCTTCGTGCACGAGGCGGACGCCCACCGCACCCGTACCGGGGAGAAGCCGAAGACCCCGGCGGGCCCGATGCGGCCCGGCGCCGCGCTCGGCTTCCTCGGCTACTCGCTCCGCAAGAACGCCCTGCGCGCGAAGTACGTCTCCGAGGTCACCGAGATCCACGACGGCGACGTCCTCGACCTCCCGGGCAGCCCCGTGATCATCGGCATGCCGGGCCACTCCCCCGGCAGCGTCGCGGTGCACGTTCCCGTCGCGGACGCGGTGTTCGTCGGCGACGCGCTCACCACCCGACACGTCCTCACCGGCCGCACGGGCCCCCAGCCGGCCCCCTTCACCGACGACCCCGCCGAGGCCCACGCCTCGCTCTCCCGCCTCGCCCCCGTCCCCGCCTCCTGGGTCCTTCCAGGCCACGGCACCCCCTGGCACGCGAGCCCGGCGGAGCTGGTGGAACGCATCGAGAAGGCGTGAGGCCCCGGGAGGTACGCGGCACCCGGGGCGAGCGCCGGGCCGCCCCGTCGCCCCACCCGCGCCGCGCTCACACGACCCGCGCCCCGACCGCCTCCGGCCCGCCGTCCCGCGCGTCGGTCCCGGCGTCCTCCGGCAGCGTCTCGCCCAGGAACGTCCGCCAGAGCCGCGCGTACTTGCCGTTGAGGGCCAGGAGGTCCGTGTGGGTGCCGTCCTCGGCGACGCGGCCCTGGTCCATCACCACGACGCGGTCCGCGCGCGCGGCCGTCGTCAGGCGGTGGGCGACCACCAGCGTCGTGCGGCGGCCCGCGAGGCGTTCCGTGGCATGGGTGACCTGGGCCTCGCTCGCGAGGTCGAGAGCCGCCGTGGCCTCGTCCAGGAGCAGGATGTCCGGGTCCACCAGCTCCGCGCGGGCCAGGGCGATGAGCTGGCGCTGACCCGCCGAGAGGTTGCGGCCCCGCTCCGCGACCTCGTGCAGGTAGCCGCCGTCCAGGCTCGCGATCATGTCGTGCGCGCCGACCGCGCGCGCCGCCGCCTCCACCTCGGCGTCGCTCGCCTCCGGCCGCCCGTAGGCGATCGCGTCGCGGATCGTGCCCGCGAAGAGGTACGCCTCCTGCGGGACGACGCCGAGCCGGTGCCGGTACTGGGCGAGGTCCAGCTCGCGCAGGTCGGTGCCGTCGACCGTGACGCGGCCCGAGGTCGGGTCGTAGAAGCGCGCGACGAGCTTGACGAGCGTCGACTTGCCCGCGCCGGTCTCGCCGACGAAGGCCACGGTCTGCCCCGCCCGCAGGGTGAGGTCCACGTCGTGGAGCGCCGTCTCGTCCCCGTACGCGAAGTCCACGTTCCGGAAGGAGATCTCGCCCCGCAGCCGCTCGCCGACCGGGAGCGGGCGCGCGGCCTGCCCCGTCGAGGTGGGCTCGACGAGGAGTTCCTGCACGCGGCCGAGTGAGACGCTCGCCTGCTGGTAGCCGTCGAAGACCTGCGAGAGCTGCTGGATCGGCGAGAAGAACAGGTCGATGTAGAGGAGGTAGGCGACGAGCGCGCCGGTCGTGAGGGTGCCCGCGTCGACGCGGTGCGCGCCGACGGAGAGGACGAGGACCGTCGCGGCCGTCGAGAGCAGTTGCACGAAGGGGAAGTAGACGGAGATGAGCCACTGGCCCCGCACCCGCGCCTGCCGGTACGCCCGCGCGTCGCGCGAGAACTTCTCGTAGCCCGACTCCTCGCGCCGGAACGCCTGCACGATGCGCAGCCCCGCGACCATCTCCTGGAGCTCGGAGTTGACGGTCGAGATCCGCTCGCGGGCGAGCTTGTAGGCGCGCACGCTGCGCTTGCGGAAGAAGTACGTCGAGACGATCAGCACGGGCAGCGTCGCGAAGACGAGCAGGGCGAGTTCGACGTCGATGACGAGGAGCGCCGCCATGATCCCGAAGAAGGTGACGACGGAGACGAAAGCGGTGACGAGCCCTGTCTGGAGGAAGGACGACAGGGCGTCGACGTCCGTCGTCATACGCGTCATGATGCGGCCGGTCAGCTCGCGCTCGTAGTAGTCGAGACCGAGCCGCTGGAGGTGCGCGAAGATCTTCAGGCGCAGCGCGTAGAGCATCCGCTCGCCGGTGCGGCCCGTCATGCGGTTCTCGCCGAACTGCGCGCCCCACTGGAGGAGCACGGCGCCGAGGCCGAGGAGGGCGGAGAGCCACACGGCGCCGAGCGCCATGCGGTTGACGCCGTCGTCGATGCCGTGCCGGATGAGGACGGGCAGCGCGAGGCCGAGGCCCGCGTCGACGGCGACGAGCAGGAGGCTGAGGGTCAGCGGGCGGCCGAAGCCGCGCAGGAGGCGGCGCAGCCCGTAGGCGTCCTCGGGGGCGACGGCGCGCGCCTCGTCGATGTCGGGGATGTCCTTCGCGGCGGGCAGCGCGTCGACCTGCGCGAGGAGTTCGGGCGTCGCGGGCATCCCGTCGAGCGCGGTGTCGCGCGGGGTGCGGTCGCCGGTCCACAGCTGGGGGGTGATGCCGCGCTCGGCGTCGTACTCGGCGTCGAGTTCGGCGCGTACGGACTCGTCCTCGGGCCGGTCGTCCGGGAGGACGTGGCCGGG